>NZ_JBFAKM010000005.1:0-286124 GCF_040655695.1 Polymorphospora sp. NPDC050346 | reverse complement strand
GGAGGCGACGGGGCACGCTGGGACCCGCCCGCCGCGTCCTGCCCCGACGCGTACGCCGAACACGGCATCGACCCCGGCCTGGAGACCAGCCTGCGACTAGAGCGTCAGGGTCCAGGTGTTGATGTAGCCGGTGTCCGCCAGGTAGACGTCACGGACCTGGAGTCGCCAGGTGCCGTTGGCCGCCTCCGACGACAGGTTCACCGTGTACGTCGTGTTGACGTTGTCGGCGCTGTCCGAGGCGCTGCTGTTCTTCAGCCGGTACGACGTCCCGTCCGGAGCCAGCAGGTCGACGACCAGGTCACCGCGGTAGGTGTGGACGATGTTCACGGCCACCCGCGAGGTCGCCGAGGCGTTGCGGTTGCAGCCGCTGATCACGATGCTGCTGGTCACCGCCGAGCCGCCGTCCGGGATGGCCACGTCGGTGCCGTTGGTGCCGGAGCAGCCGCCACCGGTACCGGTTACCGTCAGGGTGTACGTCGCCGTCCGGGTGCCGGCCGCGCCGCTGCCGTTGACCGAGACGGTGTACGTCCCGGCCGCGGTGCTCGCCGTGGTGGCGATGGTCAGCGTCGAGGAGCCGCCCGAGGTGACGCTGGCCGGGCTGAACGAGGCGGTCGCCCCGCTCGGCAGGCCGCTGGCGGACAGGCTGACCGCCTGCGGCGAGCCGGCCGTGGTGGCGGTGGAGACGGTGGCGGTCACCGAGCCGCCCGCCACGACCGAGCCGGAGGTCGGCGCGACGGAGACCGAGAAGTTGTTCGTCGGCGGGGGGGTCGTGCCACCGACGAAGAGCAGCCGGTTCGGGGTTCCGGTGCCGACGTTGGTGACCACGTTCGGGGTGGACGTGTTCACCAGTTCGTCGCGAACCTGCTGCGGCGTCCAGGTCGGGTTCTGCGACAGGACCAGCGCGGCCGCGCCCGCGACGTGCGGGGAGGCCATCGACGTACCGCTGATCGAGTTCGTGGCGCTGTCGTTGGTGTGCCACGCCGAGGGGATGCTCACGCCGGGCGCGAGGATGTCGACGCAGGTGCCGAAGTTGGAGAAGCTCGCGGCCGCGTCGTTGCTCTGGGTCGCACCGACGGTGATCGCGGCCGGGACCCGGGCCGGCGAGTAGTTGCAGGCGTTCTGGCGCTGGCCGAAGATGTTGCCGTTACCGGCGGCCACGACGTAGGTGATGCCTTCGTCGATCGAGTTCTGGACCGCCAGGTCGACCGAGCTGTCGGCGGGGCCGCCGAGGCTCATGTTCGCCACGGCCGGCAGGACCGCGTTCGCGGTCACCCAGTCGATGCCGTCGATGACCCCGGCGTAGGTGCCGTTGCCGCTGCAGTCGAGGACGCGTACGCCGACGATCTGCACGTCCTTGGCAACGCCGTACGAGGTGCCGCCGACGGTGCCGGCGACGTGGGTGCCGTGCCCGTTGCAGTCGTCGGCGGTTCCGCCGTCGACCGCGTCGTAGCCACTGCTCGCCTGGTTGAAGTCGTTGTGGCTGGTCCGTACCCCGGTGTCGATGACGTAGGCGCGGACGCCGCTGCCCTCGTTCGGGTAGGTGTACGAGCTGTTCAGCGGCAGGTTGGGCTGGTCGATACGGTCGAGGCCCCAGGACGGCGGGTTGGGCTGGGTGCCGGCCAGCGAGACGGTGTGGTTCTGCTCGACGAACGCCACCGACGGGTGGGCCGCGAGGCGGGCCGCCGACCTGGCGTCGAGCCGGGCCTCGAAGCCGCGCAGCGCCGAGCTGTAGGTGCGGGCGATCGAGCCGCCGTACTGGCCGGCCAGGCTGCTGGCCGTCGTGTCGACGCTGGCGCGGCTGACCGCGCTGTCCTTGAGCACGACGATGTAGCTGTCCGCGACCGCGGTGGCGCCGCCCGCGTTGCGGATGGTTCCGGTGGGTTCCGCGGCGAGCGCCGGGGTGGCGGCCGCGATGGCGGTCAGCGCGGCTACGCCGACCAGAACGGTTCTACGTGGGAGATTCATCTCCCGTCCTCCCCTCCGACCGGCCCGGACCGTCCGCTCGCTGGAGACGAGGGATCAGTGATGGCCGATCAAGGTGAGGTTATGGAACCAGGTAACCATAACGATAGATGTCGAAATTTATATATCACTTTGTGATGCCCCCTACGGGGCGTCCATAGGGGCCTAACCGGGACCATGCCCTGATCCCCCGGCGGCCGGGACGGGAAAGACTTGTCGTCGTGAACATCGAGCTCGCGACCCTGCTCGCGGTCGCCGCCGTCTGGCTCACCGCCGGCGTCGTCGCCGACGGTCTCCCAGCGGTCGGCACCGCCCGTGGCCTGCGCCGCCGTACCGCGTTGCTCGTGATGCTGGCCGGAACCGGCCTCGCCGCCATGGCGGGCGTCGCGGCCGTCGCACTGGTCACCACGGACGTCGCCGCCGACCAGGCTCTCCGGGCACTGGCCCTGCCGGCCGTGCCGGCCGTCGTCGTGGCGGTGGCCACCACCCGCCGGCTCCTCCGGCTGCACCGCGGCGCGGGCGCCTTCGCCAGCGCGCCACACACCCCGGCGCCGCCGGCGCTGCGGGCCGCCGCGGCCCATCCCCTGCTCGCCATGCCGCTACAGGTCGCCGGGCTGCTCACGCTGCCCGCGACGGTGACCGCGGCCGGCCTGGCCGAGCTGACCGGGCCGACGATGCTCGGACTGGTGCTCACCGCGGCGGTGCTGGCCGGGGCCAGCATCGGGATACGCCACTCCCTGCGACACAGCCGCCTCGCCGCGCATGCCGTGACGGTGCTGCGGGCCGGCCGCACCGCCCGCCGGGTCGGCCCGGCCCCCGCCGTCGCGGCCGTCAACGCGGGCGGGCGGCGTCCTGCAGGTACAGCAGTTCGATGACCGAACGGGTGGCCTCGAACCAGCGGTCGAGCCACCCCGGATCCGGCAGGGTCCCCTTCGGCGGCAACTCCAGCAGCAGTCCGCGCAGCAACGGGTGGTCGGCCATCCGCTGACCGGCCGGCTCGTCCCAGCTCGGCAGCGGAAAGGCCGGGTCGGCGAGACCGTCGAGTTCGAGCCCGGGAAGCTTCGGCGCCCGGTCGACGGCGGACATCCCGTTACGCGGGGCGTCACCCTTCGCCGGCCCGTCCTCCGCCAGTCCGCCGTCGCGCCGGCCACCCCGGTACGGCCCGGGGAACCGCTCCTGCGTCGTCGCTCCGTTACCCAGGTTGTTCTGCCCTAACGTCATGATCTTTCGCCTGCCTAACTCGGTGGCGTCCCGCCGCGGGGGCAATCGGTGCTGCGGCGGGTGGCCCGGCATCCGCCGCGCCATCTTTTACAACGACGCGGCGGGAGGCAGGCGACGGTGGTGATCCGTTCGCCGCCGGCCGGGCTAGCTCGCGACGAACCCGCCGACCCGGGCGCCGCCGACGAAGGCGGCCCACTCGCGCGGGTCGAAGATCAGCGCCGGCCCCGTCGGGTCCTTGGAGTCCCGCACCGCCACCACGCCCGCCAACTGGGCGACCTCGACGCAGTTGTCGCAGTTGGGGCCGCTGCGTGAACTCTTCCGCCACACCGCCCGGGTCAGGTCCACCCGGAACTCTTCGGTCTCGATCTCCACAATGGCTCCTCTGCAAGCTTGGCGATGGCTGCCACGGACTCCTCCGGACGCAGTGCCGCCGCTCGGATGTGATCGAAGATGAAGACGTACTTGCGTAGTTCCTCGGCCTTCTCCAGGAAGAGTCCCCCGGTGGCGTTCTCGGCGTACACCACACCGGGGTCAAGTGCCTCGGCGAAGTCGAGAATGGTGAACGTACCGTCCATGCCGGCGTGCGCCCCCACCTCGAACGGCAGGATCTGCAACGTCACGTTCGGCAGGTCGGCGGCCTCGACGAGCCGCGCCAACTGGGCGCGCATCACCTCGTCGCCACCAACCGGGCGACTGACCACCGCCTCGTCCAGTACCACCCACACCTCGATCGGATCGTCCTGGGTCAATAACGACTGGCGCTGCAGTCGGACGCGGACCCGCCGCTCGACCTCCTCGGCGGTGATGTCCGGGCGGGCCGAACGGATCATCGCCTTCGCGTAGTCACCGGTCTGCAACAGGCCGGGCACCACCTGCTGCTCGTACGCCCGCACCGAGCGGGCCGCGGCCTCGAGACCGACGTACGCACCGGTCAGGACCGTGCTGTACGGATGCCACCATCCCTTCTGCCGGGCCTCCCTGGCGATCTGCACCAGTTCCTCGCCCTCGGGGCCGACGACGCCGTAGATGCCCAGCATGTCCGCGACGTCGCGGGGCGTCGCGCTGGTGTGGCCGGTTTCGATCCGGGAGATCTTCGACGAGGAGCACCGCAGCCGCTCGGCGACCATCTCGATGGTGACCCCGGCATCTTCCCGGCGCCGCCGCAGCTCGGCGCCGAGCCGGCGGCGCCGGACGGTCGGACTCCGGCGCTCAGTCACCGGACACGATCTTCCACAGCACGCCCCAGTGTGTCGCCCGGCCGTATGTGACGGCAACCGGAGGACCTACCCCCCGATCGAGGCACGGGTGAATCGAGAACTGCAACTTGCATGAATCATGCCGTTCGTGCAGGCTGTCCGTACGGGTCGAATCACTCAGAGTTCCGACAGAAGATCGCTGAAGTCCCACGACACTTAAACGATCAAGGTGCCGGCGGGCTGCGCGTCCATCACTACGGCAAAACGGCACCACCACATTCCGCGGTCAAAGCCTCGCCGCTGTAAGCCGAGCTGCCACGGCGGCGGGTGCGGGACCACGCGGATTGAGCACTCGGCCGGGTCGGCGCGGATGCCGGCATCGACGGGACAGTTGCCCGACACTCAAGCGCCGATCCGGCCGGTGCTCCACCCGCCGCCACCCCGGCCGGGTGCCCCGACACCGCCACGAGCGCGGCGAGCAATTCGCGATGGTCCATAGTTGTCCCGGACCGGACAATTAGTCCTTTCCAGACAGGAGTCGATGTGCTTCCCCGCTCCGGCGACGTCCTCCATGTGACCCGTGCGGCAAGCGTCCAGTTCACCGAGCCCATCCTCTTCCGGGTGATCCGGGTGCACGACTGGACGACGTACGACGGCTGGGCCTGGCTCGACGGCTACGAACTGAACGCCGCGGGCGAGGCCGTCGACCGTCGATCGATCTTCGTCCAGTTGAGTGGGCTGCGCCAGCTGCGCCCCAACGCGGGACCACGGGGACGGGTCGTCAAGCCGAGCCCGGTTCGCACCGGCTGACCGGAATCTCGCCGTTCGGCCCGGACGGCGGTTCGGCCGGCATAGACTCGGCACACCCACCCAGCACGTTTGCTTCCTCGCCCGTGGCCCGGACCCCGAACCTGGGGGACCGCCATGCCCATCACCGCGCCGAGGCATCCACACCTGATCGGGTCGCCGGCCGACCCGCCGGACCGCCACCGTCCGACCAGGACACTCGTGGCCGTCGGCGCCGTGTTCGTCAGCCTGTCCGCGGCGGTCCTGGCCGGGACGGCGGCTGCCGGCCACGCCGGACCGGCCGGCCACGGCATGGCCGCGAACGCGGTGACCCCGACCTGGTCCGACCCGTCGACCGGCACCTCGCCGGGCGCCTCCCCGACGGTCGAGCCGACCCGGTCCATCGAGCCGACGCCGTCCACCGACCCGACCCCCGCCAGCCCGTCGCCGTCCGGCACCCCCACGCCGGCACCGACCCGGTCGACCCCGCCCAGTTCCGCACCGTCGGGGCCGGTGCCGTCCGCCGACGGTCACGGCGGTGGCGCCGACGGGCCACGGCAGATCACCCCGATCACCCCGTCGGACGCGGCGTGGCGCGGTGCCGGCGCCGGCTTCGGCGGGCCGACTCCGACCCGGTCGGCGCCGGCCGCGACGGCACGGCCGGACATGCCGGCCGCCGCACCGGTCGAAACCGTGCCGGTACGGTCCACCGCGGCGGACCGCCGGCCGGAAGACCACCGGCGCACGCTGGTCTACTCGGGAATCTTCGGCCTGGCCATCGCCACCACCGGACTGGCGATGGTCGGCTGGCGCCGCCAGCACTGGTGAGCGGGTGTCAGCCGCCCGGCGTCACCGACGGCGTCGGGCTCACCGTCGGGGTGACCGTCGGCGCCGGCGCCTGTGCGATGACGAGCGTGACCTGCTCGCCCGGTGGAACCTCGGTGCCGACCCCGGGCTGCACCTCGATGACGGTTCCCGGCGCCTCGTCGGAGTCGCGGAACTCCAGGCCGTAGGTCAGCCCGAACTGGTCCAGCAGACCTCGGGCGACAGCCTCCGGCAGTCCCAGCACCGGCGGCACCTCGACGGTCTCCGGCTCGCTCGGGCTGGGGCTGGCCGAGGCCGTGGTCGGCGCGGCCGAGGTGGGTGACGGCGACGGGCTCGGCGATCCGGTCGTCGCCGAGGGGGACGGGGTGACCGGTCCCCCGTCGTCACCCGTCGAGCCCACGATCAGCCAGATGCCGAAGCCGAGTACGGCCAGCAGCAGCAACGCCACGACACCCGCGACGATCGGCAGCCACCACCGACGGGGACCCCGGTCGACCTCGTCCCACTCCACCTGCTCGACCGTCGCGGGAGCCGGGGTACGTGGCGCGGCGCCGGGTGGTGGCACGCCGGCCCGGCCGGACCACACGTCGCCGCCCACCCGGTCGCCACCGCCGAACTGTGCGGTCCGGTCGTCGCCGAGCCGGGCGGTCCGGTCGTCACCGGCCGGCAAGGGTGCGGTCGAGTCGGCGTCGGGGCCGGCTCCGTGGACGGTGGTGGCATCGGGCCCGCCGGGCCTCGCCGCCGCTGCCGGCCCCCCGGTGACGTCCGGCCCGTCGTCGTCGGTGACCGGGTCGAAGGGACGGGTCTGGTCCGGTGCGCCGTCCGACCGATCCGGCGGGTGCACACCGTCACGCGGCTCGTCGGCCATCACAGGTCCTCCCCACGTGGAACCCATCCACGTGGATCCAACCTATCCGGCCGACCGGGCGTCTGCCGTCGACCGTGATCACCGGGTGTGTCCGGATCCGGTCGCTCAGTCGTCGCCTTCGTCGCCGCCGTCACTCTCGGACGGGCTGGGACCGCCCGGCCGACCGTTGTCACAGGTGATGATCACCGGTTGCCCCTGTCGGACCTGGACGCCGGCATCCGGACTCTGCCGGTCCACCTTTCCCCGACCGATCAGCAGGGCCGGCGGCCGAAGACCGGCCTCCTTCAGCTCCTCGACCGCCTCTTCGCATTCCATGCCGAGCACATCCGGCATCGGCATCGACTCGGGCGGCGCGGACGAGCTGGCCGACGGCGAGGGCGTGGGGGACTCGGTCGGTTCGTCCTGCCGGTCCGGCGCCTGCTGGCTCGTCGTGACCGAGGGGGTCGGACCGCCCGGATTCGCGTTCGAGTCGCTCTCCGAGCCGGCGGCCGCCCAGCCGGCGGTCGCCCCGACCACGGCGAGCACGACCGTCAACACCGCCGCCCCGGCCAGCACGCCGGGCCGGGTCAGCTCCTGCCGCGTCCCGCCCGGTGCTCCCCAGGAACCGTTTCCGTCCGTCATGCCGACTTCCCGTCCATCATGCCGCCCACTGTCCCACCTGTCCGACGGCCTGCCGACCCGCCGCAACCATGATCCGACGCGATCGATGCTCCGCCAATCCAGAATCCGACCGGTTCGAGTCTGCAAGACGGGCGCGACCACGACCAACCACGCCAGCCTTTCGGGGTCGGTCGGCCCGGTGCCGCGCGTACGACGACTCGCCCGACTGGCGGCCGAACGATACGCTGCCCCGCATGGCCGTACGAGGCTGGGGAGGGCCGATCGCCACCGCGGTCGGCAGTGCAGCGGGTGCTGGCGCCGCGCAGCTGGGTCTGGGCTACGGCCTCGGCATCATCACCTGGGTTCCGGCGACCGGGGCCGGCGGCGACGCAGGCTGGGTCGCGAGCCTGGCCTGGGCGGCGTGGATCGCCGCGACTTCGACGATCATCGGCGCGATCTGTGCCGAACGGCTCAGCACACCGGTCGGTGAGCGGCCCGCCGACGACGACCATGTGACCCTCGCCACCACCCTGTGGCGGATCGCGATCGCCGTCGCGGCCGCGGTCGGGGCGCTGGTCACGGTCGCGCTCGTGGCCGTACCGGCCCGGGCGGCCAGTCGCGCCGACACCTTCTCGCCCCAGACCATCGCGGCCGGCTACGCCGTCGTCGGCGTCGTCGGGGGCCTGCTGGTGGCGATCTGGGCACTCGCCTCGCGGGCCGTGGCACGCAACGTCGTCGCCACCGTCGGCTGGCTGTGGCTGCTCGCCGTGATCGCCGTGGTCGACGGGGTCCTGTCGGGGCGCGGCCTGACCAGCGCCCAGCTCGGCGTGTGGCAGATCACCAACGACAGCGAGCGGTTCTGGATCCGTGACTACTTCTACTGGCCCGGCGCCGCGCTGGCCCTCGGCTCCGCCCTGGTGATCGGGGTGCTCGCCGCCTGGCCCTCGGCGCGGCTGGCCCGCACCCGGGTCGGCACCGCTGTCTCCGGAGGTATCGGCCCGCTGCTGGTGGCCGCCGCCTACTTCCTCGCCGCGCCCCGACTGGCCGGCATCCAGGCCGAGCAGCTTTCCGCGCACCTGCTGGCGCCGTACGCGGTGATCGCCGGTCTCGCCGGGTCGGTGCTGGTGACCGCCCTCGCCCAGCGGACCGAGAGCCGTAACCGGGCGGCGGCCGGGTCCGGGGACGACACCACCGAGCCGCCGGCCGACGGGGAGTCGGGTGCCGGGCCGGACACCACCGACGCCGACCAGGCCGATGCCCGTTCCGCGCCACCGGTCCCGTCCACCCAGCCGATCCCGTCCACCCAGCCGGTCGGGGGAGCCTCGGGCGCCGTGGCGGTCAAGGCCGGCGCCCCGGCTCCGGCCGACGCCGCGACGCCGACGAAGGCCACCGGACCGGGCGGCACTCCCGAACTCACGAAATCACCCGCGCCGGCCAAGGTCACCGGATCGGCGAAGCCGGTAGCGCCGTCGCCCCGCGCGGCGAAGGCCGCCGGCACGAAACCCGCCGCTCCGAAACCCGCCGCTCCGAAGCCGGCCGCCGCAAAGGCCGCCCCGAAGGCCGCGGCCAAGCCGGCCAAGGCGCCCGCGCCGACTCAGCCCGCCCCGGTGGCGCCCACCCCGGTGCAACCCCCACCGGCGCCGCCGGCGCCGGCCCGGCCGGACGCCGACCTGGCGGACGACGCGTACGCGCCGTCGCGGGCGTACGTCTCGGAGACGTCCGGTGCCGGGACCACCGCGCCGACGGCCGGTGCTGCCGGCGGCGCCCCGCCGCAACCGCTGTGGCCGACGGGCACCCTGCCCGGCGCCGAGCCGGAACCGGCGCCCGAGGAGTCGAAGGCGATGAGCAGGCTGCGCCGGCTCGGCCGCCGCTCCCGCTGAGCCGCGCCCGACGCGACCTGCCGACCGCCGGAGACGGCGTACGGGTCAGTCGATCGGCCAGGTGTGGACGGGTTCGTTGGTGTGCTGGAGATCGCCGTAGCACTGGAGCATGTAGCGCAGCGCGGCCGGACGGTCCATTCCCCGCTGGTGTTCGGCGGCCCACACCGCCTCGGCCTGCCAGACCGCGCCGTTGCGGCCGGTACGGCAGCGCTGCTCGATGATGCCGAGCAGCCGGTCGCGGTGCGCGCGGTCGACCCCGAACCGGTCGAGTCCCGCGTACGCCTTCGGTAGCAGGACCTCCAGCACCAGGTCGGTGACCGGCGTCTCGCCCAGCCCGGGCCACTGGACGGTCGCCGCGATGCCCCGCCGGGCCGCGACGTGGAAGTTCTCCTCGGCGGTGGCGAACGGCATCTGACTCCAGATCGGACGGTCGGCTTCGGCGAGTTCGCGGGAGAGCCCGAGGTAGAAGGCGGCGTTGGCGAGCATGTCGACGACGGTGGGTCCGGCCGGCAGCACCCGGTTCTCCACCCGCAGGTGCGGGCGGCCGTTCATGATGTCGTAGACCGGCCGGTTCCACCGGTAGATGGTGCCGTTGTGCAGCCGAAGCTCGCTGAGCAGCGGTACGCCGCCGTCGTGCAGCACCTCGACCGGGTCCTCGTCGTCGCAGATCGGCAGCAGCGGCGGGAAGTAGCGGACGTTCTCCTCGAAGAGGTCGAAGATCGAGGTGATCCACCGTTCGCCGAACCACACCCGTGGTCGTACGCCCTGGGCCTTGAGCTCGTCGGGCCGGGTGTCGGTGGCCTGCTCGAAGAGGGCGATGCGGGTCTCGGCCCAGAGTTGCCGGCCGTACAGGAACGGGGAGTTCGCCCCGATCGCGACCTGGACCCCGGCGATCGCCTGGGAGGCGTTCCAGTAGTTCGCGAAGCTGTCCGGCGCCACCTGCAGGTGGAACTGGACGCTGGTGCACGCCGCCTCCGGCGCGATCGAGTCGGTGTGGGTGCTCAGCCGCTCGACGCCCCGGATGTCGAGCTGGAGGTCCTCGCCACGGGCGGCGACGATCTGGTCGTTCAGCGCCCGGTAGCGCTCGTTGGTGGAGAGGTTGTCGAGCACGAGGTGCTGCGGGGTCAGGGTCGGCAGCATGCCGATCAGGATGATGGTCGAGTCGGCCTTGACCGCCCGGTCCTCGGCCCGGCCGAGGCTGTCCTGGAGGTCGGCCTCGTAGTCGGCGAAGCCGTCGCCCTCGATGAGCCGCGGTCGGGCGTTGAGTTCGAGGTTGAACTGCCCCAGTTCGGTCTGGAACGTGGGATCGGCGAGGTTGGCCAGGATCTCCGCGTTGCGCATGGCCGGGTCGGCGTTGGCGTCGACCAGGTTGAGTTCGATCTCCAGGCCGGTGGTGGGCCGGTCGGCGTCGAAGCCGAAGTCGTCGAGCATCAGCGCGAAGACGTCCAGACATCGGCGTACTTTTTGCCGATATCGGACGCGATCCTCGCGCGAGAATGCGTCCGGCGTGAGGTCCCTGCCCATGTTGCCCTCCCCGGCGCAGAGCTGTCCCAGCGCGATCACATGTCCGCATGCCCATCCAACCGCGCGACTAACCGATTCTGGTGAAGCCGCAACCGCGCAGAGTGGGGGACAAAACAGGCACACGTCACCCCTGCGTAAGCGGGGGGAAGCGCTACGTCCACCTTTTCATACGCCGATCCGGTCTCCTACCCAGAGAAGCGCCCCGGTGACCGTGGGCACGATCACCGGGGCGCTTCCGAGCGCTGCGCGAAGGTCAGGCCTGACGGATGGCCTCACCCTCGATCTCGATCTTGACCTTCTTGCCGACCATCACGCCACCGGACTCCAGCGCGACGTTCCAGGTCAGACCGAAGTCCTCCCGGTCGATCTCGGTGGCGGCGGAGAAGCCGAACACGTCGAAGCCGTACGGGCTGCGGCCGGCGCCCTCGAACTCGACGGCCAGCTCGACCTGGCGGGTGACGTCCTTGATGGTGAGGTCGCCGGTCAGGACGAACTCGTTGCCGCTGTGCGACTTCACGCCGGTGCTGCGGAACTCCAGCGTCGGGTACTTGTCGGCCTCGAGGAAGTCGCCGGTGCGCAGGTGGTTGTCGCGGTCAGCCTGGCCGGTGCTGATGCTCGCGGCCTGGATCGTGGCGACGACGGACGACTGCAGCGGGTCCTCGCCGATCGTGACCGTCGCCGTCGCCTCGGTGAACTCACCACGAACCTTGCTCACCATGAGGTGCCGGGCAACGAAGCCGACCCGCTTGTGGGCCTGGTCGAGCTCGAAGGTGCCGGCGGTCGGGATGGTCAGGCCGTCCCAGGAGCGGGTGTTCGTGTCGGTGGTCATTGTCGTTGCCCTCCAGGAGCAGATCGGGTCTTGAGCCGTTGGCTGACTCAGCAACTATAGTCGTCTCAATATTCCGCGTGTCAAGTATTGCTAGGATGGGGCCGTGACCGAGAACCCGCTGGACGACTTCCGGCTTACCGCGATGGGCCTCTTCATGGAGGCGTACGCCGGTCTGGCCGCGCGGTTCGCGACCCAGTTCGAGGAGCACGACCTCTCCCCGGTCGAGTTCGAGGTACTCATGCGCCTCGCCCGGTCTCCCGGCCAGCAACTCAGGATGACCGACCTCGCCGCCCAGACCACACTGTCCACCAGTGGCGTCACCCGGGTGGTCGACCGGATGGAACGCGACGGGCTGCTCTGCCGGCGGGCCTGCCCCTCCGACCGGCGCAGTTCCTATGCCGCGATCACGGACGCCGGGCTCGCCCGGCTGAGCGAGGTTCTCCCCGGTCACCTCGAACTGATCCGCCAGTGGTTCACCGGTCAACTCAGCCCGGAAGCGCTCGCCGGCATGCTCGACTCGCTGCGCGCCGTACGCGACGCGGTGCATCCCGGGGCGACGGCGGGCACGGCGGAACGGGGCCACTGCCCGGATTCCGCCGCCTAGATCCGGTCACCGGCAGAAAGACCGGCAGAACTGTTCGGGGCAGACCTCAAACACCTAGCAACTGGACAGAACACCCGTATCAGCCAACTACAGTGCACCGAACACAGACAGCACGGGGGGTGCGACGCGGGCGCGGGAGCCGACGGCTCCGCTGGGGGGCGATTCCGCCCGCGTCAACCGGGGGCGCGTCGACGACCGGCGCCGGCCAGCCGAAAGGCGGCCAGCGCCGGTCGTCCGCGCCGGGTCGACCACCCGGTCACTGGGCGGGGGCGGCCGTACCGTTGCGGCGCGGAACCCCACCCGACGAGCGGATCAGCGCCCGCTCCCCTGGCAACAACGTGATCCCACCCTCGACGCAGACCGCCGCCAGCCGGTCGCGCACCGCTGTCCGCTCCGGTGGGTCGTCCGTCGTGGCCACCAGTCCCACCAGGGCTTCCGCCACATCCCGAAGGTCGTGGCCGCTGGCGTACGTCCGCGCGGCCACCGCGTACCACTCGGCGGCGAGTTCCCGGTCGCCACGCCGCAGCGCGATGGTGGCCTCGATCGAGGCACAGGCGCCGTAGCCGGCCGGAAGTTCCCGGATCGCCCCCGGGTCCGGCCCGTCCGCCGGACCCGGCTCGGCCAGCGCACCCGCCGGTCCGGCCCGTAACTCCGCCAGCACCGCCGACGCCTCGCCCAGCCGATCGTCCTGGGCCAGCGCCAACCCGACCGTACCGAGCACCCGCCGCCGGTGTCCGGGGTCGCCGAGGTCGGCCAGGGCCGCACTGGCCCGCCGGCCGAGGGTCACCGCGTCGGCGTACCGGCCGTCCAGCCGGGCGACCTCGGCGAGGTTCGCCACGGTCAACGCCCGCAGCCGGTCGTCGCCGCACTGGGCCGCCAACTGGTCTACGGCGGCCAGCCGGCGCCGGGCCGCCCGCAGGTCACCGACCCGGATCTCGTGCCAGGTCAGGTTGTTCTGCGCCACCGCCAGGTCCCGTACCCGGCCGCTGCGGTTGGCGAGCGCGAGCACCGCCTCACCGTGCCGGCGGGCCCGGTCGTAGCCGCCGGCGGCCGTCCACACCCGACAGAGGATCGTGTGGGCGGCCAGCTCCCCCGACACGTCACCCACCTCCTGGAAGGTGGCCAGCGCCTCCTGGATCGCCGGCAGCTCCTGCCGGCCGGCGTGGTGCTCGGCGGCGAGCTGCCCGAGCCCGACCTTGGCCCAGGCGCGGGTCGTCGGGTCGGCGTCGGCCGTACGCGGATCGTCGAGGACCCGGCGCAGCCACTGCCGGCCGGCGACGTCGCGGCCCCGGAACCGCCACCAGCGGGGTAGCCGGGACGCGAGGAAGAGCGCGGTGTGCGGGTCGTCGTTCGCCGAGTGGGCGAGCGCGGCCGACAGGTCGCTGCTCACCTCGTCGAGCCGCCCGACCCCGGCCGGCAGGTTCGCTCCGCTGAGTTCACCGGCGATCCGGCCGGCCAGCCGGGCGAAGATCGTCGCGTGCCGACGCCGGATGGCCGTCGTCTCCCCCATCGCCGCCGCCTGTTCGACGGCGAAGTCCCGTACGACGTCGAGCAGCCGGAACCGGTACGGACCGGAGCCACGCACGCTGAGCAGTCCGAGCGCGACCAGCCGGTCGAGCAACGGCACCTGGTCGGCGGTGCCGACCGGCTGGCCGTCCGGGCCGGACACGTCGGCCAGCATCGCCTCGCCCAGTTCGACCGACCAGCGGTTACGGAACGCCGAGAGCCGGCGCAGCGCCGCCTGCTCCCCGGGTTCGAGCAGCCGGTAGCTGGCGGCCACCGCGTCACGCAGGCTGACGGCGACCGCCTCCCGGGTGGCCGGTCGGCTGGCGAGGTCGAGCACCCGGTCGCCGTACCGGTCGAGCATTTCGTTCAGGTCGAGGACGCGGCCCCGGGCGGCGGCGAGTTCGAGGGCGAGGGGCAGGCCGCCGAGCCGTCGTACGAGGTCGGCCAGGGCCCTGACCTCACCGGGGTCGAGCGGGTCCCGGCGTACCTGGCGTAGCCGGGCCAGGAAGAGTACGGCCGCCGGGTAGCGGGCGACCGACGCGAGATCGGTGCCGGCCTCGACCGGTGGCACCTCCAGCGGGGCGACCGGCCAGACCCGCTCGCCGGGTACGCCGACCGGGTGCCGCCCGGTGGCGAGGATCCGCAGCGTGGGTGCTGACGTGGCGAGGGACCGCAGGATCTCGGCGACCGCGTCGGGGGCCCGTTCGACGGCGTCGACGACCAGCAACGCGGGCGCACCGGCGAGCCGGGCGGCGAGGTCCGCGGACCGGCCGACGCCGAAGACGGTCGCGATCGCGGCGAGCACCTCCCCGGGCGAGGACTCCTCGGTGACCACTATCCCGGCCACACCACCGGGGTGGGCGGCGCCGAGCCGCTCGCCGACGGCCAGGGCCAGCCCGGTCTTGCCGACCCCGGCGAGCCCGACCAGGTTGACGATGCCCGCCGCCGGGCCGGCGGTGATCAGGTCGGCGAGTTCGGCCACGTCGGTGTCCCGGCCGACCAGTTTCACGGGCGCGGGCAGCCCGAAGGTGTGCGGTACGGGCTCGGCCGCCGGCGCGGTGGTCGGTCCGCCGTCGGCCGGCGCACCGCTGGCGGTCGATGCCGGAAGCGCGGTGGCACCACGGGCGGCGACCAGAAAGGCGTCCCGGTCGGCTCCGGTCAGGCCGAGCGCGGTGGCGAGCAGCGCGACGGTGGTCCGCTGGGGCCGGGACGACCGGCCGCGTTCGAGGTCGCGGACGGTGCGTACGCCGATGCCGGCACGGGCGGCCAGGTCGGCCTGGGTCAGTCCGGCCGCGAGACGGCGCTGGCGAAGCAACTCGTCGAAACCGGCCACGCCCTGGTCACGGCCCTGGGCGGACGGATCGGTCGACTGCCCGTTCGGGTCGCAGTCGTCATGATCCGGGAGGGTCATGGGTCGGAAGGGTACGCAGTGGCCGGACCCTGTGGAGCCGAGCGTCGCGGTGCCGACCGAGACTGACGCGGATACCCGACAGAAGGTTGACGGCGACGGCTGGGCGGGTCAGCGGTTGGCGCTCTCCTCGGCCGTGGCGCGGGCGCCGCCGCCGGTTTCCGCCCCGGCGGAACCCGGTGCCGCCGGGACCCGGGGCGACGGCGGGGTGGCCCGACCGACCGCGGTTTTCCGGCCGGCGTCGCTTCCGGCCAGTGCCACCGCCGGGGTCACCGTACGGTCGGCGAACAGCCGCTCGTGCAGGCGGCGCAACGGCGCGGGCGCCCACCAGTTCCATTCGCCGAGCAGGCTCATCAGCGCGGGCAGCAGCAGCCCCCGTACGACGGTGACGTCGAGGATCACGGCGACCGCCATGCCGAACCCGATCTCCTTGACCGCGGTCAGTTCGCCGAGCAGGAAGCCGAGGAACACGATCGTGATGCAGACCGCGGCCGCCGTCACCACCGGGCCGGTGTGCCGGATGCCGTCCAGCACGGCCCGGTCGCTGGCCTGGGCACGGGCCTGCGGCGTGTGCCGGCCCGACCAGCGGGTCCACTCTTCGCGGATCCGGCCGAGCAGGAACACCTCGTAGTCCATGGTCAGGCCGAACACGAAGACGAAGAGCAGGATCGGCGTGGTCAGGTCGATGGCCCCCCACGACTCGACGCCGATCAGCGGGGCGCCGATCCCCCACTGGAAGACGACGACCAGCAGGCCGAGGGTGGCGAGCAGGGTCAGCACGTTCATCAGCAGCGCCTTGACCGGGATCACCACCGAGCCGGTCAGGGCGAACATCAGTACGGCGGTGGCCAGCAGCAGCACCAGCACGGCCAGCGGCAGCCGGGACGTCACCGACGACTGGTAGTCGACCAGTTCGGCCGCCGGACCGCCGACCAGGATCGGGAACGGGGTGTCCAGTTCCCGGATCTGGCGGACGACCTCGCGGGACGCCGGGCCGCCGGTCTCCCCCTCCGGGGTCACGTCGATCACGGCGGCGTTGCCCGGCACGTCGGGCCGGGGCTGCATCCGGATCACGTTCGGCATGGTGTTGAGCTGGTTCAGCAGGTCGCGTACGGCCGCGGTGGCCGGGTCGGTCTCGACGACCACGACGACCGGCGCGGCGCGGCCGGCCTGGAAGTCGCGCAGCACCACGTCGTGCACCTGCCGGGCCTCCATCGACGCGGGCAGCGCGCGGGCGTCGGAGTTGGCGAGGTTGGCGCCAAACACAAACGGGGCGGCGAGCAGGAGCAGCACCAGCGAGACGCCGATCGCCACCGGCTTCGGGCGGCGCTGTGCGTAGCCGGCGAGCCGGGCGAGCAGTCCGTCGGGCGTACCCGGGGCGCCCTGACCGGCGGCGGCCCGGCGGGCGGCACCGGCCGGAACGGGGTTACGGCGGGAGAGGAGCCGGCGCACCGGGCCGGTGACGGTGGCGACCACCCGGCTGATCCGGGTGTCGGCACCGGGAGCGGGGATACGCCGGTGGCCGACGGCGATCAGTGCCGGCACCGCGGTGAGCCCGACCAGGGTCGCGAGTACGACGACCAGCGCGCCGCCGAGCGCCATCGCGGCGAGCAGCGGCTCGGCGAAGGCGAAGAGCCCGACCATGGCGGCGCCGACGGCAAGGCCGGAGACGAGTACGGCCCGACCGGCGGTGGCGGTCGTCCGGGCGAGCAGTTCGGCCGGTGGCGCGTCGGGGTCGGCGGCACGTTCCTCGCGGAACCGGGCGATCAGCAGCAGCGCGTAGTCGACGGCGAGCCCGATGCCGAGCAGCGTGACCACGTTGACGGCGAACTCGCTGACCTGCATGACGGTGGCCAGGCCGAGCAGGCCGAGCAGCGTGACGGCGACGGCGCCGAGCGCGGCGGCCAGCGGGATCACCCCGGCGACGAACCCGCCGAGGATGACGACCAGCGCGACGAGCAGCACGACGAGGGCGATCGACTCGCCGATCGTGGCGTCGCGGATCGCCTGGTCGGCGAAGGCCCGCTCGGCGAGTTTCTCGCCGCCGACCAGCACCTCGGGGGCGTCGATGCCGCGCAGCAGGGCGACGACCTGGTCCTCGAGCCGCTCGCGTTCGGCGTCCGGCAGTTCGTCGGCGAGTTCGACGACGACCAGGCTGCTGGAGTTGTCGGCGCCGATCTGGCCGCCGGCCGAGTTGTAGACGTCGTCGACCTCGATCACGCCGGGCAGGTCGCGGATCTCGTTCGTGATCCGGGTGACGCTCTCGACCAGCGGCGGGTCGTAGATCTCACGGTCGCGTACGACCGCGACGACGGTGGTGCCCTCGGGCAGCAGTTCCTTGACCCGCCGCTCGGCACGCTGCGACTCGGCGTCGGCGCGCAGGCTGTCGGTCGCGCCGAGCCGGTCGAAGACCTGGCCGCCGAGGACGGCGCCGGCCAGGACGAGGACCAGCCAACCGCCCAGGACGGGCCAGCGCCAGCGCCACATCAACCGTCCGAGAGCAGCGAACATGACCGGGTTCCTCCGTGGCGAACACCGCGCCGGCGTACGTCGCCCGCGCACCCGGGGACGCGATGCCCGCGTCACCCCGGGTGATGGAAGCACCAAACCGGTCGGCTCCGCCAGTCAGCTTTCGGTCGAACCAGCCAGCTTTCGGCGGAAATTGCCACCCCCGTTACAGCCCGAGGTCCCTCGCGATGATCATGCGCTGCACCTCGGACGTGCCCTCGCCGATCTCCAGGATCTTCGAGTCACGCCAGAACCGGGCGACCGGGAACTCGTTCATGAAGCCGTACCCGCCGTGGATCTGGGTCGCCTCCCGGGCGTTGTCGACGGCGGTTTCGCTGGAGAGCAGCTTGGCGATGGCGGCCTGGCGCTTGAAGTCGGCGCCGGCCAGCATCCGGGCCGCCGCGTCGTAGTAGGCCAGCCGGGCGGTGTGCGCCCGCATCTCCATGTCGGCGATCTTGAACTGGATGGCCTGGAAGTTGCCGATCGGCCGGCCGAAGGCGTGCCGCTCCCTGGCGTACTTGATCGATTCGTCGACGCAGCCCTGGGCCAGGCCGACGCCGAGCGCGGCGATGGCGATGCGGCCCTCGTCGAGGATGCGCAGGAACTGGGCGAAGCCCCGGCCGCGCTCACCGAGCAGGTTCTCCGCCGGCACCCGGCAGTCGTCGAAGGACAGCTCGTGGGTGTCGGAGGCGCACCAGCCGACCTTGGAATAGCCCGGCTGGACGGTGAAGCCGGGGGTGCCGGACGGCACGATGATGGTCGACAGCTCCTTGGACCCGTCGGGGTTGGTCCCGGTGACGGCGGTGACGGTCACCAGCGCGGTGATGTCGGTGCCGGAGTTGGTGATGAACGCCTTCGACCCGTTGATCACCCAGTGGTCGCCGTCGAGGACGGCGCGGGTCGCCGTACCGCCGGCGTCGGAGCCGAAGCCCGGCTCGGTGAGGCCGAAGGCGGCCAGCGCCTCGCCGCTGGTCAGCATCGGCAGCCAGCGGGCCTTCTGGGCGTCGCTACCGAAGCGGTGGATGGGCATCGCGCCCAGCGAGACGGCGGCCTCCAGGGTGATCGCCACGCTCGAGTCGACCCGGGCCAGTTCCTCCAGGGCCAGGCAGAGGGCGAAGTAGTCACCGCCCATCCCGCCGTGCTCCTCGGGGAACGGCAGGCCGAACAGCCCCATCTTCCCCATCTGCCGGACGACCTCGTACGGGAAGGTGTGGTTCTCGTAGTGCTCGGCGATGACCGGCGCCACCACCTCGTGGGCGAACTCCCGAACGCTGCTCCGCAGTGCCTCGTGCTCCTCGGTGAGCCTGAAGTCCATCGGTTCCTCCTGGCAGGTGTTGCTGGGGAAACCGGCGCGGGGCTCGTGACGCCGCGCCGGGGGTCAGACGGGGGTGACGCCGTGCCGGCGCCGCGAGAAGCCGCGGTCCTTGTGGCGGGCGGCGGCGAATCGCCGGACGAGTTCGGCGCGCAGGTCGGCAGGTTCGACGATGGTGTCCACGACGAGTTCGCTCGCCAGCCGGACGATGTCGATGTCGCGCTCGTACTCCTCGCGCCGGGCGGCCACGAAGGCCGCCCGCTCGTCCGGGTCGGCGATCGCCGCGATCTTGTTGGCGTAGACGGCGTTGACGGCGGCCTCCGCGCCCATCACGGCGATCTTCGCGGTGGGCAGCGCGATGGTGGCGTCCGGCTCGAAGCCCGGGCCGGCCATCGCGTAGAGGCCGGCGCCGTACGCCTTGCGGACCACGACACAGATCTTGGGTACGGTCGCCTCGGAGATCGCGGTGATCATCTTGGCGCCGTGCCGGATGATGCCCTGCTTCTCCACGGCCGTGCCGACCATGAACCCGGGTACGTCGGACAGGAACAGCAGCGGCACGTTGAAGGCGTCGCAGAGCTGCACGAAGCGGGCCGCCTTGTCGGCGGAGTCGACGAAGAGCACGCCGCCCTTGAACATCGAGTTGTTGGCGACCACGCCGACCACCTCGCCGTCGAGGCGGCCGAACCCGATGGTCAGCTCCTTGGCCCACAGTGCCTGGATCTCCAGGAACGATCCCTCGTCGAGCAGGCCCTTGGCGTAGCGGCGCATGTCGAACGCCTGCCGCTCGCTGGCCGGCACCAGCGCGGCGAGATCCACGTTGGACGGCGCGGGCGCGGCGGTGGCGGCCGGCGGCCGCTGGGTCCAGTTGGCCGGCAGGTAGGACAGGTAGCGCCGGACGACGTCGAGCGCGTCGGCCTCGGTCTTGCACAGGAAGTGACCGACCCCAGACTCGGCACAGTGGACCTTCGCGCCGCCCATCGCCTCCAGCGTGGTCTTCTCCCCGGTGACCATCTCGACCATCCGGTCCGAGCCGAGATACATGCTGGCGTTGCCCTCGACCATGGCGACCACGTCGCAGAACGCCGGGATGTAGGCGCCACCGGCGGCCGACGGGCCGAACAGTGCGCAGACCTGCGGGATGGAGCCGGAGGCGCGGACCTGGTTCCAGAAGATCTTGCCGGCGCCGCGCCGGCCGGGGAACAGGTCGACCTGGTCGGTGATCCGGGCCCCGGCGGAGTCGACCAGATAGACCATCGGCAGCCCGGCGTCGTACGCCCGCTCGATGATCCGGATGATCTTCTCGACCGTGCGGGCGCCCCAGCTGCCGGCCTTCACCGTGGAGTCGTTGGCCATCAGGCAGACCTGCCGGCCGTCGATCTCGGCCGTGCCGGTGACGACCCCGTCGGCGGGCAGTCCCTCGGCGCCGGCGTTGGCGTAGAGCCCGTCCTCGACGAAGGTGTCCTCGTCGACGAGCAGCGCGATCCGTTCGCGGGCGAAAAGCTTGCCCTTGGCCGCGTTCGCGGCGTGGTATTTCTCCGCGCCACCGGCCCGGACCCGCTTGCGGAGCTGCTCCAGTGCCTCGCCGTCGAGCGTCACGCCGACTCCCCTGCCCGCAGTGAACTGAACGATCGTTAGCGTACCCGACCGGGTACGACGGAAGGGGCCTCCGGTGGTACCGGAGGCCCCTTCGTCATACGTCAGGCCGGATCACCCTCGGTTCGGGTGAGTGCCCGGACGGCTCACTGCTCGGCCGAAGCCCCGCCCTCGCTCGCCGCGAACGCGACACCACCGGCGCCGGCGACCGCGTTGCCGCTCACGTTCGCCACGGTCTGCACCGGGGCGAAGACCTGGGTGCCGTTGCCGATCCCGTAGTTGCCCATGGTGATCAGGTCGACGCCACCGCCGTTGGAGCCGTAGCCCTCCTCGGCCGCGGCCGTGGTGCGGGCCGGCTTCTTGGTGCCCAGGTTGGTGTCGGCGACGGCCGGCACACCCTTGCCCAGGCTGCCGACGACCGGCAGGCCGGCGACGACGGGCAGGCTGTCCAGGATCGGCAGCGCCTCTTCCTTCGAGGTCGACTCCAGCTCGGCGGACGCGCCACCCTCGCTGCCCGCGAAGGCCACGCCACCGGCGGCCGAGACCGCGTTGCCGCTGAGCTCACCCACGAGCTGGATCGGCGTGTACGCCTGGGTGCCGTTGCCGATGCCGTAGTTGTCGCTGGTCAGCATCGTGGTGCCGCCACGGCTCTCGTTCTCGGCGCTCGCGCCGCCGTCGCAGGCCGCGAAGGAGACCCCGCCCAGCCCGGCGACGCTGTTGCCGCACACGTCGATCACGGTCTGCACCGGGGCGTACACCTGGGTGCCGTTGCCGATCCCGTAGTTGCCGGTCGAGACCATGTTGGTGCCGCCGCCGCGACGCCCCTCGAGCCGGGTGCTCTCCTGCTCGGCGCTCGCGCCACCGTCGCACTCGGCGAAGGCGACCCCGCCCAGCGCCGGGATGGCCAGGCCGCACACATTGATCACGGTCTGGATCGGGGCGTAGACCTGGGTCCCGTTCAGGATTCCGTAGTTGCCGGAGGAGACGATGTTCGTCGCGGCCTTGTCCCAACGGCCCTCGGTCCGCTCGGTCGTGGCCTCGCGGGCGGAGTAGTAGCCGCCCCCGTTACCGTTCTCCTCGCCCATCGAGGCGTCCGCGCCACCGTCGCAGGCCGCGAAGGCCACGCCGCCCACGCCCGACACGCCGTTGCCGCAGACGTCGGCGACGGCCTGGACCGGCGCGACGGCCTGGGTGCCGTTGCCGATCCCGTAGTTGTCGAAGCTGACGACGTCGCCGACGCCCTCGTTGGTGGCCGAGGCGCCGCCGTCGCAGGCCGCGAAGGAGACACCGGCCGCCCCGGCGACCCCGTTGCCGCAGACGTCGACCACGGCCTGGACCGGCGCGACGGCCTGGGTGCCGTTGCCGATGCCGAAGTTGTTGCCCGTGATCACGTCGGCCGACGCGGCGGTCTGGGTGAGGAGCAGACCACCCGCGGCCAGGACGCCAACGCTCAGGGACTTACGAACCCACGTCTTCATGGTGAGGTAAAAGCCTCTCGGTAATTTTCAGAAGAATGTCATTCGAATTCAGTTTTGATTCCGGAATCGAGGCGAGCTCTACCCTTTCCGGAGGTGTCGCATTTGTTTTCGGGCGCGGCGGTGCTGGCCCGGTTGTTGCCAACCGTCTGCCTTTGCCGCCTGTCGACGCGCGCCCTGCCGTGCCTGTGTTTCGTGGAGTTGCCGCATTCATCGGCGGCGGAATGTCGGGCCGGGCCGCTTGGGTGGGTCGTACGACCCGGGCGGCGCGGCGGCCGCACCCGTGCCCGTCGGACCGACGGGTCGGGGTGTCGCCCCTAGTCGGGCGAGAAGGTCGGGGACTCGGCGACGATGCCGAGCGCCTCGACCTCGGTCGAAACCGGGAGCCGGTGGAACGCCACCGGGTTGCCGGCGACCGCGGAGGGGATCACGGCGAAGGCGCCGCCCTCCGAGGGGGATCCGGCACCCGCCGGAATCCCGTGCCCTGCCGAACCGAGATAACCCCGGACCGGGGCGGGCAGGTCAGGTGCCTGACCGGCACCCGTACGCGCGACCGCCGCAGCGGCCGGGCGCTGGTCCGTACCGGCGTACTGCCGCAGTACGGAGTGGACGGTTCCGGTACCTGCCTCCGCCATGCCGTCGCCGGCGGCCGTTCCCGTTACGGGCGTACGGATGGCGTCGGAACCGGGGACCCCGGACCGTCCAGGCTCTTCCGCGACCCCGGGAAGGTCTCCGGTGCCGCCCGCCCGGAGTCCGCCCACCGCGTCGGCGACCGGCGCTGTCACGGCGGACAGCAGGGCGGTGACCGGGGCGAGGACGAAGTCGAGCGGGGCGACGACCGGGTCGATCGCCGAGGTGAGCGGGGTGAGCAGACCCGCCGGGCCGGTCAGCGCATCGGTGAGCCCGAGCGGAGCGACCAACCCGTCGACGACACCGATCACGCCGGTGACGCCACTGGCGCCCGACGCCGACCGGGTCGGTGTGGCGTCCCGCGCCGGTGCCGCGGTGGCAGAGCCGCCCGAGGCACCGGCGATGGTCGCCGGGTCGCCGGCCGGCACGCCACCCCCCGGCCCGCTGGCCGGGGAGTTCGTGACCGGGTCGGCGGTCGTGGTGGTCCCGCCGGGCAGGACCACCGAGGTCACGCCGTCCGCGGGAGCCAGCAGGTCGCCGGCGAGCGTCGACGTGGTCCCGAGCAGCGAGCCGGAGGCCGTGCCCAGGGTGTCGGTGACCGGGACGAGCGGCGTCGACTCCTCCGGCACCCCGACGAGCGGGGTGAGCGAGACGAGCGACGACGCCTGGTCGTCCACGGAGTGGGTGTCCGCCTGCGCGGCGTGCGCGGCGGCACCGCAGAGCAGCCAGGCCGCTCCGGCGAATCCACCGACGACGAGCGCACGCAGCCCGGTCCGCGCCGCGGACCGGATGCGGTCGGTACGCCCCGTCCGGCTGGACGGTGCGGTCGAAGGAACACGCGTCGGCCGCGACGCCGTGCGCTGGTTGCGCTCGACCTCCGACCGGATCATGTTCCGCCTCTCGTCGTCGACCAAATTCTGTGGCGATCTGCCCGGATTAGATCCGTTATGACCGCCACTGCAATTGGTAACGAAGAGATCCCCGAGGGGTCACGCCGCCATTTGGAAAAACTCCGAACTACCCGAGACGTGTACGCGGACCGGCCCGCAACACCCCGGACGGCAACTGACGGCCGACGATCTCCTCGGCGTACGCCGCGACCTCGATCAGCCGGTCGAGATCGATCCCGGTGTCGACCCCCATGTCATGGAGCATGTGCACCACCTCCTCGGTGGCCACGTTCCCGCTGGCCCCGGGTGCGTACGGGCAGCCGCCCAGCCCGCCGACACTGGCATCGAACTCGGTCACCCCCAGCTCCAGCGCGGCCAGCAGGTTCGCCAGTGCCGTACCCCGGGTGTTGTGGAAGTGCAGCAGCATCGGCACGTCGGGCTGCCGGTCACGGACAGCGGTGACCAGCTCGCGGACCCGGCGCGGCGTGCCCATGCCCGTCGTGTCGCCGAACGCGACCCGGTCGGCCCCGTCGGCGACCACCCGGTCGACGATCCCGGCCACCCGGGCCGGGTCGACGTCCCCCTCGTACGGGCAGCCGAAGCTGGTCGCCACGATCACCTCGGCGGTGGCACCCGCGTCGTGCAGCAGCGTGATCAGTCCGGCGATGTCGTCGAGCGACTCGGCCGTCGACCGGTTGACGTTGCGCCGGTTGTGCGTGTCGCTGGCCGAGACCACCACCTCGACCTCGGTGAACCCGGCGGCCAGCGCACGCTGCGCGCCCCGCGAGTTCGGCACCAGCGCCGAGTAGCGGACCCCGTCGACCGGGGTGGCACCGGACCAGACCTCGTCGGCGTCGGCCATCTGCGGGATCGCCTTGGGGTGCACGAACGAGACCGCCTCGATCCGGCCCACCCCGGTGCCCGACAGTGCGTCCAGGAGCCTGATCTTGGCCCCGGTCGGCACCGGGTCCTCGTTCTGCAACCCGTCGCGCGGACCCACCTCGCGGATCGATACCTTCGCCGGCAACTCGCCCATCGACGCGCACCTCCCTGTGCTCACCGTCCATATAACCGCACCGCACTGCCTGCGACGTGATCAAGGACTAGTCGTGCCCGTTTCGCCAGGTTCGGGGCGCAACTAGTCCTTGATCAACGCGCGCACCCACCGGGAATGCGGGACGGTCAGCGCATGCGGGCGACGATGCCGGTGTCGTAGTCGCCAGAGACGAACTCGGCGTTGTCGAGCAGCTCGGCGAAGAACGGCAGGTTGCACTTCGGGCCGGCCACCTCGAACCCGGCCACCGCCGCCCGGGCCCGCTCCAGCGCCTGCGCCCGGTCGGCGCCGTACACGATCAGCTTGGCCAGCAGGGAGTCGTAGAACGGGGTGACGGTGTTGCCCGCCACGTAGCCGGCGTCGACGCGTACGCCCTCGCCGACCGGCTCGATCCAGGTCTTCACCGCGCCCGGGCCGGGCAGGAACCGCTTCGGGTCCTCGGCGTTGATCCGCAGCTCGATCGCGTGCCCCCGGGCGGTCAGCGCGTCGGGGTCGAAGGTCGGCGGCAGCCCCGCCGCCACCCGCAGCTGCTCCTCGACCAGATCGACCCCGTAGACCAGCTCGGTCACCGGGTGCTCGACCTGGAGCCGGGTGTTCATCTCCAGGAAAAAGAACTCGCCGCTGGCCGGATCGAGCAGGCATTCGACCGTACCCGCGTTGCGGTAGCCGACCGCCTCGCCGGCCCGTACGGCCGCGGCCAGGAAGCGTTCGCGCAGCTGCGGGGTCACCGCTGGCGACGGCGACTCCTCGACCAGCTTCTGGTTGCGGCGCTGCACCGAGCACTCCCGCTCGCCGAGCGCCACCACCCGGCCGTCGGCCAGGCCGAGGATCTGCACCTCGACGTGGCGTACCCGGGGAAAGAAGCGCTCGATCAGCACCGAACCGTCGCCGAACATCCGCTCGGCGAAGCCGCGCACCTTCTCGTACTCGCCGCGCAGGGCGGCCTCGTCGACGGCGACGCCCATGCCCATGCCGCCCCCGCCGGCGGCGGCCTTGACCATGACGGGGTAGCCGATGGTGGTCGCCGCGTCGAGCGCCGCCTCGACCGTCCCGGCCGGATCGGTGGTGCCGGCGGCGACCGGGACGCCGGCCGCCGCCATCAGGTTGCGGGCATTGATCTTGTCGCCCATCGCGGTGATCGCGTCGGCGCCCGGGCCGACCCAGACCAGGCCGGCGTCGGAGACGGTACGGGCGAAGTCGGCGTTCTCCGACAGGAAGCCGTAGCCGGGGTGGATCGCCTGGGCACCGGTGTCCTTCGCCGCGGCCATGATCGCTTCGGTGTTGCGGTAGCTCAGCGCGGGGTTGGCCGGCCCGACGCAGACCGCCTCGTCGGCCTCGGTCACGAACGGCAGGTCCGCGTCGGCGTCGGAGTGCACCGCGATCGCCCGCACGCCCAGCCGGCGGGCGGTACGGATGATCCGGCGGGCGATCTCGCCCCGGTTGGCGACGAGCAGCGACTCGATCATTGATGCCCTTTCCTCGTTGAAACAGGCGTCCGGCAACGGATGATCAGAAGATCACGCCGAGGCCGTGGATCAAGAATCGCTGGCGGCACGCAGCGCGGCCAGTGTCGCGGCGCGCAGCAAGCTGGCCCGCCGCTGCCGGTCGACCTCGCCGCCGAGGAACGGCGTGGAGTTCATCAGACCGAACGCGGCGTGCGCGAGCACCCGACTCTCCGCGGCGACCAGCCCGGGATGCAGCCCGGTCAGCACGGTCACCCACTCCTCCACGTAGAGCCGCTGCAACCGCCGGATCTGCCGGCGCGGTTCGTCGGGCAGGCGGTCCAGCTCGTGCAGGTGCAGGGCGATGACCGCCGGATTGGCCAGCGCGAAGTCGACGTGGAAGTTGACCAGGGACTGCAACGCCGCGTCCGGGTCGTCGGGATGCTCGGCGACCCGCTGGCGGCCGCCTTCGAGCAGGCTCTCGCTGACCGGGATGAGCGCGGCGACCAGCATCGCCTCCTTGCCGGCGAAGTGGTGATAGAGCGCCGGGCCGGTGACCCCGGCGGCCGAGCCGATGTCGTCCATCGAAACGCCGTGGTAGCCGCGCGCGGCGAAGAGCCCGACCGCGATGTCCAGGATCTCGTCACGACGGGACCTGCGCCGGGCGGCGGGCTGGGCCGCCTCCCCTGCCCTGGCCGCGTCCGCGGCGCCGGCCGATGTCATCGGATGCTCCACCCTCACGCGGTCAGCGTAGCCCTTTGTCAATCCCTGGTTCACCCACGAATCCACCGTCGCTCGTCACACCCGAAACCTCAGTCGTCGGCCGTCAGGCCGTGCTCGGCGCGCAGCGCGTCGGCCTCCGCCGGACGGTCCAACTGGTCGAGGGCCCGGGCGAGCAGCCACGCCGTACGGCGGGCCGGATCCGAGCCGGTCGGCAGCCCGCCGAGCACCCGCCGCAACACCGGCTCGGCCTGCGCCGGGCGGCCGGAGTCGAGCAGCAGTTCGCCGCCGAACACCTCGACCTGGGCCGCCTCCCCGAACGCCTCGATCGAACGCAGCTTGTCGGGTACGCCGGCCAGCCGGTCGAGCGCCTCGTCAAGCTGGCCGGACTGGGCCAACACCCGGGCGGCGGTGTCGGCGAGCATCGACAGCTCCCACACCACTGCCGGCTCCACCGGCTCCCCCGCCGTAAGGCCGGCCGCCACCCGCTCGGCGCGACCGACGGCCGCCAGCGCGCCCGGGACGTCCGGCGACCAGAGCAGGGCCGCCGCCTCCCGGCGCCGGGCCCGCAGCTCGTGCTGGGGCAACCCGGCCAGCCGGTACGCCTCGGCGGCGGCGGCGAACCGCTGCGCGGCCAGGCCGTCCCGGTCGGTGTCGTAGAGGATGTCGCCGGCCTCCTCCAGCATCTGCCCCCGGCCCGGCAGGTTGTCCGGCCCGTCGAGGTTCTCGGCGAGCTGGTCAAGCAGGGCCAGGGCCGGCTCCGGTTCGTCGAGCCCCCGGTAGATGCCGGCCAGCAGGTAGCGGCTCTGGTCGGCGTCGGCCTGCCGCCCCGCCCGGTCCAGTCCGGCCACCGCCTCTTCCGCGACCTCGGCCGCCTCACCGAGCCGGCCGGCCAACCGGTAGGCGTTGGCCAGGTCGAACCGCAGGTAGTCGATGCCGTCGGCGTCCTGCTCGACGCAGAGCGCCACCGCTTCGACCAACTCGTCGACCGCCTCGGCCGGCCGGCCGATGGCGAGCAGGGCCTGCCCCCGGGTGACCCGCAGCGGCAGCAGCGCCTCGGCCGGCGCCACCGGCAGCGCCTCGTCGCAGATCGCGACCCGTTCGGCCGGGTCGTCGACCGTCTGCGCGTACCAGATCGCGGCGGGGACGAGGTATTCGGAGATGCCCAGCTCGCGACTGACCCGGTAGGCGTGCTCCGCCGCCGGGCCGTACTCCTCCTGCCGGCCGAGCTGCCCGAGCAGCTGCGTACGGTGCAGGGCGGCCTGGACGGACAGGTACGGATCGTCGGCGGCGGCCAGGTCGACCCGGTCGATCAGTGCCAGCGCCTCCTCCCCCGCCTGCGTCCTCGACAGCAGCGCGGCCAACCGGAGGCTGGCCGCCGCCCGCTGCCGGGCGTTTCCGTGCCGGTCGAGGTGTTCGACCGCGCCCCGGCTCAGCACCATGCCCTCGTCGGCGGAACCCGACTCGTGCAGTAGCGGGCCGAGGCGTCCGGCGACGACCTCGGCGAGCACGGTGTCGCCGAGCTCCCGGTAGCGGGCCATCGCCTCCCGGTTCGCGGCGATCGAACCGGCGCGATCGCCGGCACCGAACAGTTGCGCGGCCCGCATCTCCGACCGGCGGGCCAGGGCCCGCGCCGGCAGGTCGGTGCCGGCGAACCGCTCGTCGAAGGCGGCCAGCACCTCGGCCATTCCGGCCGGGCGGTGCGTACGCCACAACTCTTCGGCCAGGTCGAGCAGTTCGTCGACGGTGGCCTCGGCGGGCACCGGCACCGGGCCGTCGTACGGCGCGCGGGCCGGCGCCACGTCGCCGGTGCCGGTGTCGCTGGCGGCCGGAGCCGGGCCGGTGCCCGGCGCCGATACCCGGCGGCGCAGGCTGGCCGACAGCGGTAGGTAGTCGACGACCGGCTCGGCGGTGAGCCAGCGCACCACCTGCTCGGACTGTTCGGTGGTGCCGTTGCGGGCGTCGAACCGGGCACCCAGTTCCTTCGCGGTGGCGGCGAGTTCGGCGGCGAGCACACCGACCGGGACGTCCGCCGCCGCCCGGTCGCCGTACGCCCGGCGGTGCACGGTCAGCTCACCGGCGGCGCCGCCCGCCGGCCCGGCCGTCGCGAGGCGGCCCAACAGCAGGGCACCGGCCGCCGCGAACCGCATGGCGGCCGCCGGTGACGGGGCCCGGTCGAGCCATTCCAGGTGCCGCTCGACGATCTCCAGCCCACGGGTGTCGTTGCCGGTAAGGGCACAGAACTCGACGTGCTCGCCGATCTCGCCGAGGTCGGCGAGATGCCGCCGGTGTCGCCGGTAGGCCAGCCGGTGCGCGTCGCGGGCCTGCTCGGTCCGGCCGGTACGCAGGTAGGGCAGCATCAGTGCGGTCAGGATCGCCTGCGGCTGCTCGGAACAGGTCAGCCGGCCGGCCAGCACCGGCTCGGCCAGCGCCACCGCCTCCTCGTCGCGCCCCAACTGCGCCAGGTAACTCACCTGCGAGGTGGGGTCGCAGCCGGCGCAGTCGGAGAGCTGGTCGCGTGGCGCGGTCACCCACTGGCGGTACCACTCCTCGGCCTCGTCGGCCGCGCCGATGTGCCGGGCCACCCGGTGCCGGTACTTGTGCACCGCCTGGACGCTGTGCCCGCCGGCACGGTAGCGCCGCTCCATGTCGTCGAGGACCCCGTAGGTCCTGACCAGCGGCACCGCCGGGAAATTGACCAACGCGTTGGCCATGTACTTGAAGTACCAGAACAGGGTGTGGGCGTGCCGCTCGTGGTAGGGCCGCGGTTCCCGGTCGAACTCGGTCAGACACCAGGAGAAGGTCACGAAGGACTTGGCCGGCTCACCGCCGTAGACGTAGGCGTTGGTGGCGAGCATCCGGGCCGCGAACGCCAGGTGCGGGTCGTCGGCGGCGTCGGCCCGCTGGACCAGTTGCTCGACCGCGGCGATCTGTCCGGCGCCCCACGGCATGCCGGTGATCTGGTCGAGCATCCGCCAGAGATCGTCGGTGGAGGACACCATCACTCCTGTCCGGAGACGGCCCGGCCGAGCAGGCCGAGAAAGGAACTGTTGAGCAGTGCGGCGTCGGCCGGCCGGATCGGGTGGTGCCCGAGCAGCAGCGCCTGGCCGTAGAGCGCCTCCACGGCCAGCCCGACCAGGGCCGGATCGCCGAGCGTGGTGACCCGACGGACCAGCGGGTTGCGGTGGTTGAGCACCAGTTGCGGGCGCTCCGGCGGGCCGCTCGCCGCGAACGCGTCGAGCACCCCGGCCCACAACTCGTCGGCCTTCTCCCGGGTCGCCTCGAGCTGGTCCTGGAAGGCGGCGCTGCGGCTGACCAGGTAGAGCGCCGGCAGCGAAGCCGGGTCGTACGCCCGGACCACCACCTCGCAGCCGAGCCGGTCCAGCGACCGCTGGGCAGCGGTGACGAACGGCCGCAGCGCCAACTCGGCCGCCGGGTCCAGGGTGTCGAACCGGGTGGTCAGATCGCTGGGTTCGAGCCGTTCGATCAGCACGTCGCGGTCGAGCGCCGGCAGCCGCTCGACGAGTTCGGCGTCGTACGTGTATCCGGCGTTGACCACCGGCAGGTCCTGCGCCGCCGCGACGGCCGCGAGCTGGCGGAACTCGTCGACGCTGGCGGCGTAGCGAACCAGGCCGTGCCGTTGCCGGAACTCGGCCAGGGTGAGCTGGCCGGTGTTGGTCTCCATCGGCCACCACTCGTCGACGAGCCGGAGCATCTCGTCGTCGTGCAGCGCGAGCGCCTTGACGCCGAGGTGGTGCACCCGCAGGAACTCGGCCAGCCGGTTCGGGTCGCTGCTGGCAAGCCGGACCAGCCAGCCGCGCAGCTGGTCGCCGAGCGCCTCCCGGGTGGCTTCGAGCAGGCTGTCCTCGTAAAGCGCCTCGCGGCTGGCCGTGGGCCGCAGCTCGCTGGCGTCGACGACGCACTGCGCGAAGAACGCCCAGTCCGGCAGCAGCCCGTCGGCGGCCTCGGTCAGCAGCATCCGCTTCAGGTAGACCCGGTGCCCGGCCCGCGCCGCCGGGTTGACCGGGACCGGAAGCACGAACGCGGCACCGGTCAGCCCGGCCTCGGGCACCGACAGCGGCACCACGTCGAACGGAACGAAGCCGAGCGTCTCCTGGGCGTACCCGATCAGGGCCTGCCGGCGGGCGGCGGACGACCCGGTAACCGCCCACGGCGGCGGGCCGGCGGTCGTCGGCACGTCACCGACGCGTACGTCGACCGGCAGCAGCGAGCCGAACAGCCGGGCCAGCTCGGTGACGGTCGGCACACTGAACCACCGGTCGGTGTCCCGCCGGGGCACCAGGGTCACGGTCGTGCCCGGCTCGGCCCGGCCGGCGTCCGGCGCGGCCAACTCGACCGCGTAGCGGCCGTCGGCGTATCCGGTCCACAACACCGTGCGGTCGTCGCCGCGCCTGGTCGTCACCCGGATCTCGTCGGCGACCAGGAAGCAGGAGAGCAGGCCGATGCCGAACTGGCCAAGGAACTCGTGCCGGGCGAAGCCCAGTTCGTCGCGTTTGGAGCTGCGGCCGATGGTGGCCAGCAGCTCGTGCACCTGCGCCTCGGTGAGCCCGATGCCGCTGTCGTGCACCCGCAGCGTGCCGTCTCCGGTCAGCGCGGGCGGCTCGAACCGCACCACGGCGGGCGCGTCGGGCTCGACCGCGCGGCGCGCGGTGATCGCGTCGACGGCGTTCTGCAGCAGTTCCCGGACGAACACCCGCGGGCTGCCGTAGAGATGATGACTGAGCAGGTCGACCACGCCTCGGAGGTCGACCTGGAAGGTGCGGTCCACGCCTGCTGCTCCCCGGTCCGGTGCCGGCGCCCACCGTACCGGGAGGGGCCGACAACCCGCGTCCCCCTTTTCAGCCGCCGCCGTCGGCCCGCCGGTCCGGTCGCCCGGACCGACCGGGAAGGGCCGGATGGCCCGGCCGTTCCGGTTCGCCCCGGCGGACCGGAACCGGCGGCGGGACAGGGTCGCCGGAACCCCACCAGTGCCGGGCGACCAGCGCGGCCAGCATGGCACCCGCGCCGTTGACCAGCACGTCGTCCACCGCCGACACCCGGCCCAGGTCGAGCGCGTACTGAAGCGTCTCGACCAGGACCGAGCCGGCCGCGCCGACCGCGAGCAGCCGCAGCGCGCCGGACGCCGTACGGCGCAGCGGGCCGGCCGGACGGGACAGTGCGGCGAACCGGATCGGGGCGAAGAAGCCGAGTGCGGCGAAGACGAGCAGGTTGCCGCCGATCTGCACCACCGCGACCGCCGGGCTGCCGGCCAGCAGGTCGACGAGCCCGCGCAGCGGCACGAGGTCGAGCGTCCTGGGCGCCGGCCGCGGCGTGAGGATCATCCAGATCCAGGGCAGCGTGCCGGCCACCATGCCGACCTCCGCGACGCTGCGCCACGCGGCCACGCGGGCCGGCAGCCCGGACCGCCGCCGGAGCCGGGTCAGCAGTACGGCGAACAGCCCGGCCAGCGGCAGCGCGACCGCCGAGGCCACCAGCACCGGTCCCCAGTCCCGCCACACCTGCGCCATCCGCGCAGGCTAGCGGCGCCGGTCAGCCCATCAGCCCGCCGGGCTTGTCGCCGCGTACGACGGGAGCGCGGACCAGGTTGCCCCACTCGGTCCACGAGCCGTCGTAGTTGCGTACCTGCGGATAGCCGAGCAGGTGGCGGAGCACGAACCAGGTGTGGCTGGACCGCTCCCCGATCCGGCAGTACGCGATCACGTCGTCGGCCGACGACAGTCCCAACTGGTCGGCGTAGATCGCCCGCAGTTCGTCGGCCGACCTGAACGTGCCGTCCTCGTTGGCCGCCGACTTCCACGGCTTGTTGACCGCGCCGGGGATGTGGCCGCCGCGCAGCGCGCCCTCCTGCGGGTAGTCCGGCATGTGCAGAAGTTCGCCGGTGTACTCCCCCGGCGACCGCACGTCGACCAGTGGCCGGCCGGCGGCGACGTGCCCGAGCACCTGGTCACGGAAGGCGCGCAGGCTGGCGTCGTCACGGTCCGGCGCCGGGTAGCTGGCCGGCTTCGGGGTGGTGCGCTCGCGGGTCAGTTCCCGCCCTTCGGCGATCCACTTCTGCCGGCCGCCGTCGAGCAGCCGAAGGTCGCGGTGGCCGAAGAGGCTGAAGACCCAGAGCGCGTACGCCGCCCACCAGTTGAAGTTGTCGCCGTAGAAGACGATCGTGTCGTCGCGGCCGATGCCCTTGGCCTCGCACAGCGCGGCGAACTGCTCCGGGTGGAGGTAGTCGCGGCTGTCCTGGTCGTTGAGTTCGAGGTGCCAGTCGACCTTGACCGCGCCGGGGATGTGGCCGCTCTCGTAGAGCAGCACGTCCTCGTCGGACTCGACGACCACGAGGCCGTCGGTGCCGAGGTGCTCGGCCAGCCACTCGGTGGTGACCAGGCGTCCGGGGTCGGCGTACGACTGCAGGCTGGGTGAGGGATCGTTCGGAACCGGCATCCCGTAAAGGTACGCCGGCCGGCGGCCCGGCACCGGGTTACCGGCCCGACCGGTGCACCCGCCCGCCGGCTCCGGTGTCAGTCGGTGAACGGGGCCAGCAGGGGCCGCTTGGCGGTGACGGTGTCGCCGGACGAGCGGCCGGTCAGCCGCCGCCTGATCCATGGTGCGAGATGCTGCCCGGCCCAGCGTAGGTCGGCGCGGCGGGCGGCGAGCCACGGCGTGGGTGCCGGGGCGGGCGGGACCAACAGCCAGTCCTCGTCGGCGTCGACGCCGAGCGCGGTCAGCACGTGGGCGGCCACCCGCCGGTGCCCGATCTCCGACAGGTGCAGCCGGTCGACGCTCCACATCAGCGGGTTGCGGAACTCGTCGTCGGCGTAGAGGTCGACGAGCATCGCACCGTGCCGCTGCGCGGTCTCGCCGACGGCCCGGTTGACCAGTTGCACCCGGGGTCCCATGAGCCGCTGGCCGGGCAGGTGCGCCGTCAGGTCGGCGAACCGGAACAGCAGTACGTCGGCACCGGTGGCACGGAGTTCACCGATCACCGCGTCGAAGCGGGATGCCAGCGTGACCGGGTCGAAGGACCGGCGCAGTACGTCGTTGCCGCCGGCGGCGAAGCTGATCAGGTCGGGTTTCATGTCGAGGACGACCGGCACCTGCTCGGCCACCACGGCGGGAAAGAGCCGGCCCCGGATCGCGAGGTTGGCGTACCCGAAGTCCGGACCGGCCTCGACGGCGAGCCGGGTGGCGACCAGATCCGCCCAGCCCCGGAAGGTCCCGTCCGGGTACGGGTCGTCCATGCCCTCGGTGAAGCTGTCCCCGACCGCCACGTAACTGCGCCAGCGCACCGCGCCTCCCTACCGTCGTGCCTCGACCAGTTTCTACACCCGATTCACGGCACATCGGTTAATCGGGTGCCGCATCGGTGACCGTTTCCATACGCTGCGCGGATGTTGCTGCGGATGTCCACCCTGTTCCTGCGCACGCTGCGCGAGGACCCGGCCGACGCCGAGGTGGCGAGCCACCGGCTGCTGGTCCGGGCCGGCTACGTCCGGCGGGCCGCGCCGGGCGGCTACACGTGGCTGCCGCTTGGCCGGCTGGTGCTCGACCGGGTGACCCGGGTCGTACGCGAGGAGATGACGGCGATCGGCGGCCAGGAGGTGCACTTCCCGGCACTGCTGCCGCGCGGGCCGTACGAGACCAGTGGCCGGTGGACCGAGTACGGCGACGACATCTTCACGTTGCGGGACCGGCGGGGCGCGGAGTTCCTGCTCGCGCCGACCCACGAGGAGATGGCGACGCTGCTGGTCCGGGACATGTTCGGCTCGCACCGGGACTATCCGGTGACGCTCTTCCAGGTGCAGACGAAGTTCCGCAACGAGGCCCGCCCACGCGCCGGACTGCTGCGCACCCGCGAGTTCCTGATGAAGGACGCGTACTCGTTCGACCTGTCCGACGACGGCCTGCGGGCGGCGTACGACCGGCACCGGGCGGCGTACGAGCGGATCTTCACCCGGCTCGGGCTGGACTTCGCGGTGGTGGCGGCGACCTCGGGGGCGATGGGCGGTTCGGCGTCGGAGGAGTTTCTGGCCACTACCGCGGCCGGCGAGGACACCTACGTCGGCTGCCCGGCGTGCGGTTACGCGGCGAACACCGAGGCGGTGGTCACGGCGGCACCGGCGCCCGGCGATCCGGCCCACCACCCGGCGATGACCGTCCACGACACGCCGGACACCCCGACGATCGCCGCGCTGGTCGCGATGGCCAACGAGCGGCGGCTCGGCGGGCGGACCGGCTGGACCGCCGCGGCGACGCTGAAGAACGTGGTGCTGGCCGTACGCCGCCCCGGAGCCGACACCGACGAGCTGCTGGTCGTCGGGATACCCGGGGACCGCGAGGTGGACCTGAAACGGCTCGCCGCCGCGCTCGAACCGGCGACCGTGACGATGTTCGACGGCTGGGCCGACCATCCGGAGCTGGTCCGCGGCTACATCGGCCCGCAGGTCCTGTCCGACCTTGGCATCCGTTATCTGGTCGACCCCCGGGTGGTGGCCGGCACCGGGTGGCTGACCGGCGCCAACCAGCCGGGCCGGCACGCGGTCGACGTGGTCTGCGGACGCGACTTCGTGCCGGACGGCACGATCGAGGCGGCCGAGGTCCGCGCCGGCGACCCCTGCCCACGTTGCGGCACCGGTGCGCTGGCCATCCGGCGGGGCATCGAGATCGGCCACATCTTCCAGCTCGGCCGGCGCTACACGAACGCCTTCGAGGTCGACGCGCTCGGCGCGGACGGCAAGCCGGTACGGCCCACGATGGGCTGCTACGGGATCGGCATCTCCCGTACGGTGGCCGCGATCGCCGAGCAGCACCACGACGAGCGGGGGCTGATCTGGCCGGCGGCGGTCGCGCCGGCGGACGTACACGTGGTGGCCGCCGGCCGGGGCGACCAGGTCGCGGCGGCGGTCCACCTGGCCGGCCAGCTCGCCGACGCGGGCCTACGGGTGCTGGTCGACGACCGGCCGCAGGTGTCGCCGGGCGTGAAGTTCACCGACGCCGAGCTGATCGGTGTGCCGCGTGCCGTCGTCGTCGGCCGCCGGCTCGCCGAAGGGTACGTGGAGCTGCGGGTCCGCGCCGACGGGGAGCGGGTGGACGTGCCGCTCGCCGAGGTGGTGTCCCGGCTGGCCGGCTGACGCGGACGGGTCCGCCGACCGGCCCGGGCGGGCGGGTCGGTCGGGCTCCGCCGTGGACGGCCGGGTCAGGCTTCGCCGCGCAGTGCCCGGTAGTGAGCGAGGCAGTCGGCGTAGTCGGGGAGGAGCCCGGCCGTGCGCAGCTCGGCGAGCCGTGGGCCGGCGGCGTCGCGCTCGGACAGGATCGGCGGTTCGATCGCGGGCCAGGGCAGGGCCAGGTCCTCGTCGAAGACGTTGACGATCCGCTCCCGGGCCGGGTTGTATCCGGTGCTGCACAGGTAGCTGAGCACGGTGTCGTCCTCAAGGGCGACGAAGCCGTGCCCGAGCCCTTCGGCGAGGTAGAGCGCCCGCCCCTCGGCCGCGTCCAGCTGGACGAACTCGTGCGCGCCGAAGGTGGGCGACCCGACCCGCAGGTCGACGATGACGTCGAGCAGCGAACCGCTCGGGCAGTAGACGTATTTGCCCTGGCCGGGTGGCACGTCGGCCCAGTGGATGCCGCGGATCACGCCCCGCCGGGAAATGCTGTGGTTGGTCTGGGCCACGGTCAGCTCGAAGCCGAGCGCGGCCGAGAACACGGCGGCGTCGTACCAGACGTGGAAGCTGCCCCGTTCGTCGGCGAACTGCCGGGGGACGAACTCCCACGCGCCGGCGATCGACAGTTCGGTGGCCTTCACCCGTTCACCCCATTCGCGTCCTACGCACAACCCGGCAGCACGATACCGCCTCCGGGGACGTGTAACCGCGCACCCACCGGGTACGGGTAGCCATCGTCCATCTCACCGCGGAGGCTCTCATGACCAGGCACACGGTCGGTGCGGTAATGACCAAGGAGGTCCTGTACCTGCCGGCGGAAACCACACTGGACGAAGCGGCCCGGGCGATGCGTGACGCCGACATCGGCGACATCGTCGTGACGGAGGGACCGACCCTGGCGGGGATGGTCACCGACCGGGACATCGTGGTCCGGGCGGTGGCCGAGAAGCTCGACCCGGCCAGCACCACCATCGGGGCCGTGGCGACCCGCGAGGTCGTCATGATCGAGCAGAACTCGACGGTCGCGGAGGCGGCGGCACTGATGCGGGAGCGGGCCGTACGCCGGGTGCTCGTCTGCGACCTCGACCGGCAACTGGTCGGCATCGTCTCGCTCGGCGACCTGGCGGTCCGCTTCGATCCCGACTCGGCCCTGAGCGGGATAAGCGGCACCGCGCCGTCACCCTGACGTACGACTCCGACGCCCGGACCGCCTCACCGGCCGGTCCGGGCGTCCCGCATGCTTGGGTACGGCCGGGACACCGGGTAGGGAGGACACGAGATGCCGATGCCGCCCAAGCTCGCCGAGATCGTCGACGAGTTCGCCGCCGCGCCCCGCGAGGTGGTGCTGGAGATGTTGCTGGAGTTCTCCGACGCGGTCGCGCCGCTGCCGGAGTCGCTGGCCGGCCACGAGGGCATGGAGCAGGTGCCGGAGTGCCAGACGCAGTTCTTCCTGCGGGCTGCGGTCAACCCGGACCGCAGCGTCGACGTGTGGTTCGACTGCCCACCGGAGGCGCCGACGACCCGTGCCTTCGCCGGCATCCTCACCGAGGGGCTGGCCGGTGCCACGGCCGACGAGATCCTCGCCGTACCCGACGACCTCTACCAGCGGATGGGGCTCGCCCAGGCGATCAGCCCGCTGCGGGTACGCGGTGGCACCGCCGTACTCGCCCGGCTGAAGCGGCAGGTCCGGGAACAGATCTCCTGACCTGCCGCGTTACCACCGTTCGTGGAGATTGACATCTACTCGGACGTGGTCTGCCCGTGGTGCTACATCGGCAAGCGCAAGCTGGAGCAGGCCCTCGAGTCGTACGACGGTGACGTGACGATCCGCTACCGTCCGTTCCAGCTCGACCCCCGACCGGTCGAGCAGCCGCAACCGCTGCTGACCGCGCTGGCCGGAAAGTTCGGCGGCCCGGACCGGGTGAGCGAGATAGTCACCCGGGTCACCGGCGCGGCCGCCGGTGCGGGCCTGCACCTCGACTTCGACAGCGCACTGAGCGCCAACACCTTCGACGCCCACCGGCTGGTCTGGTTCGCCGACCAGCGCGGTCGGGCGGCCGAGATGGTCGAGGCGCTCTACCGGGCGCACTTCACGCAGGGCGTGGACATCGGATCGCCGGCCGCGCTGGCCACGGTCGCCGCCGGGGCCGGCCTCGACGAGGCCGAGGTCCGCGCCTTCCTCGACTCCCCCGCCGGCACCGCCGAGGTCCAGACGGACCTGGCCGAGGCCCGCGAGATCGGCGTGAGCAGCGTGCCGACGTTCGTCTTCGCCGGCAAGTACGCGGTCACCGGCGCCCAGGACCCGGACACCCTGCGCGGCGTGCTCGAAGAGGTACGCCGGCGGGAAGCCGCCGAGGCCGCACTGCGCCCGGTCGGCGGTACGCCGACCGGCGACCGGGCCGACGGCTGCGCCGACGACAGTTGCGCGGTCTGACGCATCCGCGCTGGTTTCACGTGGAACCACATCGACCGAGCTGAGTCGGCCCGGAATGTCGAGCATTCCGGGCCGGCCCGTGCTGTCGCCAGCCGGTGCCGTCGTCGGGCAGCCGGTTCGTCGACAGCCGGTGCCAGCGCCGGTCGGCCCGTCAGGCGGCGGGTTTGGCCAGATCGGCGATGATCTGGGCGTTGGGCAGCACGCCCACCGCCGGACCGGGCAGTGCGATCTTGCTGTGCCGTACCCCCGAACCGATGATCACGTGCGGTACGGCGACCACCCGGGAGTCGACCAGGATCGGCCAGTCCGCCGGCAGCCCGATCGGGGTGATCCCGCCGTACTCCATGCCGGTCGACCGCACCGCCTCGTCCATCGGGGCGAAGCTGGCCTTACGCGCGTCGAGCAGCCGGCGCACGGCGCCGTTGACGTCCGCGCGGGTGGTGGCCAGGATGACGCACGCCGCATAGCGGGTCTCGCCACCCCGCTTGCCGGCCACGATCACGCAGTTGGCCGACTCCTCGAGCCCCACCTCGTACGCGGCACAGAACGCGGCGGTGTCGGCCAGGGTCGCGTCGATCGGCGCGACCAGTACGTCGTCGACGTCGATCGGCGCCTCGGCCGGCCATGCCTCCAGGGCAGCCATGACGGGCGGTGCGAGCAGGTCGGGTCGGCTGCGGGCGGGCTCGGTCTTCAGGGTTCCCATCACGTTGCGATCCTCGCACCGCCGCTCCGGGCCCGCGCGGTCACGGGTCTCCTTGACAACAAAAGCTAATGCCATTAGCTTTTACGTCATGCCTGTTAGCTACCTGGATCGCGGCGAGGGCCGCATCGCGTACGAGGTGACCGGCACCGGCCCGCTGGTGGTGTGCCTGCCCGGCATGGGTGACCTGCGCTCGGTCTACCGATTCACCGTCCCCGCCCTGGTCGACGCCGGCTACCGGGTCGCCACCGTCGACCTGCGCGGCCACGGCGACAGCGACGACGGATTCAGCCGCCACGACGACGTCGCGCTCGGCACCGACCTGCTCGCCCTGATCGAGGAACTCGGCGGACCAGCCGTCGTGCTCGGCAACTCGATGGGCGCCGGCGCCGCCGTCTGGGCCGCCGCCGAAGCCCCCGACCGGATCACCGGGCTGGTGCTGCTCGGCCCCTTCGTCCGCGACCCCGACCTCGGTCCGGCGATGAACCTCGCCTTCCGGCTGCTGCTCGCCAAACCCTGGGGCCCCGCCGCCTGGCACTGGTACTACCAGAAGTTCTATCCGGGCCGCCCGCCCGCCGACCTGACCGAGCACCGGGCCCGCATCCGCGAGAGCCTGCGCCGGGGCGACCACTGGCGCTCGTTCGTCAAGACCACCCGCACCAGTCACCGGCCGGCCGAGCAGCGCCTCGACTCGGTCCATGCCCCTACCCTCGTCGTCATGGGTACGAAAGATCCCGACTTCCCCGACCCGGTCGCCGAGGCCCGCTTCGTCGCCGAACGCCTCTCCGGCGAACTACTGCTGGTGCCCGACGCCGGCCACTACCCGATGGCCGAATACCCGGAACTGGTCAACCCGGAACTGGTGCGGTTCCTCGGCACGGTGCACGCCGATGCCTAGGGCCGGGCTCACCCCCGCCATCGTGGTCGAGCAGGCCGCCCAGCTCGCCGACGAGATCGGACTCGACCGGCTCACCCTGGCCGGCGTCGCCCAACGGGTCGGCGTCGCCCTGCCCAGCCTCTACAAGCACGTACGCGGCGCCGACGCGCTCCACCAGCAGCTCGCCGTACGCGCGCTCGAAGAGCTGACCACCGAGGCGACAACCGCCGTCGCGGGCCGGGCCGGTCGGCAGGCACTGCACGCCCTCGCCGCCGCCTTCCGCACGTACGCCCAACGCCGGCCGGGCCGCTACGCGGCCACCGTACGCGCCCCCGACCCGACCGACCCGGCGCACATCGCCGCCGCCGAAGGTGCCGTGAACATCATCTACGCCGTGCTCGACGGTTACGGCCTCAGCGGCGAGCGGGCCGTCGACGCGGCACGCTGCCTACGCAGCGCCCTGCACGGGTTCATCGCCCTGCACGCCGCCGGCGGGTTCGGCCTGCCGCAAAACGTCGACCGCTCGTACGAGCGCATGATCGACGCTCTCGACCGCGCCCTCACCACCTGGCCGTAGGCTCCCGCCCCGGCGGCCGTCTGCGATGCTGGTCGGCGATGACCAGCAGTTGGCGACACCTGCCCCCAGCCGCCCGTGAGATCGCCAGGGCGAGCACCGAAGCCGTGGCCGCGGCCCGGGCCCGCGACGTCGAGGCGTACGGGTCGGTGGTGATCGACCTCGGCGCGGCCGACCGGTCCGGTGCCGTCCTCGGGGCGGTGGTCCGGCTCCTGCTCGAACAGACCCATCCGGACGGGCTCGACGGCGACGACGTGCGGCAGGTGCTCGAACGGTGCGTCCGGTCCGCCGCGACCTGGCAGACCGGGGTGGATCCGCACGTGGTGCTGGTCCTGCTGGCCGGCGCGCTCGGCGTCTACGACCCCGACGACGACACCACTCCGCCCGACGCGCAGGCCGTCGCCCGGCACGCACCGCTCCTCGTCGCCGACCTGCTGGCGGTGGACGGCCGGCCGCTCGACGGCTACCTGACCGCCGCCTTCGCCGAGATCGAGCGGACCGAACTCCACGACTGACCACCGACAGGAAAGCGGGGAGGGATGGCCGCTGCCGCCCCTCCCCGCCGTCACTACCGACCCGGTCAGGTGGCGGCTGCCACCGAGAACGAGTACCAGTTGTAATCGTCGCCGACCGTTCCGTTGGCCCGTACGGCGTAGACGATCAACTCGGTGGGGCCGCTCACGGTCGGCGTCCAGGTGATCGTCGCCCGACCGTCGGCGCCGGCGGCGACCTCGGTGTACACGGCCTCCGGGTCGAACCCGAAGACATAGCGGTACGCGACCGTGTCGGTCCAGCCCGGTGGCGGGGAGAAGGTGAAGGTGCCCTGCACCCCGACACCGCCCGTCGGCGGCCCTTCGGAGAGATAGATGTCCGACCGGACCCCGGGCCAGGGGTCGAAGTACGTGAACCACATCGCTTCCTGCGATACGAAGCCGTTGCTGCTGTGGCTGCGCACCTTCACCCGATGCCCGTAGGTGTTGGTGGCGACGAAGCTGAACTCGGCCGTGCCGTCCGCCGTGGCCTGCCTCGTCTCGGGCTGCCCGTTGTCCAGGATGACCTCGTAATGCTGGATGCCGGTGATGCCGTCCTCCGGGAGAAACTTCAGCCGTATCTCCTGGCCCCATTCCGGCTTCCCGCTCTTGACCAGCACCTCCGGCATGGACGGGGGCACCTGAACCTGGTATTCCGTCGTCGGGGAGACGTTGCCGGCCAGGTCGACCGCGCGCACGGTCAGCCGCTGCAGGCTGGCGCCGTTGGGGCTGAGGGTGATCGTCGCCGATCCGCCGGGGACGTCGGCCCGCACCCGGTTCGGATAGCTGAACGGGTCTTGGCAGACCAGTTGCCCGACGTCACCGCTCGAGCTGCAACCGGGGACGCCGAGCTCGTTCCAGGAATACTCGAAGCCGGCGACGTCCCGGTCACCGTTGCCGGAGAACGTGAACACGGCCGGCACGCCGGCCGGCGCCCAGACCCCACCACCGGCCGGCGGGTAGTTCGCCGAGGTCACCGTCGGCGTCGAGGGACGGGTCGCGTCGTACGTGAAGAAGCACTTCTTCGACCACGCCGACATCTCCGCGCCGTCGCCGACCCGGGCCTGCCAGCCGTACGTCACCCCGTCGACCAGGGTGCCTTCGGGCAGGGTGACGCCGTTCACCCGCCCCGACCGGCCACCGTCCCGGGTGAAGGCGGTACGCGCTGCGGCGTCGCCTCTCGGCCAGATGGCGTACTCCGTGGTCAGGCCCAACTCGTCGGCCGGGTCGGTGTCGGTACCCACCGCCTGGAGCCGGTGGGCGAACCCGCCGAGCCTGGGGTACGGCCGCAGTTGGGTGCAGGCGAACCCGCCGTTGTAGAGGTGGGTGTTGTCGATCTTCGGTGGCGAGTTGTACTGCACCGTCAGGTTGACGCCACGGAACCAGTTGATGTGGCGACCGTAGCTGGGATCGCTCTCGTACTGCTCCGGTACCCGGATTTCGAAGGTGGCCCGGCGCTGCTTTTTCGCGGCGGCGTCCCGCAGCGCGGCACCGACGTCGAACGTGAGATAGGCCGGGCAGTACTGCGGCCCCTGCCCCTCGGCGACCTTGGTCAACGGCTGTGGTGCCCGCCGCCAGGTGGGCGTCGAGTCCACCGGCCTCGTGTGCCAGATCTCGATTGCCCGCTTGCCGCAGTCGGCGGCGCTGTGCTCCTGGATGAACATCGTGCCGCCGTAGATCTTCTTTCCCTCGAACGAGGAGAGATCGAAGGTGGCGTACACCCGCGACGTGTGACTGTCGCCGGTGTCGTCCTGCCAGGTGCCGAGCGGCAGGTTGACCCTTTCATCCGCGTCGTACGCCTTGCGCGGGGTGGCCGAGTCCGTCCAGCCGAGCTGCACGATCGGCGGCGTTTCGTTGTGGGGCGACGCGAGTGCGACGCCCCCGGTGGTGACGACGGCGAGACCTGTGGCGCCAAGCGCCAGCGCGAGTCCGCCGATGAGGCCACGACGTGGCCAGGATCCTGTCACGTAGGTTGCCCTCCCGTATCCTGCCCGGACCCCCGTCCGGACAGTCACCGGCATCTAACTATCAGTTGCGATCATCGGCAACAGCCTTTCGGGCACCACGACGCGCGACGATTCGATCATTCCGGGTGGCGGGCGACACCGACGGTCCTGCGGATACGTCCCATGGCGTGCAGGAAGGGACGGCGGCATACCGGTCGCGATAGCGTAGGCCGATGGCCGAGCGGGTTTCGAAAGGCGACGTCATCGCCTTTCGCCTCAACGCCCACCACCTCACCGAACGGCTGGACGGCCCCAGGCTGCTCGACGCGGCCGGCCGGTGCGGTATCCAGAACAGCCCACCCGGGTCGGCGCTGCTGGCGCTGCACGCCAGGGTGCGCGACCTCACCGGGGCACAGGTGTCGGAAGCGGTCGCCGACGAGAAGAGCCTGCTGCAGACCTGGAGCATGCGCGGCTCACCGTTCTACTTCCCGACCGTGGACGCACCGGTCTTCACCACCGGCGTGCTACCGCCGACCGAGAAGGCGATGCGGCATTTCGTTCCCGGCGTGGAACAGACGCTGACCAAGCTCGACATGAGCCTGACCGAGGCGGTCGGGCTGTCCGGCGCCGAGATCGGCGACGTGCTGTCCGGGCGCCAACTCCCCATCAACGAGCTCGGTGCGGAAGTCGCCGGGCGGATCGCCGGCAAGCTGCCGGACGAACAACGCCGCAGGTGGGAAGAAGAGGGTCCCTACGCCCCGGGCCAGCCACTCGGTGAGGGTGTCGTGCATTTCTGCATCCGCATTCTGACGTTGCAGGGGGTCGTCTGCTTCGCGCCACGGGCCGGAAACAAGGCACCGTTCGTCCTGGTCGACGAGTGGCTCGGCCATCCGATCCCGGACATCGACCCGGAGGCCGCCCGCGCCGAACTGCTTCGCCGCTACCTGCGCTGCTACGGACCGTCGACCCGCGGAGACTTCGCCGCGTGGGTGGGGATCCAGGCCGGTGACACCGAGCCCTGGTGGAGCCTGGTCGAGGACGAGCTGACGCAGGTCGAGTTCGGCGGCAAGTCGTGGGTTCTCACCGAGGACGTCGACACGTTGCGGTCGGCACCGACGCCGAAGGGCGCACGTCTGCTCCCGCCGCGCGACCCGTACACCCAGCTGCGCGACCGCGAAACGATCGTCGACAAGAAGTACCGCGGTGAGGTGTGGAAGACGGTCGGCGAACCAGGCACGATACTCGCCGATGGCAGGATCACCGGTATTTGGCGGCCACGGAAAAGCGGCCGGAAGCTGACCATCACCATCAAGACGTTCGGTTCGTTACCGGCCCGGACCAAGAAGTCGCTCCAGGACGAGGCCGAGCAGGTCGCACCGTTGCGAGACGCGTCGTCCGTGGACGTCGCGTTCGACGCCTACTGAGACGCCCCAGGTCAGACCCGGTCATCGTGGCTGAGGTGGCCAGGCGCCTTCATGCCCTGCGCATCGGTGCGAGTCGCCGCGGTTGGAAGCCGTTCCAGCCGTGCGCCGTCGGGCGCCGACAGCCGCACCACACTGAAACCGCCGCGCCGCAGCCCCAACCACAGCCCGAAGAGAGCACATCCGATCGAGGCCGGCAGGAAGAACAGCGTGGCACCGTCGCCGATCAGTCTCCCGACCTGCGGCAGTAGGCCGGTCAACCCGGACAACAGGAACAGCGCACCGTTAACCGGTCTCAGACCGAGTACTTCAACTTTCCGGCTGATCATGATGATCGTGAGCCCCGCCCCGGCCATGGGTCCGCAGACAAGGATCGCCACCAACAGTGCAAGCGTCTCCACGCTCACATCATCACAATCGATCCGTGCGGCCACCATCCATCTCATGGTCATCAACGCATGGCTGCAACCAACTCTTGCAATAGCCCTGCGCGTTGAACGAGATCGCCGACACCGACTACGAAGAACATCGAGTGGATGGGGTGCCCTGAGCTGGGCGGGCTGTGGTGGAGCCGAGGGGACTCGAACCCCTAACCCCTGCCTTGCAAAGGCAGTGCTCTGCCAGTTGAGCTACGGCCCCGCAGCGGCGGCGGGAGCCGCCGGATCGGGTCGAACCTCAGCGAAGATCAGGCGCGGTGGTGGCCTCGTGCCACAGGGCGCGCTCGTCGTTGGCGTCCTTGACCTTCTTCGCGACGAAGGCCGCGACGCCGATGACGCCGACTACGATCAGGATCTTCTTCAACATGGGGAGACCCCTTGACTGCTGTCGGACCGGATTGTGGAGTGGGGCTAGATGGAATCGAACCATCGACCTCAGAGTTATCAGCTCTGCGCTCTAACCGACTGAGCTATAGCCCCCCGTGCGACGAGCAAGGTTACCGCACCACCGGCGCTTCTTTCCAATCGGGGGGTGGGTGTCACGCCGGGGGTCGAACCGGGCCGCCTGCCGTCCGTTCCGGATGGCCGCCGACCTGCCGTAACCGTAGGCGGATGCGCAACGCCGGGGCAACCGCGTTTCGCGGCGCCCCGGCGTCCGGGTCTTTTCCCGAGCCTCAGTCGCGCTCGGCGAGGGTGAGTTCGACGCCACCGACCAGGTCGGCGCAGACGTTGTAGACGAAGGCGCCCAGGGTGGCCAGAGCGGTGAAGAGCACCACGTTGACCAGGCCGATCAGGGCGGAGGTGCCGATGACGCCCTTGGCGGTGATCTGGAAGCCGCCGCCGCCGTCCTGGCCACCGCCGGCGCTGATCAGCTCACCGAGGCTGGTGTTGACCGTCTCGAAGACGCCCATCGCGTCGAGCGCCAGGTAGAGCACCGACGTCGCCACGATCACCACGATGAACAGCACCAGCGAGACGGCGAACGAGAACTTCATCACCGACCACGGGTCGATCCGCTTGACGTTCAGCCGGGCCCGCCGGGGGCCGCGCGACGCGGCGGAGCTGACCGTGTTGCGGGCGGCGCGTACGGCTTCGGTCACCCGGGCCGCGCCGACCGCTCCCGGGCCACCGGCACCGTTGCCCCCGGCCGTGGGCTGGCCTGTCGAACCGGGCGCGGCGCCGACGCCGGAGGTGCGGATCGTGGTGCCGCCGGCAGCCAGGCGACCCTGCCCGGCGGCGCCCGGACGGGTGGCGGTTCCGGCCTGGTTGCCCCGGGCCCCGTCGCCACCCGCGTCTCCGGGAGCCTTTGTCATCACGACGTGGCCCTGGCCGGCGCCGTCGTTGGGCGGCGCCGTGCCGTTGCCCTGGTCCGCGGGCTGGTCGGGCGGCGGCGCCATCCCGGGAGCCCGCGTGAACTTGGGTGACGGTGTATCGCCGGGGACTGTCGCCCGACCAACGGCCGCGCGACCGGTCGCTGGTGCGCCGCTCTTCGCGGCTTCCTCATCGACCGGGGTCGTCGGGGCCCCCGCAGTCCCCGACTTCGCCTGTGTCTCCGTCATCAACTAGTCCTGTTCGTCAGGCTCGTCGGCGTTGCGAGCGATGGCCACGATGGTTACGCCTTCTGGCAGGTCCATCAGCTTGACCCCCATTGTGTTCCGATCCCGCGTTCGCCGTACAGGCTTCACCGGAGTCCGGATGACCCCGCCGTTGCTCGTGATCGCGAACAACTCGTCATCCGGACTGATCACAACCGCTCCGACCAGCCCGCCCCGGCGTTCGGTGATCTTCGCGGTCAGCACACCCTTGCCACCCCGTCCCTGGACGGGATATTCCTCGATCGGCGTCCGCTTGGCGTACCCGCCGTTCGTGGCCACCAAAACATCCATTCCCTCGCGAACGACCTCCATCGCGAGGAGTACGTCGTCATCGGTGAACCGCATACCGATCACCCCGGAGGTCGCCCGGCCCATCGGCCGCAGCGCCTCGTCGGTGGCGTTGAACCGGATCGCCTGGGCCTGCTTCGACACCAACAGCAGGTCGTCCTCGGCGGCGACCAGGGCGGCGCCGACGAGTTCGTCCTCGTCACGCAGGTTGATGCCGATGATGCCGCCGCTGCGGTTGGAGTCGAACTCCTCCAGTCGGGTCTTCTTGACCAGGCCGTTCTTGGTGGCGAGCACCAGGTAGGGCGCGACCTGGTAGTTCGGGATCTCGATGATCTGCGCGATCTGCTCGTCGGGCTGGAACGCGAGCAGGTTGGCCACGTGCTGGCCCTTGGCGGTACGGCTGGCCTCGGGCAGTTCGTACGCCTTGGCGCGGTAGACCCGCCCCTTGTTGGTGAAGAAGAGGATCCAGTCGTGGGTCGAGCAGACGAAGAAGTGGCTGACGATGTCGTCCTGCCGCAGCGTGGCGCCGCTCACACCCTTGCCGCCGCGCCGCTGCGAGCGGTAGAGGTCGACCTTGGTGCGCTTGGCGTAGCCGGTCCGGGTGATGGTGACGACGACGTCCTCGCGGGCGATCAGGTCTTCCATCGAGACCTCGCCGTCGAACGGCAGGATCTTGGTACGCCGCTCGTCGCCCCACTTGGCGACGATCTCGCCGAGTTCCTCCGAGACGATCTTCCGCTGCCGTTCGGGCTTGGCCAGGATGTCCTTGAGGTCGAGGATCTCGAGTTCGAGCTTGGCCAGGTCGTCGAGGATCTTCTGGCGTTCCAGCGCGGCCAGCCGGCGAAGCTGCATGTCGAGGATCGCCGTGGCCTGGATCTCGTCGATGTCGAGAAGCTGGATGAGGCCCTGCCGGGCGTCCTCCACCGTCGGCGACCGCCGGATCAGGGCGATCACCTCGTCGAGCGCGTCGAGCGCCTTGACCAGGCCGCGCAGGATGTGGGCCCGCTCCTCGGCCTTGCGCAGCCGGTAGGCGGTCCGGCGCCGGATCACGTCGATCTGGTGGTCGACGTAGTGGCGGATGAACTGGGCCAGGTTGAGGGTGCGCGGCACGCCGTCGACCAGCGCCAGCATGTTGGCGCCGAACGTCTCCTGGAGCTGGGTGTGCTTGTAGAGGTTGTTGAGCACCACCTTGGCGACCGCGTCGCGCTTGAGCACCAGCACCAGGCGCATGCCGGTACGGCCGGAGGACTCCTCGCGGATGTCGGCGATGCCGGCGAGCTTGCCCTCCTTGATCAGCTCGGCGATCCGTTCGGCGAGGTTGTCCGGGTTGACCTGGTAGGGCAGCTCGGTGACGACGAGGCTGGTCCGGCCCCGCTTGTCCTCCTCGACCTCCACGACGGCGCGCATCCTGATCGAACCGCGCCCGGTGCGGTAGGCGTCCTGGATCGCCTGGGTGCCGACGATCAGGCCGTACGTCGGGAAGTCGGGGCCCTTGACGATCTCGATGAGCGCGTCGAGGGTGGTCGGCTCGTCGGCCTCCGGGTGCTCCAGGCACCACTGGACGGCGGCGGCGATCTCCCGGAGGTTGTGCGGCGGGATCTTGGTCGCCATGCCGACCGCGATGCCCTCGGAGCCGTTGATCAGCAGGTTGGGGATCCGGGCCGGCAGGATGGTCGGCTCTTTGGCCCGGCCGTCGTAGTTGTCCTGGAAGTCGACGGTGTCCTCGTCGATGTCGCGGAGCAGCTCCATCGCGAGCGGGGACAGCTTCGACTCGGTGTAACGCATGGCCGCGGCCGGGTCGTTGCCGGGCGAGCCGAAGTTGCCGTTGCCGTCGATCAGCGGGTAGCGCAACGACCAGGGCTGGGCCATCCGCACCAGGGCGTCGTAGATCGACGCGTCACCGTGCGGGTGGTAGTTACCCATGACGTCACCGACGACGCGCGCGCACTTCACGTATCCGCGGTCCGGCCGGAAGCCGGAGTCGAACATGGCGTAGAGGATCTTGCGGTGGACGGGCTTGAGGCCGTCGCGCACGTCCGGCAGGGCCCGGCCCACGATGACGCTCATCGCGTAGTCGAGGTACGAGCGCTGCATCTCGATCTCGAGGCCGACCGGTTCGATGCGGTCGTGGACGATCGCACCACCGGCGGCGGCCGGAGCGCCCTCCGGCTCGCTCTCGAAGGACTCGGGATTATCCGTCACAGTCAACCCTTATCAGACTTAAAGCCGCATATCGCTGTGGATAACGGCTGTGGAAACCGTCGAAGCTGTGGATAACTCGGTGACTCAACGCGGTGGTCAATGTTCTGGCCACCGCTGAGTCACCTAGATGTCCAGGAACCGCACGTCCTTTGCGTTGCGCTGGATGAAGGAACGGCGAGCTTCGACGTCCTCACCCATCAGAACGCTGAACAACTCGTCGGCGGTCGCCGCGTCGTCGAGAGTGACCTGACGCAGCGTACGCGTCGCCGGGTTCATCGTGGTCTCCCACAGCTCCGGGTAGTTCATCTCACCCAGACCCTTGAACCGCTGGATGTCGTCGGGCCTGGCGTTCGGCTTCTTCTGCTGGCGCAGCGCGATCAGCCCGTCACGCTCCCGGTCGGAGTAGGCGTACTGCGCGTCGTCGCCCTTCTTGTTCCACTTGATCTTGTAGAGCGGCGGGGCGGCCAGGTAGACGTGCCCCAGCTCGACCAGTGGACGCATGAAGCGGAAGAGCAGGGTGAGCAGCAGCGTCTGGATGTGCTGGCCGTCGACGTCGGCATCCGCCATCAGCACGATCTTGTGGTAGCGCAGCTTCTCGATGTCGAAGTCGTCGTGGATGCCGGTGCCGAGCGCGGTGATCAGCGCCTGCACCTCGTTGTTCTTCAGCACCCGGTCGATCCGGGCCTTCTCCACGTTGAGGATCTTGCCGCGGATCGGCAGGATCGCCTGCGTGCGCGGGTCGCGGCCCTGCTTGGCCGAACCACCGGCCGAGTCGCCCTCGACGATGAACACCTCGGACTCACGCGGATCGGTCGACTGGCAGTCGGCGAGCTTGCCCGGCATCGAACCCGACTCCAGCAGCGACTTGCGCCGGGCCAGCTTGCGCGCCTGCTGGGCGGCGATCCGGGCCCGGGAAGCCTGGGTCGCCTTGGTGATGATCTGCTTGACCTCGGCCGGGTTGCGGTCGAACCAGTCGACCAGCCACTCGTTGCAGACCCGCTGCACGAAGCTCTTGACCGGGGTGTTGCCGAGCTTGGTCTTCGTCTGGCCCTCGAACTGGGGGTTGGCCAGCTTCACCGAGATGATCGCGGCGAGCCCCTCGCGGATGTCCTCGCCGGTGAGCTTCTCGTCGCCCTTGAGCAGCTTCTTGTCCGCGCCGTACCGGTTGACCACGGTGGTCAGCGCGGCCCGGAAGCCCTCCTCGTGGGTGCCGCCCTCATGGGTGTTGATGGTGTTGGCGAAGGTGTAGACCGACTCGCCGTACGACTCGTTCCACTGCATGGCGATCTCCACCGCCATGCCTTCCTCTTCCGCCCCGAACTCGATCACGCTCTTGTGGATGGGGCTCTTGGTGTTGTTGAGGTGCCGGACGAAGTCGGCGATGCCGCCCCTGTAGAGGAAGGTCACCTCGCGGGCGTTGCCGTCCTCCTCCTGCACCCGCTCGTCGCGCAGCCGGATGGTCAGCCCACGGTTCAGGAAGGCCATCTCCTGGAGCCGCCGGTAGATCGTCTCGAAGTTGAAGTCGACCGTCTCGAAGACGTCCGGGTCGGGCCAGAACGACACCGAGGAACCGGTCTGGTCGGTGGTCTCGCCCTTCTCCAGCGGCGAGGGCACCGAGTTGGTGTAGTGCTGCCGCCACACGTGGCCGGACTTGTGGATCTCGACGAACATCCGTACGGACAGCGCGTTGACCACCGAGACACCGACGCCGTGCAGACCGCCGGAAACCGCGTACGCCTTGCCGTCGAACTTTCCGCCCGCGTGCAGCACGGTCAGCGCGACCTCGACACCCGGCTTCTTCAGCTTCGGGTGGAGGTCGACCGGGAAGCCACGGCCGTTGTCGACCACGCGCACACCGCCGTCGGCGAGCAGCACCACGTCGATCGTGTCACAGTGACCGGCGAGCGCCTCGTCGACCGCGTTGTCCACGACCTCCCAGACAAGGTGGTGCAGACCACGCTCACCGGTCGACCCGATATACATACCGGGCCGCTTGCGGACCGCCTCCAAGCCCTCCAGCACGGTGATTGAATCGGCGCCGTACTCCTGCTTCTTCTGCGCTGACACCCTCGGCCACTTTCTCGCACCACCCGGGCTGCGGCTCCGGGGACACGGGGTTCGGCGGGCATTACGACGGCAGGCGCGCGGCCGACACCACGATCACGGTCGGGGAACGACGGATCGCCAGAGGGCCGGACACACCGGTCGCCGCGGACTCCCGCGGATCGCGATCGGCTGGGACTCGTGTCGGCAACCCGGGCAGAACAACAGCCCGGGCCGTCGTGTCACGATGTTCCTCGTCTCCAACTGAATCCTACTGTGCCCGGGCGACCAAACGGGTACGCGGCACCCGCGAAGGCGCCTCAGACGTTCATAGCCGGCCGAACCTCTCTGTCCGCGACTCCCCCCACACGCCACGGTGCGATCAAGGCTTCGGTTTCGGACCCGCGCCGGCTCCGGCAACCGCGACACGCGGCGTGCGGGGGTCGCGGAATCGGGTCAGGTGTCGTAATTTGGCGGCGCCGTGCCGGACGGGCGGTTTCGGCCGCCGGCCGGACCGCCCGTATGACGGCCGCGAGCCGGTCGGTGGACCGCCGCGGCCGACCCGACAGGACCGTGACCAGGAGAGGTGGAGCCCGATGGGGCTGGACAACGTCGCCGTACAGTGGCCCCGGACCGGCTCGTTCTACGAACCGGTCGGCCCGGCGGGGTTCCCCGAGTTCGGTGAACTGGTCGACGCGCCACGGATCCCGGCACCGACCGCCACGCTCGCCGGGCACATCGCCAAGACCGGAGCGGTCCACGCCACCCCGTACACCGAACTGGTCGACCTGCTCCTCGGACTGCAGGGTGTGCTGTACGCCACAGACGCCTCCGCCGAGGACGAGGACCCGGTGATCGACCCCGACGGCTGCGCCTGGATCGCCGGCGGCCTGGAGCGGTTCGTCGAGGCGCACCGGGCGTACGGCGACCTGGTCACCTTCGACACCGTCGGGGCGGTGCTCCGGGCGGCCATCTCGGCCGGGCGCCTCCCCGAACAGCAACTGCGGTGGCTCGACGCCCGCCTCGACGGCCTGCGCGACGACACCGGCCAGGTGCCGCAGTGGGGCTTCCCGCACACGGAGCTGGTGGTCCTGACCCGCTTCTACCGCCGCTGCGCCGACCAGGGCTTCGCCGTCTACGCCGACTTCTGACCCGGTCAGCCGTACGTGTCGCGGGGACCACGACCGCGCACCCGGCGCGGCCCGCGTGACCACGACGGCGCCGCCGGGCCGTGGATGTGGAGCTTGCGCACCACGTTGTGGCCGACCTCGGCGGCGATCCGGCGCAGCAGCGAGGCGGCGAGCAGCCGGAGCTGGGTCGCCCACGCGGTCGACTCCGCCTCCACGGTCAGTTCGCCGTCCTCGAGCTTGACCGGCCGGCTGTGCTTGGCCACGTCCGGCCCGACGACCCGTTCCCAGGCCCCGAAGACGGTCGCCTCGGCGGCCGGCTGCTGCCAGCCCCGCGCCTTGACCAGCCGGGCCAGCACGTCACCGAACAACTGCGGGTCGCGCGGATCGGGACCGGGGCCGGAATAGCCCCGCAGCCGCCGTCGCGGCTGGCCGTCGCTCCCGTCACCGCCGTCCCGGTCCCGGTCGCCGCCGGTACGTCGACGGGGGCGGGCGGCCTCCCGTCGGGCCTTGGCGGCGTCGAGCACCGCGCGGGCCAGTTCCGGGCCGCTGGGTTGCGCCGCCTCGCCGCCCGCACCCGCGCCCGCCGGCGGGTCGGCGGGTCGGGCCGGCGGCTTGCGTCCGGAGTCAGCCGGCACGGGCCACCGCGCCCTCGGTCACCGTGAACCGGGCACCGCGCAACGCCTCCGGTACGTCTTCGGCGACGGCGCAGGTGACCAGCATCTGGGTAGCGGAGCCGACCAGTTCGGCGAGCCGCTCCCGCCGGCCGCTGTCCAGCTCGGCGAAGACGTCGTCGAGCACGAGTACCGGCTCGATCCCGTCGGCCCGGAGAAGGTCGTACGCGGCCAGGCGCAGCGCGAGCGCGTACGACCAGGATTCACCGTGGCTGGCGTAGCCCTTGGCGGGCATCGGGCCGAGCGTCAGTGCGAGGTCGTCGCGGTGCGGGCCGACCAGCGTCATGCCCCGGTCGACCTCCGACTGCCGGGCGGCAGCCAGCGCTGCGGCGAGCCCCGCCTCCAGCTCGGCCCGGGCCGGGGCGGTCTCGGCGGCCTCGAGCGTGGAGCGGTAGGTGATACCGGCCGCCCCCCGACCGGCCGCGACGGCGTCGTACGCCTTGGTCACGTGCGGGGCCAGCGCGGCGACCAGGGCAAGCCGGCCGGCCAGCAACTCGGCGCCGTGCCGGGCCAGGTGGGCATCCCACACGTCGAGTGTCGAGAGGTCACCGCCTCGGGTGCCGCCGGTCTTGCGGGCCAGGTAGGCGCTGCGCAGCAGGGCGTTGCGCTGCTTGACGACCCGTTCGTAGTCGGCCCGTACGCCCGCGAAGCGGGGCAGCCGGGCGACCAGCAGGTCGTCGAGGTAGCTCCGCCGTTCGGCCGGATCGCCCCGGACCAGTTCGAGGTCCTCTGGTGCGAACAGCACCAGCCGGAGCGCGCCGAGAATGTCCCTCGACCGGCGTACGGGTGACCGGCCCAGCCGGGCCCGGTTGGCCTTGCCCGGCACGATCTCCAGCTCGACGAGCAGTTCACGGCCGCCGTGCACGATCTCGCAGCGGATCACCGCCGCGCCGGCCCCCATCCGGACCAGTGGGGCGTCGGTGGCGACCCGGTGGCTGCCCAGGGTCGCCACGTAACCCAACGCCTCGACGAGGTTCGTCTTGCCGACCCCGTTCGGGCCGACGAGCACGCTGACCCCCGGCTCGAGGTCGACCACGACCCGCTCGTACGAGCGGAAGTCGACCAGTTCGAGCCGGCGGACATGCATGCGTCGGTCAGTTCTTGTGGATCGCGTGACCGCCGAACTGCTGGCGCAGCGCGGCGATCGCCTTCATCGCGGGCGAGTCGTCCTGCCGGGAGGCGAACCGGGCGAACAGCGAGGCGGCGATGACGTTCATCGGCACCGCCAGCCGGATCGCCTCCTCGACCGTCCACCGGCCCTCGCCGGTGTCGTCGGCGTAGCCGCGCAGGCTGGCCAGCTCCGGGTCCTCCTCGAGCGCGATGTCGAGCAGGTCGAGGAGCCAGGAACGCACGACGGTGCCCTCCCGCCACGACTTGAACACGCCGGGGACGTTGGTCACCAGTTCCGACTTGCACAGCAGCTCGTAGCCCTCGGCGTACGCGTGCATGAGCCCGTACTCGATGCCGTTGTGCACCATCTTGGCGTAGTGGCCGGCGCCGACCGGACCGGCGTGGACAAAGCCGAACTCGCCCGCCGGCTTCAGCGACTCGAAGATCGGCATGAGCCGTTCGACGTGCTCCTCGGAGCCGCCGACCATGAGGGCGTAGCCGTTCTCCCGGCCCCAGACCCCACCGGAGACTCCGACGTCGATGTAGCCGACCCCGACCGCGTTCAGCCGCTCGGACCGCGGCAGGTCGTCGCTGTAGCGCGAGTTGCCGCCATCGATGATGATGTCGCCCTCGGAGAGCAGCGCGGCCAGTTCGTCGACGGTCTGCTCGGTGACGCTGGCCGGCACCATGATCCAGACTGCGCGGGGCGTGGCCAGCTTCTCCACCATTTCGGCGAGGCTGGCGACGTCGGCCAGGTCGGGGTTGGGGTCGTAGCCGACAACCTCGTGACCAGCCGTGCGCAGACGCTCGCGCATGTTGCCGCCCATCCGGCCGAGACCAACGAGGCCAAGCTGCATTTTGTGCCTTTCCTTCCGGTTCAGCGCGATCAGCGGGTGACGCGGATCGGCATGATCAGGTAGCGGTAGCCCTCGATGATCTCGCCGTCCTCGGTGGCGGGCGAGATCACGGCCGACTTGAACGCGTCGACGAACGAGAGCACCGCGTGGGGCGACCCGAGGTTCTGCAACCCGTCGATCAGGTATTGCGGGTTGAAGCCGATGGTCAGCGGTTCGCCGGTGAAGGTCGCGTCCATCGCCTCGCTCGCCCGCGCCTCCTCGGTGCCGCCGGCCTCGACGACCAGGCCGTCGGAGCTGAAGCTCAGCAGAACCGGGGTGGTGCGCTCGGCGACCAGGGCGACCCGGCGGACCACCTCGACGAGGGCGGCCACGAGCACCCTGGCCTCGGCGTTGTGCGAGCTGGGGAAGAGCGATCGCACCGGCGGATAGTTGGCCCCGTCGAGAAGCCGGCTGGTGGTACGCCGGGTACCGCCGGCAAACCCGATCATGCCCTCGCCGGCCGATCCCTGGGCGAGGGCGACGGTCACCTCACCACCGAGCGGGCCGAGCGTCTTGGCGGTGTCGGCGAGGGTACGGGCCGGCACGAGCGCGTTGATGCTGATGTCGGGGTCGTCGGGACGCCACTGCATCTCGCGCAGCGCGAGCCGGTAGCGGTCGGTGGCGAGCATGGCCAGCGTCGAACCGTTGAGCTCGACCCGGATGCCGGTCATCATCGGCAGCGTCTCGTCACGTCCAGCGGCAATGGCGACCTGGGCGACGGCGGCGGCGAACGCGGCGGCGTCGACGCTGCCGGTGCTGGCCGGCATGTCCGGCAGCGCCGGGTAGTCCTCGACGGGCATCGTCGGCAGTGTGAACCGCGCGCTGCCACAGACGAGTTCCAGATGTGCTCCGACCGCGGCGATGTCGACCGGCTTGGCGGGCAGCGCCTTGGTGATCTCGGCGAGCAGCCGACCGGAGACCAGGGCGGCACCGTCGGCGTCCCCCTGCACGTCGACGGTCACCTGGCTCGACACCTCGTAGTCGAACCCGGACACGTGAAGGAGTCCGTCGGTCACCCGCAGCATCACTCCGGCGAGAACCGGGACGGACGGCCGGCTGGGCAGGCTCTTGGCCGTCCACGCCACGGCGTCGGCGAGCGCGTCACGCTCGACTCTGAACTTCATGCCATGCCTCCGGGTCGACTGATGGACAAAGGTAGCTGCTGCCGCCAGTGGCTGCTGCCGGCAACGGTCCCGCTATCGGCAACGACGGGTTGCTCGCAGCGGCTCCGCTGTCGGCGGCTGTCCGGCCACCGGCGGTGGTGGTGTCGGCGGTCGTGCTGTCGGGGTGCGGCCGGCGCACGTGGGTCCCCACCGAACCTTAAGGCGACGACCCACACGGCGTACGCCCGCCCCCGGTGCTTCGTCCGTTCGGATGTCTCTCGATGGGCCGGCCGTCGGCCGGTCCACAGAATCCACAACGGTGATGATTGGGTTTTGATCTCTATTAGAAAAATCTCTCATCGTCTTCATCGGTGTTGTGGATTCTGTGGAGAACTAGAGTTTCCCCAGCTCAGTCCCGTTATCCACCGGTGGGTTGCCTGGGGATAACCAGGGTTCAAACTGGCCGTTTCATCCACAGGCCCCGGCTGTTGCCCGGTTGTCCACAACTGCTCACCGGCAATCCACAGGGTTTCCACAAGGTTTTTCCCCAAGGGTGTGGATCGTCGAGTGAAGATCGGGATTAGTTTTCCCCAGATCCTTCAACAGGTTTCCCACAGCCCGCCCTGGCCTGTGGGTAAGTTGCTCACCCTCCGTGTACGTCCACAGTCGTTTCCACAGGAGTTATCCACAGGTTGTGGGTAAGTGGCTGCTGGTCGTCGTCGCGTTGTCCACCGTCGTGGATAACGACCTGTGGACAGTGTGGACAACCGGTGGACAAGAAGCGCCCCGTCCACAGCTGGGACGGGGCGCTTCGGGGCTCGGACTCCGCCGACGGCGGTTATCCACACCTGGATCAGTAACTGATCCACTACCAGGGGTTACCTGTTGTCAGGAGTTCTGCTTGATCCGGTTGGTCAGCTCGGCGATCTGGTTGTAGAGCAGCCGGCGTTCGGCCATCTGTTGCCGGATCTTGCGGTCGGCGTGCATGACCGTGGTGTGGTCGCGGCCGCCGAACGCCTGGCCGATCCGGGGCAGCGACAGCTCGGTCAGCTCCCGGCACAGATACATGGCGACCTGACGGGCGTTGACCAGCACCCGGGAGCGGGAGTGCCCACGCAGGTCCTCCAGGCTCACCCCGAAGTAGTCGGCGGTCGCCGCCATGATCTGGTCGGCGGTGATCTCCGGACCCTGACCGTCGGGGATGAAGTCGCGCAGCACCTCTTCGGCCAGGGCCAGTTCGACCGCGGTGTGGGTCAGGCTGGCGAACGCCGTCACCCGGATCAGCGCGCCCTCGAGTTCACGGATCGAGTTCGACACCCGGGAGGCGATGAACTCCAGGACGTCCGGTGGGGCGTACAGCCGCTCCTGGGCCGCCTTCTTCTGCAGGATCGCGATACGGGTCTCCAGGTCGGGCGGCTGGATGTCGGCCAGCAGCCCCCATTCGAACCGGGTACGCATCCGGTCCTCCAGCGTCGCCAACTGCCGCGGCGACCGGTCGGACGTGATCACGATCTGCTTGTTGGCGTTGTGCAGGGTGTTGAAGGTGTGGAAGAACTCCTCCTGCGTCCGTTCGCGGTTCTCCAGGAACTGGATGTCGTCGATCAGGAGGATGTCGACGTCGCGGTAGCGCCGCTGGAAGGCGCTGGTCTTGTCGTCGCGCAGCGAGTTGATGAAGTCGTTGGTGAATTCCTCGGTGGAGACGTACCGCACCGACCGGGCGTTGCCGAGGGTCTGCGCGTAGTGGCCGATGGCGTGGAGCAGGTGTGTCTTGCCCAGCCCCGAACTGCCGTAGATGAACAGCGGGTTGTACGCCTTGGCCGGCGATTCGGAGACGGCGACCGAGGCTGCGTGCGCGAACCGGTTCGACGAGCCGATGACGAACGTCTCGAACATGTACTTCGGGTTGAGCCGGTTGCCGCCGCTGTCGGGCGTGGCGCCCGGGCGGCGGTCGTCGCGGCCCGGCAGCCGCAGGTCGGCGTCGCGGTTCTGGGCGCGGCCAGGACCGCTGTCGGTCCCGATGCCCAGATTGCGGATGGTCGGCTCGTCGATACGCAGCCCGGCCGCTTCGCCGCGGTAGGTGCGCTCCGGCGGGTCGGGCCGGGCGTCGCGCCGCTCGTGGTGCGGGGCGGGCGGCCCGGACAGGTGTGGAGCCGCGGGCGGCGGCCCGGGCTCCACGTACGGCTGCGGGTACGGCGCCGCGAACAGCGCGTCCTGTGTGCCGCCGCGGTCGGGGCCGGTGCCGGTCGGCGGCTTGGCGTGCTGGTCGGCGTCCGGCCGGCCGGACGCGGCGGGATGGTGGCCCGACCCGGCACCGGGGTGCTGCGCCGAACCGTTCGGCGGCATCGGCAACTCGACGTGGGGTGGCGGCCGGTCGACCTGCTCGGTCGGGAAGCGCGCGAGGACGGGCTGCACCGGGAAGGAGGCACTGTCCGGCACCGTGGCGCTGCCGTAGACCGTCCCGTTGGTGCGCGGTTGACCGTCTTCGGGGGCCCGTACGGTGACGGCAACCTGGATCGACCGGCCGAGCCGGCGGGACAGGGCCTCGGTGATGGCGGGCCGCAGACGCGACTCGATGACATCCCGGGTGAAGGCGTCGGGTACGGCGAGCAGGGCGGTGTCCTCGACGATGGCGCGCAGCCGGGTCATGCGGAGATACGCACGCTGCTGGGCTGAGACGATCTCGTCGGCGAGTTCGTCGGTAGCAGCAGTCCAGACCGCGGCAAGGTCGACCATGTCGGTCACCGTCGCGCCACCCCCATCGCATCTGAGTACCGGCTGCCGCTGGTCTGTGGACCTGGCCGCCCGGTGTTGGTCGGCCACCAGGCACGATGTCGTGCGGTGATTCGACCGTTGGACCCGTTGTCCACAAGTTATCCACAGCCTGTGTACCGACCGATTGTGGCTTCCCGGGTGGCGCCTGTCAGGCCCGGATGGTGCCGGATCCACCGCTGATACGGCTTCACCGTGCCGAACGATCGACCACCTCGCCCAGTTTTGCCCCCATCTGCGGCAATCCCTGGCCCCCCGAGCATGCCGACCGGCAATCGGGCACGCTAACAGCGTTGTCCACAACCCTTCAACCGCCGTCCACACCCGGGCGTTGGCGCCATCAGTGAAAACCGCCCCGGGGCGGAGCCGCTGGTCCGCCCGTCCGCACCCCGGCGTGGCGCCGGGGTGGACGTTTGACGGTGGTTGTGGCCGTGCGTAGGCTGGAGCGGCTGTGCCGTCGCCCTCCTGATAGGGTGGCGGTTGCTTGTTGAGCGACGTTCCTTGCTTAAGCAACGTTCCTTGCTTAAGCGACGTTGCTTGCTGAGCGACGTTGCTTGTTCGAGCGGCCTCGTGTGCGAGGTGGGCTCGGGGGAAGAAACAGCTCGGCAAAACAGGAAGACCCGGACGGAAGCAGGAAGACCCGGACCCCGATCCGAACTTTGAGATCAAGGGATTGGGCGGGGCAGTCCAGCGGCCGGCAAGCGGTAGCACCGACGCCAGACATGACACGAACTCGGACGGGTCGCCGTCCGCGCGCACGAAGACGGAGAGCCTGACGTGAGCAAGCGCACCTACCAGCCGAACAACCGCCGGCGCGCGAAGACCCACGGCTTCCGGCTGCGCATGCGCACCCGGGCCGGCCGCGCGATCCTCGCCACCCGCCGTTCGAAGGGCCGCGCCCGCCTGTCAGCCTGAGGGCTGGCAGTCCCGGTCCGGAAGATGTAGTAGGCAGTCGTGCTGGCGACCTCGCATCGACTGCGGCACAGCAGAGAGTTTGCCGCAGCGATGCGCGCCGGGCGGCGGGCCAACCGCGGCTCGGTGGTCGTTCACCTCGATCTCGGCCGCGAGACAGACAGGCCCGGACCACTAGCAGTCACGAAGCCGGCACGCGACGCCGGGGTGGAGAGCGGATCTCCCCCGTCGCGTGCCGGCTTCGTCGTGTCCAAGGCGGTCGGTGGGGCGGTCGTACGCAATCTTGTCCGGCGCCGGCTCCGCCATCTGGTCCGGGAGCGGATCGACACCCTGCCGGCCGGGTCGACTCTCGTGGTGCGGGCGCTGCCGAGCGCGGCCGAGGTGCCGTACGGCCGGCTCGCGGCAGACCTCGACGCGGCGCTGACCGCCGCGCGGACGCCCCGACGAGCCTCCCGGACGCGCCGATGAGCGGCGACCACGACGCCCCGCGACGGATGACACTCGGCGCCCGAATGCTGGCAGGACCCGTCATCGCGTACCGTCGTTGGATAAGCCCGGCGCTGCCGGCCCGCTGTCGGTTCTACCCGTCGTGCAGCGCCTACGCCCTCCAGGCGGTGGAGCGACACGGTGCGCTACGGGGATTTCTGCTGGCGGTCCGGCGGCTGTTGCGCTGCCACCCCTTCCACCCCGGTGGGTATGACCCGGTGCCGGAGCCGGGCAGCCGCCGTCGTGCTGATGTGACTGGAGCCCCGAATTGAGTCTCGACTGGATCTACTGGGCGATCTCGTGGATCCTGCTGCTTTGGCATTCCGCGTGGGACGCGATCGGGGTGCCGGCGACGATGGTCCTGGGCACGAACTGGTCCTGGATCCTTGCCATCGTGTTCCTGGTGGTCACCGTACGGGTGATCCTCTTCCCGGTCTTCGTCAAGCAGATCAAATCGCAGCGGGCGATGCAGGCGCTCCAGCCCAAGGTCAAGGAGCTGCAGGAGAAGCACAAGGGTGACCGGGAGTCGCTCCAGCAGGAGATGATGGAGCTCTACCGGAAGGAAAAGGCCAACCCGCTCATGGGCTGCCTTCCGATGTTCCTCCAGATCCCGGTGTTCCTCGGCCTCTTCCACGTGCTCCGCCGGCTCAGCCCGGACAACCAGGGCAAGACGCTGTACGGCTGGAGCGCCGACCAGTTCGACAGCGCGGCCAGTGCGACGCTGTTCACCGCGCCGATCTCCGGCAAGTTCGGTTCGACCGCCGAGGAACTGGCCCGGATGGGTGCCGACGGCACCACGGTCAAGATCATGGCCGGTGTGCTGGTCTGCATCATGATCGCCACCACCTACCTGACCAGCCGGCAGATGATCCTCAAGACCGGCTGGGCCGAAGACCCGCAGCAGCGGATGATCCAGCGCCTGATGCTCTACGGCATCCCCGCTTCGCTGCTGATTTCCGGCGCGATCTTCCCCATCGGTGTGATCATCTACTGGGTGACGAACAACCTCTTCACGCTCGGCCAGCAGCAGTGGGTGCTGCGTAAGTTCCCGCCGCTGGTGACCGCCACCGGCAAGGCCGGAACGGGTAAGCCGGGTGCGGGCAAGCCGGGCACCGGCAAGGCCAACCTGAGCAAGCCGGGCACCGGCAAGGCCGGGGCCGGCCAGCCCGCGAAGCCCGCCGGCCTTTTCGGCCGTGGCAAGGCCAACGGCACGCAGCCGGAGGCGAAGCCGGCGGTCGACACCAAGGCACTGGCCCCCAAGCCGGGTGCCAAGCCGGTCAACCCGAAGAAGGGGCGGCCCGCGAAACGCCAGGGTTGAAGCTGACCGAACGTCGGGCCGGCAGCCCTCGCTGCCGGCCCAGGGTCCCGGGCCGGGACCCGACTTCGAGGCGCTCCCCTGGCACCGAGCACCACGCCCCCACGTAGACGTGCCGTGACCGTCGGCGATCTTCGCCGGTCACGGAAACCAGCCGGCCGTGACTGGTCCGGCCGACCGAGTACGGAGATGACACGTGACCGACACCAGCACTCCCCGCACCGAGGTTTCAGAAGAGCAGGCCGAGTCGGCCGTGGCCCAGACCGAAGGCACCAGCGACGCCGGTGCCGAGGAGTCCAAGGCCACGAGTGACGCCGAGCTCTTCCGGCAGAGCGAGATCGCCGCGGACTATGTCGAAGGGCTCCTGGACATCCTCGACTACGACGGCGACATCGACGAGCTGGTGTCCGGCGGGCGGCCGATGGTCGAGGTGGTCGGCGACCGGCTCCAGCCGCTGGTCGGTCAGCGCGGTGCCACCGTCGAAGCCCTTCAGGAACTGACCCGTCTCGCGGTGTTCCGGCAGACCGGCACGCCGAGTCGCCTGCTGCTCGACGTCGGCGGATACCGGGCCAGCCGGCGCAAGGAGTTGGCCGCGGTCGCACGCAACGCCGTGGAGAAGGTCAAGGAGTACGGCGAAGACGTACGCCTCGAGCCGATGTCCGCCTTCGAGCGCAAGTGCGTCCACGACGTGGTCAACGCACTCGCCGGCGTGCAGAGCGAGTCGGAGGGTGTCGAGCCCAACCGCCGGATCATCGTCCGTCCCGCGGACTGAAAGCTGATATGACGAACGACCCAGCGGCACCAGCCGCGTCCGGCCCGGGCGGCGTCACGCCGCCCGGGCCGTATCAGTCGGTGCCGTCGGCCGGGCGGCCCCCGCGCCCGTCCACGGGCAGTCCGGTACCCCTTCCCGACGATCTCGTCGAGGCGGCGAAGACGCTCTTCGGTGATCGGCTTCCCCTCGCCGCCGCCTACGCGGAACTGCTGGCGACCGAGGGGGTCGTACGTGGCCTGATCGGGCCGCGGGAGGCCCCCCGCATCTGGGACCGGCACCTGCTCAACTGCGCCGCCGTCGCGGAGATGATTCCGACCGGCGCGCGCGTGGTCGACGTCGGCTCGGGTGCCGGCCTGCCCGGTCTCGTGCTCGCGGTGGCCCGACCAGACCTCTCCGTCGTCCTGGTCGAGCCGCTCGCCCGACGTACCGCCTTTCTCGACGAAGCGGTGGACAGACTCGGGCTCGACGGAACGGTGACGGTGCAGCGGGGCCGGGCCGAGGAGCTCGCCGACGCGGACTTCTCCCCTGCCGACGTCGTCACCGCACGAGCGGTCGCACCCCTCGACCGGCTTGCGGGCTGGTGTCTGCCCCTGGCAGCCGTCGGTGGCCGGTTGGTCGCGTTGAAGGGCAGCTCCGCACCGGACGAGGTGGCTGAGCATCGGGACGCGGTCGACCGGCTGGGCGGCGGCGCACCGGTCGTACGGCACTGCGGAGTCGGTCTCGTCGACCCGCCGACGACCGTGGTGGAGATCGTCCGAGAGCGCGAGATCAAGTCGGCACGGCGTACGGCTGCCCGGCCCGGTTCGGGTGCCAACGCCGGCCGGAAGCGGGCCCGCCGAGGCTGAGACGCCACCTGCGGCGTGTGGTGTGACCGGTCTGACCCTGGGGCAAGAAACCAGGCGTTTGTGGGCGATTTCCGGGCTTTTGACCTCCCACTACCGGGTGCCGGACGGCGTCACGTGGCGGACACCCGTGGCCACGACTACCCATTCGGCCGTAGGCTGGCCGCGCGTCGATAGTGCGGACCGCGCGGTGGAGGGCGACGTGTCAACGCCTCCGCCGCTTCTTGCCGGGCCGCACACTTCGCCCGAAAGCGCGGACGAGAGCGCTGGCGGTGCCGACCCATCCGAACCGGACAGGGATGACACGGTGCATGACAACGGTAGGTACGACGATCACAGACGTAGCGGTCATGGCTCCGCCGGCCCGACTGTTTCACGTGAAACAGGCCACGACGGTTGGTCGAGTGACGGTCGCCTCCATCCAACAGTTCAGGCGTTCTCCGACGGAATTCGCGAGGCGTTGACCGAGGAGCGCTCCGTTCCCCAGCCCCGCGGCGGCGCACTTGCCGACCCTTTCGCCGTTCCGCATCCGGTCGACGGACCGGCCTTGCCGGCGGACGACCGTATCGGGGATGCCCGAGCCGGCGTTATGGACGCGCCGGCTCGTCACCCGGCACCGACGCCCCGCCCCCACTCGTCCGCCGGCGCGGCGCCTGCCCCCCAAATGTTGAATCCGCCGGTTGAGGCCGACACGCCGACGACCGCGCCCCGACCATTCACCGAGGAACCCGTGGCCGACGCGTACGTTTCACGTGAAACCCAGTCACGCGAAGAGGATGATCCACCGTTGGCTATGGAGGCATTGCGCGCCGTGCAGATCCTGAACCCGAGCGGCGAGGTGACCATGCCCCGCCCGGACCGGCCACGGATCATGTGCGTCGCGAATCAGAAGGGTGGCGTGGGTAAGACCACGACGACCGTAAACCTGGCCGTGGCGCTCGCGCTGCACGGCAACCGGGTACTCGTGGTGGATCTGGATCCGCAGGGCAACGCCTCGACGGGTCTGAACGTGCCGCACCACGCGGGCATCTCCGACGTGTACGACTGCCTGATCGACAACGTGCCCCTGGCCGAGGTTGCCCAGCAGGTCGAGGGCATCCCCAACCTGTGGTGCGTGCCGGCCACGATCGACCTCGCCGGTGCGGAGATCGAGCTGGTGTCGGTCGTCGCCCGCGAATCGCGGCTCGCGAGAGCTATCGCCGGCCACCCGGAGCCGTTCGACTACGTCTTCATCGACTGCCCGCCCTCGCTCGGGCTCCTGACGGTCAACGCGCTCGTCGCGGCGCAGGAGGTGCTGATCCCCATCCAGTGCGAGTACTACGCGCTCGAAGGGCTCAACCAACTGATCAACAACATCAACCTGGTGCGCCAGCACCTCAACCCGAACCTCGACGTGTCGACCATCATCCTGACCATGTATGACCGCCGTACCCGCCTTGCGGACGCGGTCGAGCAGGATGTCCGCAACCACTTCGGCGACAAGGTGCTGCAGACCGTCATTCCCCGAAACGTGCGGGTGTCGGAGGCTCCGAGTTACGGCCAGTCGGTCATGACTTACGATCCCGGATCGCGGGGCGCAACGAGCTACTTCGAGGCGGCTCTGGAGATCGCGGAACGCGGGGTCGACAAGGTCGCCGGCCACAATGCCTAGACCGGGTACGACGAACCCCTCGGCCGAAATTGGTTGGCCGGACAACTCGGTGGGAGGCGTGGCATGAAAAACCGTCCGCGAGGCGGGCTGGGGCGAGGGCTTGGAGCCCTGATTCCGACCGCTCCGCCGCCGACAGCGTCGGTGGCCACCGTCGAGCCGCCGGTAGCCGAGCCGGAGCAGACGACCGCGCCTTCGACCTCGACCGCGCCGCAGAGCGCCGAACCGCCGGCCACTCCCCCGGCACCGGCCCCGCCGGTTGCCGACCCGACCCCGGAGCTTGCGCCGGTGCCGGGTGCCCGGTTCGCCGAAATCCCGGTCGGGTCGATCGAACCCAACCCCAAGCAGCCGCGCCAGATCTTCGACGAAGAGGCTTTGGAGGAGCTGACGACCTCGATCCAGGAAGTCGGTTTCCTGCAGCCCATCGTCGTACGGGAACTCGCTTCGGACCGCTACGAGCTGGTCATGGGCGAGCGTCGCTGGCGGGCAGCGCAGGCCGTCGGGCACGAGACGATTCCGGCCATCGTCCGGGAAACCAAGGACGACGCGATGCTTCGCGACGCCCTTCTGGAGAACATCCACCGCGCGAACCTCAACCCGCTTGAAGAGGCTGCCGCCTATCAGCAACTGCTCGAAGAGTTCGGCGCGACCCACGACGAGTTGGCCCGCCGCATCGGGCGCAGTCGACCGCAGATCTCGAACACGATCAGGCTGCTGAACCTGCCGCCCCAGGTGCAGCTCCGGGTTGCGGCCGGGGTGCTGTCGGCCGGGCACGCCCGCGCGCTGCTCGGTCTCGATGACGCCGACGCCCAGGACAACCTGGCCCGGCGGATCGTGGCGGAAGAACTGTCGGTACGGGCGACCGAGGAACTGGTCAAGATTGCTCTTGCTGAGGGGCCCCAGCAGAAGGCTCCTGCTCCCCGGCGACCTAAGCCGCACGCGCCGGCCCTGACCGATCTGGCCGACCGGCTTTCCGACCGGTTCGACACCCGGGTAAAGGTCGACATCGGGCGCAGCAAGGGCAAGATCACGATTGAGTTCGCCACGGTCGACGATCTCGAACGGATCGTGGGCATCATCGGCATGGACGGCGAGGGGCAGCCGGAGAGCTGACGTCGCCGCCGTAGCGATGGCCGCCGCCCGCCTGGGTGGCGGCCATTGTCGTTTTCGGGGTTGATGCCTGGCGCTCCGTTTCACGTGAAACGGGGGCGGCGATGCTCGAAACGAGGGCTGTGATGCTCAGGGGCGGGGCATGACCATCGCAGCGCGTTGGTTCGAAGGTCAGGTGAGGCGTACTGCCCTGCGGGCCGGGCGGGGCCCGTCTCGACGTTCGAAGCGGCGACCATGGCCAGGGAGTGACTGGAGCACTGGCGGAGAGGTCGTATGGGGCCAGTGCGGTCCCGCGCCCGATTCTCGGTTGGGCCGTAGCTGGCTGACCGGTGGAGGCGAGGGCCCCTTGCTCTACTCCTGCTGGTGCCCGTGCTCGTCCGTGATGCCCCCGGGCTCCCTTCTCCGGTCACCTGCCTGGCGCTTCCCTGTCTCGGGCGCCTTGTCTCGGCGGCTTGGTCTTGCCGGCTTGGTCTGGCGGCTTGGTCTCGGGCGGTACGGGCACAGAGGCGTGGTCACAGCGAGCTCGCCTTGGCAACCCAGCCGGGCGGCCCGCTACCGACCTGGTCGAGGCCCGGGTCGTGCGTGCGCGCCGCACGAGCGCGGAGCACACCGGAGCACACCGGAGCGCAGACGGCGCGATGCGGTGGTAACCGATCCGCGCTCAGCGCCCCGCACCAGGCGCCGTCCCGGGTATCGCTGAGGCCGACTCACCGGTCGATTCTGCGAGTGATGCCGGGACCGAGATTGATCCGAACCCGCCGACTCCTTGATCGACAGACCAGCATTGGCAACCGATGCCGTTGCCCTCGCCCACCTTGGCTTTTCGGACGAGCCAGGGCAACCGTCTCCGCTTTGCTCCCGGTAGTGATCGACGTGTCGACAGCGATTGACGCACCTCGCAGCGGTCGACGCCTAGAGGGGGCCTTCTGGCAACGACCCGACCGATGACCGTCCGTCCCGCCAGACGTCTCCTCGTTCCACGTGAAACAGGAAGTCCGAGCCGCACCCGGCGAGCCAGAGCGGATTCCCGGAGCGAGGCGAGGCCGTCGCTCGCCAGGGGCGGCCGCCTGTGGATAACTCCCCCGTCTCCGGCGATGGCAGCCCGGGCCCGACCGCCCGACAGACGTCCGGACCAACCGTCGACCGATCCACCAGACAGCTCTCTTCAACTTGCGACCGGGAACCCGAACCTCGGCTGACACCGTTTCCCCGCCTCATTTTTCGGTCCGTCCGCCCCGGTGGAAACCACGCCGAAGAAGCCTCTGGCGGTCGGCGGTGACGGATGCGTACCCGCCTCACAGCGGCCCGAAAGTTATCCACAGAAGTTATCCACAGGGTGGCCTGTTTCACGTGAAACCGCGTGTAGACCGGTGGATGAGCCTGTGGATTACGGGCGCCAACCCACTCCGTGACCGTCGGTACGGATCGACTCCGGTGCCTCGCGGAAGTCCGGACGCTCGCCCGAAACGGGGAAGGACAGTCATCGACAACTCGGTTAGGGTCAGCGTCGTGTCCGACACCCCCGCCCCGGTTCCAGACTTCACCAGGTGGCCTTCCTTTCCGTTCGAAGGCGAACTCCGCGTCAAGGCCCTCGACGATCCGGTCGACGTCGAGCCGGCGCGAAAGGGCGAGGGCTCGCGAGAATGCACCGCCTGTAACGCGCCCGACGAGGCGTACATCTGGGTGAGCGAACGGTGGCGAGTCCGGGCAATGGATCGTCCGACCGGCCTGCCGATGGTGCTCATTCTCGAATCCCGTTCACACCTGGATCTGGGCGACCTGCCCAACCTGCTTGCCGCCGAGTTGGGTGTGATGACGGTCCGCCTGGAGCGGGCGATCCGGTCACTCGACGGTGTCGCCCGGGTGCACGTCAACCGATGGGGTGACGGCTCCGCTCACCTGCACCTGTGGTTCCTGGCCCGCCCGCAGGGCCGGCTGCAGTTGCGCGGCACGTTCCTCTCCCTCTGGGACGCCATCCTGCCGCCGATTCCCGAGGGCCAATGGCGGGAGAACCTGGCCCTGGTGGCCGCGTGGCTTGCCGAGTTCGGTGGCCGGCCGCTCGCCGAGCCGCCGCGTATCCAGTGGCTGGCACCGTCCAGCCTTACCCAGCAGGCGTCGGCCGCCGAAGCCTCGACCAACGGCACCGAGCCCGACGGGACCGAGCCTGACGGCACCGAGCCCGACGGGACCGAGCCCGACAAGAGTGGGGCCGACCGAGCCGAGTCCGACCGGGTCGCGGCCGACGGAGCACGGGGCGCCGGCACCGCAAGCGACAACCCGGCTGGCCCGCCGGCCGCGACGTCCATCAAGCCACCGACCGCGGAGACGGCAGCCGAAAAGCCGACGAGTCACGAGCCGCAACTCGAGAAGGCGCCAACCGAAGACCGGGCCGGGGAACCGGTGACGACGGGCTCGGCCGGCACGGCCAGCCGTGCCGGCCTGAGCGAGGCCGGAGACGACGGAGAAGACCCGATCGAGCCCGCCGGCCCGGGCGCACCCGCCCAGCCGATCAATCGCTGACGAACCCGGCGGGGCTACCACCGCCGAGAGCGGCGTCGAGCCGCCAACGGCAGCCGCCGCCGGGAGCGGCGTCCAGCCGCCAAGGACAGCCACCGCCGGGAGTAGAACCGAGCCGCCGGGGGCAGCCACCGCCGGGAGCGGAGCAGCCGTACGAGATGTCAGGCCGGCCGGGCCGCGGCCCGGGACACCAGGGTCGCCAGCAGTTTGCCGAAGTCGAGTCCGGCCGCCTGCACGGCCAGCGGCAGGAGCGAGGTCTCGGTCATCCCCGGCGATACGTTGACCTCGAGTACGTGCGGCTGGCCGTCCCCGTCGACGATCATGTCGACGCGGGACAGGTCGCGTAGCCCGAGGGCGGTGTGCGCGGCCAGCGCGGTTTCCGCCACCCGTACGGCGACCGCGTCGTCGAGCCGGGCCGGGGCGTGCCAGGTGGTCAGCCCGGCGGTGTAGCGGGCCGCGTAGTCGTAGACACCGTTGCGGGGCACGATCTCCACGGCGGGCAGTGCCTGCGGTCCGGCGCCGAGGTCGACGACCGAGACCGCGACGTCCATGCCGGCGACGTACCGCTCGACCAGCGCCGTCGAGTCGTACGCGAAACAGCCGACCATCGCGGCCGGCAGCGCGCTGGCCTCGCGTACGACGGCGGCACCGAGACCCGAACCGCCCTGGGCCGGCTTGACCATCAGCGGCAGCCCGAGCCGGCCGGCGATCCGGTCGAGGACGGCAACGGCGCCCAGTTCGGAGAACCGGTCGTGCGGCAGGGCCACCCAGTCCGGGGTCGGGATGGCGGCCTCGCGCAGCACCGCCTTCGCGGACGGCTTGTCCCAGGCGAGGCGGGAGGCGCGGGCGTCGCAGCCGACGTACGGGACGTCGCACAGGTCGAGTACGCCGCGCAGGGAGCCGTCCTCGCCGGTGGCTCCGTGCAGCGCGATCACCACGGCGTCCGGCGGGTCGGCCTGCAGGGCCGGCAGCAGCGTCACGTCGGCGTCGCGCAGCTCGGCGTCGATGCCGACCGACCGCAGTGCGTCGAGCACCCGTCGGCCGGATTTCAGCGACACGTCCCGCTCGTACGACAGCCCACCGGCGAGCACCAGCACGTGCAGGTCGGAGAGCGTGGTGGTGGAGATGTTGCCCGGAGCGGCGTCGGCAGAGTGCGTACCCATGCCGGAGATCATGCCAAGTCGGGACCCGGCGTATCCGCCCCGGCCTGCCCACGGCGGCGGATCGGGTTGCCGCTCACCGTGCCGAAGACCTGTCGCATCGCCATCTCCTGCTCCATCACGCCGGCCAGCCGGCGCACGCCCTCGCGGATCCGCTCCGGCGGGGGGAAGGAGAAGTTGAGCCGCATGTTGCCGCCGCCGGACCCGTCGGCGTAGAAGCCGGTGCCGGGCACGTATGCGACCCGGGCCGCGATGGCCCGCGGCATCATCGCCTTGGCGTCGAGCCCTTCGGGCAGGCTGGCCCACACGAACAGGCCGCCCTCGGGCCGGGTCCAGGTGGTGCCGGCCGGCATCAGGTCGGTGAGCGCGTCCAGCAGCGCGTCGCGGCGCTCCCGGTAGACCTCGCGGTAGGTCTTGAGCTGCTCGCGCCACGGCATCGTCGACAGGTAGGTGGTGACGGTGGCCTGCGCGAACGCGCTCGGGCACAGGATCTGCGCCTCGCTGGCGATGACGAGCTTGTCGCGTACGGCGTGCGGGGCCAGGATCCAGCCGACCCGCAGGCCCGGCGCGAACGTCTTGGAGAACGTGCTCAGGTAGAAGACGCCGTCCCGGCGCCGGGCCCGCAGCGGCGCGGGCGCCTCGCCGTCGAAACCGAGCTGCCCGTACGGGTCGTCCTCGACCACCAGCAGGCCGGCCCGTTCGCAGATGTCGAGCACCCGTTCGCGGCGTTCTTCGGTGAGGGTGACGCCGGCCGGGTTCTGGTAGGTCGGGATCGTGTAGAGGAACTTCGCCCGGCGGCCGGCGCGGGCCTGCTCGGCGATGGCGGCCTCGAGCGCCTCGGGGATCAGCCCGTCGGCGTCCATGGGCACGTGGCAGACCTGAGCCTGGGCAGCCTGGAAGACGCCGAGCGCCCCGACGTAGGTGGGGCCTTCGGCGAGCACCACGTCGCCGGGGTCGAGGAAGAGCCGGGCCACGAGGTCGAGTGCCTGCTGGCCGCCGACGGTCACCACGACGTCCTCGGGCGAGGCGCCGCACCGGCCGTCGATGCCGGACAGCGCCATCACCTCGCAGATGCGTTCGCGCAGTTCGAGGGTGCCCTGGCCGATGCCGTACTGGAGGGTCGAGACACCGTGCTCGGAGCCGAGCCGGCCGAGCATCTCGCCGACGGCGTCCAGCGGGAGCGCGGCGATGTACGGGGCGCCGCCGGCGAGCGACACGACCTCCGGACGGCTGGCCACGGCGAACAGCGCCCGGATCTCCGATGCCGTCATGCCCCGCACCCGGCGGGCGTAGCGGTCGGTGTAGTCGTCGAGCGTCGTGCCGGTCATGCGCCGGTCGACTCCCTCGCGTCGCTCGGTCACGCGGCTACCTCCGCTTCGCTTCGCGCGCGCCGCCGAACCTTCGAATACGGCGCTGGTCCGTCGATGGTAGTCCGGCGAAGGGTGAGATGGCCTCGCCTTACCGGGCCTGTCCAGATGCCGGACCGGTCCCCGGCACCGGGTGGGATGGCGGCCGGAGCCGCGACACCGATATGGGCGAGTCCCCCCGACGTCTCCCCCGGCGCGAGGTTCCGGCGTACGATCCGTCGTTGGGAGCAGGAGGTGGCCAGGTTTCCCTGGCTGCGTGGTTTCGCTACTCGACCGCATTGAGGATTGGCCAATGTCGCGCCGTCTGGTGAGTCTCACCCTCGACACACTCGAAGATCTGCCCAGTTCGTGCCGGCAGTGCGTCTTCTGGGAACTCGATCCGGTGGCGGCCGAGCGTGCGTGCGCCAACGGTGATCCCGGCCTCGACAAGGAGGCGTGGGTTTCCCAGACGCTGCTCGAGTGGGGATCATGCGGCAAGCTCGCCTACGTCGACGGCATGCCGGCGGGGTTCGTCATGTACGCCCCACCGGCCTACGTCCCCCGGTCGATGGCGTTCCCGACCTCACCGGTGTCGGCTGACGCCGCGCTGCTGACGACCGCGCACGTGGTGGCCGCGTTCGCCGGCGGCGGCCTGGGCCGGATGCTGGTGCAGGGGGTGGCGCGCGATCTCACCAAGCGGGGGGTCAAGGCGATCGAGGCGTTCGGCGACGCCAAGTTCGGCGACGCGGGCGAGCCCGGCGACAGCTGTCTGGCCCCGGTCGACTTCTTCCTGTCGGTCGGCTTCAAGACCGTACGTCCGCATCCCCGGTTTCCGCGCCTGCGGCTGGAGTTGCGTACGGCGCTGTCGTGGAAGTCGGATGTCGAATACGCGCTGGAGAAGCTGCTCGGGTCGATGAGCCCGGAGGCGTTGCTGCGTCCGGTGCGCCCGGCGACCCGTTCGACGACGGGCTGAAGCGACGACGGGCTGAGTCGCGGCCGTCAGGCCCGGGCGCCGGCCGCGACCATCGCCCGCAGCTCGCGTACGTCGATCGAACCGGTCGGCACGTCCTGGTCGACCGGGTAGTACATCCGCTGTACGGCGGCCACGACCGCCTCGACCACCTGGTCGCGAAACAGCGGGTTGGTCAGCCGTTCGCGGTCCCGGGCCGAGGTCAGGTAGCCGACTTCGACGCGTACGGCCGGCATCCGGGTCAGCCGCAGCAGCTCCCACGTCTTGGCATGGGTCTGGCAGTCGCGCAGCCCGGTACGCATGACGATCTCCCGCTGGACCAGGCCGGCCAGCCGCTCCCCCACCGTCGACGTGACGCCGTTGTCGGTGCCGTAGTGGTAGGTGGCGACGCCGTCGGCCTCGGGGTTGGCGTGCCCGTCGATGTGCAGGGAGATGAACAGGTCGCCGCCGAGTTCGTTGGCCAGGTGGGCGCGGGCGAGATCGGTGAGCTGGGCCGTCGGTGCCGGTCCCCGGGTGAGGTGGACCCGCATCCCGGCCGCGGCGAGCCGGCCTTCGAGGCGGGCCGCGAGGTCGTACGCCAGCTCGGCCTCGGACCAGCGCAGCGTTCCGTCGGGTACGACGAAGCCGGGGTCGGGGCCGCCGTGTCCCGGGTCGATGATGATCATCTTGCCGACCAGGTCGGGCCCGGACTGCTGGAACGCGTCGGATTCGCGCAGCCACTGCGGCCGCCCACCGATGACCTTGCGGCCGAGCCGGCGTAGCGCGTTCATGGTGTGCGGTCCGCAGGCGCCGTCGGAGGTGACTCCGACCTCGCGCTGGAACTGGGCCACCGACCGGGCCGTGCGGGCACCGTAGACGCCGTCGGCGCGTCCGACGTCGTACCCCATCTCCAGCATCCGTTCCTGGAGGGTGCGTACGTCCTCACCGACCAGCGGGTCGGGAATCGCCTGGTAGAGCGTACGGGCCCCGAGCCGCCAGCGGGCGGCGTCGAGCGCGCGCCACGTCTCGGCGCCGACCTGGCCGTCGACGCTGAGCCCGCGTAGCTGCTGGAAGGTGCGTACGGCGTGCTCGGTCGCCGCCTCGAACTCGTCGCTGTCGTCGCGTCTGGCCACGAGCAGGTCGAGTCCGGCGAGAATCGTGCAGATTTCCCGGACCGCCGGGCCACGGTCCCCACGTCGGATCGGACGCACGTGCAACCTCCCTCGGAGCGCGCTGGGCGCGTGGACCAGCACGGATCAGCTCAACCGGTCAGCCGCGAGGCCCGCCCGACGTGGCCGCTGACCTGGGCGGGAACGCTTCCGGAGCCTACCGTGGGCCCGGTTGCCGCCGGACCCGGTTGGCGTTATGCGGCCGTGGCCTACGCCGCGAAACGGATCCCTGACGCAGAACCGCCCCGCATCCTGAGACGCGGGGCGGTCGGGAGACGTTGCGTCAGAGCGCCGACTCGATCAGCTTGACCAGGTCGCCCTTCGGGCGGGCACCGGCGACGGACTGCACCGGCTGGCCCCCCTTGAAGACGGTCAGCGTCGGCACCGACATGACCCGGTAGGCGCGCGCCGTCTCCGGGTTCTCGTCGATGTTGAGCTTGACGATGGTGACCTTGTCGCCCATCTCGTTCGCGATCTCTTCGAGCAGCGGCGAGACCTTACGGCACGGGGCGCACCACTCGGCCCAGAAGTCCACCAGGACCGGCTTGTCGGACTGGAGCACGTCGCTTACGAAGTTGGCGTCGGTGACAGCCTTGGTTGTTCCCACTAAACCCTCCTCAGGGCACCCGCGCTGGGTGGTATCCGGATCTCAGACTTCCAACGTCGCGATGAAGCGCTCGGCGTCCAGGGCCGCGGCGCAACCGGTGCCGGCGGCGGTGATCGCCTGCCGGTAGGTGTGGTCGACCAGGTCACCGGCGGCGAACACGCCCGGCACGCTCGTGTGGGTGCTCGGCGCGGCCACCTTCACGTAACCCTCGTCGTCCATCTCGACCTGGCCGCGGAAGAGTTCGCTACGCGGGTCGTGGCCGATGGCGACGAAGACGCCCGTGACGTCGAGCGTCTTCTGCTCGCCGGTGTGCGTGTTGAGCAGGCGTACGCCGCTGACCTTGCCGTCCTCGCCGAGGATCTCCTCGACGATGCTGTTCCACTCGACCCGGATCTTCTCGTTGCCCAGCGCCCGGTCCGCCATGATCTTGCTGGCCCGGAACTCGTCGCGGCGGTGCACGATCGTCACCGACTCCGCGAACCGGGTCAGGAACGTCGCCTCCTCCATCGCCGAGTCGCCGCCGCCGACGACGACGATCTGCTGACCGCGGAAGAAGAAGCCGTCACACGTGGCACACGACGAGACGCCGTGGCCGAGGTATTCCTGCTCCCCCGGCACGCCCAGCGGGCGCCACGCGGAACCCGTCGACAGGATGACCGCCTTGGCGCGGTAGGCGGTCTCGCCGACGTACACCGTGCTCGTGGCATCGGAGCCGACCGCGCCGGTGTCGACGAGTTCGACCCGGGTCACGTCGTCGGTGAGGAACTCGGCGCCGAACCGCTCGGCCTGCTTGCGCATCGAGTCCATCAGCTCCGGCCCCATGATCCCGTCGGGGAAGCCGGGGAAGTTTTCCACCTCGGTGGTGGTCATGAGCGCGCCACCGGACTGGACACCCTCGATGACGAGCGGCTTGAGATTGGCGCGGGCAGCGTAGACCGCCGCGGTGTAGCCGGCGGGCCCCGAGCCGATGATGATCAGGTTACGGACCTCGTCCACTGCCAACTCCTGGAGATGTCTATGCGGTCGGCGCCGGTCGGCACCGGGCCGGATGATCACCGGCCGGAGCTGCCGACGGCAACCACTGACCAGAACGCAATCGTACGAACCAGGATTCCCGGGCCGTGGTGGCGGTGGGTCAGGTCACCCCGGTCGACGGTCGGTCATCGTCAGCTCACCCTACCGAGGTGCGGTAACGGGTGTCGGCACCGGACCCGGCCTGGCCGCAGCCGGGGCCGGCGACCCACACCCATCGCTGCCCACCGCTGTCGGTGAAGAGCACCACCAGCGCCGGGGTCCCCTGGAAAGCCGCGTAGTCGACCAGGTCGACGGCGACCGGCCCCCGGCCGTGTTCCTGGCTCACCGCGTCGACGCAGGCCGACAACGCCGCCTCGCTGCTCAGCGTCTCCAGGCCGGAGGCGTCCGTCGGCGTCCCGGTCGGCGTCGGCGCCGACCCGTCCGGCTCCAGCACGGTGTCGGGAGTCGTGCTCAGCGTGCTCTGCCGGTCGGCGGCGTCGACGATCGACCGAAGCGTCGCCGGATCGTAGTTGGTGCCGCTGGCCAGCCGCCGCGTGCCCATGGCCTCGGTCGACCCGTACGGCTCGGCCGCCTCCGCGCTGGCCGTGGACCGGTCGTCACCGCCGGCCGCGGTGCTGTCCTGGCTGGACCCGGTGTCACCGACGAGCTGGGTGACGCCGAAGGCGGCGAAGGCCACGACACCCGCGGCGACCGTGGCCGGAGCCGCCCAGCGCCGCATGCGGCGTCGGCGGGCGGCAGCCCGGTCGCCGGATTCCGGTCGCCCACCGGGTACGGCGGTCAGCCGGCGGCCGGTCCGCTCGTCGGCGGCGCCGTCCGGCGGGGCGTCCGAGGTGTTCGACCCGGTCGTGGATCCGGACTCCGTGGTCTGCCGGGACGACGGAATCCGGGCCGCGTCGGCGAGGGCGGTGGTGATCCGGGCGGTCACGTCGGCCGGCATCGGTTCGCTTGCCGCACCCCAGTCCGCGAGGTCGGCCGTGACCGCTCCGGACGCGATCAGCAGAGCTTCGTGCGCGGCGGACCACCGGTCGTCGTCGGCGATCAGCCGGGCGACCGCCGCCTCCTCGGGGGTGCCGTCGAGCGCACCACCGACATAGTCGGCCAGCAGGTCGAGATCGACCTCCCTGGACTGGCCCGTGGTCACTTGCCCTCCTGCTTCGCGTCGGTCGCCGAACTGGCTGGCTCAGATGGGACGCGTGTACCCGCCCCGGGGTTCCCGCCAGTGACGGCCGGCACGCCCGTACGTCGTCCGCCGGTGTCCGGGCCGCCGGCGTCGGCGCCGGCCGGCGCCGGTTCGGGCTCGCCGCGCAGGTGGCCGAGCATGCCCGCGAGCCGGGCGCGGCCGCGGGCGCAGCGACTCTTGATGGTGCCCTCCGCGACGCCGAGCATCACCGCGACCTCGGCGACCGGGTACCCCTGTACGTCGACCAGGATCAACGCGGCCCGCTGCTCGACCGGCAACTGGTCGAGCGCCTCCCGGACGACCAGCACGGTGTCGTGGTCGGGCGCCGGCGCGGCCGGCTCGACCCCGCCGACCGTCCGACCCGGGGCGGACGGGGACGTGCCGTCCGGCAGCGGGACGGTCGGGTGGGCCTGGCGGCGGCGGATCCGGTCGAGGCAGGCGTTGACCACGATGCGGTGCAACCAGGTCGTCACGGCCGAGTCGCCACGGAAGCGGGCGGCGGCCCGGTGGGCGGAGAGCATCGCGTCCTGTACGGCGTCGGCCGCCTCCTCGCGGTCGCCGATCGTCCGCAGCGCCACCGCCCACAGCCGGTCGCGGTGGCGCTGGAAGAGCTCCCCGAACGCGTCGGGGTCGCCGTCGACGTGGGACCGCAGCAACTCCGCGTCGGCGAGTTCGGACAGCCGGTGCCGGCCGGTCGTGGCGGCGGCTGCGGCGCCGGGGGTCGGCGGCTCGGACCGCGGGCGCGGGGCGCCGTCACTGCGTCGAGCTGAACCAGCCACGGCAGAACCTTAGCCGAGTACGTCGGTGCGCCGGTCGACCGTGGCGGTCACCGTGCCTCGACCGTAATCTCCTGTACGCCGATCTTGAACTTGCCGTTGCCGGACGACGGCAGGTCGGTGATCCAGACCAGCAGGAACTGATGCTGCTGGTCCGGCTGGAACCCGCTGAACGTCATCGTGGTCCCGTCGTGCTTGGCGAAGGGCTCACCGATGCGGGTGCTGTAGGTCTCGATGATCTGGTTGTCGCCGGCCGCGCTGGAGCCGGGATCGCCGGGGCCGGCGAGCAGTTCGGCGCTCGCCCCGGGGTTCGACAGCACGACCTGCACGGAGGTGACCTCGCGGGCTTGCCGCAGGTCGATGAGGATTCCCATTCCCCGCTTGAGGCCGCCGAAGTCGCCGCGACCCTCGTAGCTCTCGGTGTCCCAACCGGTGTTCGGGTCGCCGTCGACGACCGCCGCGACGCCGCCGAGCTCGGTGCGGGTGCCGTCCGGGTCGACCACCCGGACCTGGCCGGCCTCGAGGGTGACCTTCTCGGGATTCTTGGTGGTGGGGGTGCCCTCACCGGCACCGTCTTCGCCGGTGCCGGGGGTGGCGATCGTCGCCGGGGTGTCGGTCCCGGGGTCGGGCGAATCGCCGTTGTCGGCCAGCGCGCTGATGCCGAAGAAAAGGCCAGCGGCGGCGATGGCCAGCAGGCCGGCGATCCCGGCGGTGATCTTGCGGCGGGTGGCCCGGGGCTGGTCGCCCACGCCGTCGGGGGCGGAGGTGAAGCGCAGCGGCCCGGCGACGTCGAGGTATTCCTCTTCGACGGCGGCGTCGAGCCGACCCAGTTCGGCGGCGAGCACGTCGGACGACGGCAGGGCGAGATTGCCGTCGAGCAGGTCCATGGCCAGGTCGTCGAGGTAGGCCGGAACCCCGGCGCGGACCTGACGGGGGGCGGCGATCGCACCGCTCGCGTCCCGCAGGGCGTCGGGCAACGGGGGCCGGCCGGTCGGCTGCGAGCCGTTGGCCAGCGGTGCCTCGGCGTGCGGCCAGTGGCCGGTGAGTGCGAAGTAGAGGACGCCGCCGATGGCGCGTACGTCGGTTTCCTGGCTGTCGGCGACGTCGGCACGCGCGTCGGCGAGCACGATCCGGCCGTCGTCGCCGGCCAGGACGGTGCCGGGGTGCACGTTGCCGTGCACCATGCCGGTGGCGTGCACGGCGGCGACCGCGCCCGCGATGGCGTGCGCGATGCTGGTGGCGCGAGCCGGGTCGAGCGGCCCGTCGGCGACCATCTCCCGCAGCGAGTCGCCGTCGACCCACTCGCGTACGACGTAGGCGCGTCCCCCCTCGTCGATCGCGTCGTAGACGCCGACCAGGTTGGGGTGGATCACCCGGCTGGCCGCGACCGCGGCCTGGAGCATCTCCATCGCCGGGTCGCCGCCCGGGTAGCGCAGCACGACGGCCACCGGTCGGCGGAGGATCACGTCGACCCCGCGCCATACCTGGCGACCGGCCGCGTCGTTGTTGATGTGCTCCGCCAGCTCGTACCGCTCGGCCAGGATTTCACCGAGGCTGGGAGCACCGGGGGTCGTCATGGCCGGCGCGACTTCGTCCGCCTCCTGGCCCTCGCCGACCTGGGTCACCCGATCCTCCCTCGGTGCTGATGTCAATTGATCAACGTGCGACTGGGCTCTGTGGGCTCCGCCGAGCGCGGAACCGGCCGGGGTGTGTCACCCCTAGCGTAGGCGGTACCCGCATCCGCCGAGAGTGACCTTACCTGTGTTCCGCTTGTCCCTGGCATGTCATCTCGCGGCGGTCACCGCCCCCGAGCGTATGCCCTGGTCGGACAAAGCATGGTTTGTAGCGTCCCGTCATCTTTCAGATGGAATGCTACAGGGAAATGAATAGTGTGTTTTGTCGGCCTTGGTCGAGGCGTCCGTCCGCCGGCTTCCCCGATCCCCGTCCGATACACCCCACCCGCCGGATTTCGTGTTGGCCGTGGTTTCTCAGCGGCCCAGCTTCCGGCGCACCATACCGACCACCTCGGTGATCTCGCGGATGCGCAGCGCCATCGCGAGTCCGAAGTAGGTCACCCCGATTGCCGTGCCACCCAGGACGATCTGGAGGATCGCGGCCAGCCGGTCCGGCCGGTCGTCACCCGGCAGAAGCTTGATCACCACGATCCCGGCCAGGGCCGAGCCGAGTGCCGCGACCAGCACCTTCGCCCACGTCGCGGCGATGGTCCCGAGACCGATGCGACCCACCCGTCCGCGCAACAGCCAGGCCGAGATCACCGCCGCCGCGATGTAGGACACCGCGTTGCCGACCATCAGACCGGACGCCGTGAACGACGCCGAGAAGGCCAGGAACAGGCCGACCTGTACGGCGATCCGCAGCGCGACCACCGGAATGTTGACCAGGGCCGGGGTCTTCGTGTCGGGCAGCGCGTAGAAGCCGAAGGTGAAGAGCTGGCTGATCGCGAACGGGATCAGCGCCAGGCCGGCGACGAGCAGCACCGGCGCGGTCGCGGCGGCGGCGTTCTCGTCGAACGCGCCGTAGCGGAAGAGGGTGAACGAGATCGGGGTCGCCAGCACCGCGTAGCAGACCGCGACCGGGGCGAGGATCGCGGTCGTGGTCCGGGTGCCCCGGGACAGGTCGGCGGCGAGGTCGGAGTACCGCTCGTCGGCCGCGGCGGCGCTCATCCGGGGCATCAGGGCGGTGATGATCGACACGGCGATGATGCCGTGCGCCATCATCAGCAGCAGGAACACGTTGTTGTAGATCAGCGCGCCGGCCTCGCCCTGGTCGCCGGCCCGGTTGACCAGGTTGAACACGACCACCAGGCCGATCTGGCTGACCGCGACGTAGCAGAACGTCCAGGCACCGAGCCGGGCCAGTTCGCGCAGGCCGAGCCCGCCGAAGTCGAACCGCCACCGCCATCTGAAGCCGACCTTGCGCAGCGCCGGCAGCAGGCCGGCCGCCTGGATCGCGACCCCGAGCAGGGTGCCACCGCCGAGCAGGAGGATCCGGCCGGGGCTCATCTCGCCCGCGCCCACCTCGGTCGCTCCGTAGACCACCACGTAGACGCCGACGGTCGCGATCACGACCAGGTTGTTGAGGATGGGTGCCCACATCGGGGCGGCGAAGTGGCCCCTGGTGTTCAGCACCGCGCTGAGCATCGCCGACAGTCCGGAGAAGAAGATCATCGGCAGCATCAGCCAGGACAGCCGGGTGACCAGCCACCGGAACTCCGGGGTCGTGCCGTCGCTGGCGTAGAGCATGGCCAGCGGCTGGGCGAGGGCCAGGGCCAGGACCGTCGCCGCGCCGAGCGCCAGCACCGCGAGGCTGAGCAGCCGCTGGGTGTAGGCCTGGCCGGAGTCCTGGTCGCCCTTGCGGCGGCGGACCAGGACCGGCACGAGGACGCTGGTCAGGATGCCGCCGAGCAGGAACTCGTAGACCATGCCGGGCAGGATCTGCGCGGTGGTGTAGGCGTTGCCGACCGCGCCGGCGCCCAGCGCGACCGCCAACAGCAGCGTGCGCAGGAAGCCCGTACCCCGGCTGACCAGGCTGCCGGCGGCCATGACGGCGCTGTTGCCGGCCGCGCCGCCGCCGGCCGGCTCGGGCGGTGGCTCGGTCGCCTCCACCACCGGCTGGGCCTGGGTCGCCGGGCGCCACGGTTCCGCGGCCGAGATCGGGGTCGCGCCGTCGGCCGGCGGACGCCCGCCGTCGGGCGCGGCACTCGCGCTTCGGTACAGGCCGCCGGCCATGTGTCAGCCTCCCAGGGGATCGGCGGGTGAACGCCCCGCCGGCACAGGTCTGACCTTAGTCAATGGGAGCCTGCCGGAACCGGCACCTCCGGCCGCCCGGGAACCGTCGGGTCACCGGAGCCCGCTACGCTGGCGATCCCATGCCCGACACATCCTCACCCGGCGCGAACGGTTCGCCGAGCGCCGCCGAGCGCCGCGAGCTGACCGCCGCTCAGCGCAACGCCGTCACCGAGCTGCTGCGGGTCTCCCCCGTCGCCGACGAGCTGGGCCGCCGGTTCGCCAGAGCCGGCCACGAACTGCACCTGGTCGGTGGTTCGGTACGCGACGCGCTGCTCGGCCGCCTCGGCGACGACCTCGACTTCTGCACCGACGCGCACCCCGAGGAAACGCTTCGCCTGATCAAGGGATGGGCGGAGGCGACCTGGGAGACCGGACGGGAGTTCGGCACCATCGGGGCCGCCCGGGGCGGGCTGCGGCTGGAGATCACCACGTTCCGGGCCGAGGCGTACGACGGCGTGACCCGCAACCCGGTGGTCCGCTACGGCAAGAGCCTGTTCGACGACCTGCGCCGGCGGGACTTCACCATCAACGCGATGGCGGTCAGCCTGCCCGACCACCGGTTCACCGACCCGCACCGTGGCCTCGACGACCTCGCCGCGCGGGTGATCCGGACGCCCGGCACCCCCCAGGAGTCGTTCGGCGACGACCCGCTGCGGATGCTGCGTGCCGCCCGGTTCGCCGCCCAGCTGCGGTTCGCCGTCGAACCCGGCGTACGGGCGGCGATGGCGGCCCTCGCCACCGACCTCGACCGGATCACCGCCGAGCGGATCCGGGACGAGTTCGTGAAGCTGATGTCCGGAGCCGACCCGATCACCGGTCTGCGCCTGCTGGTCGACACCGGGCTCGCCGACCGGTTCCTGCCTGAACTGTCCGGGCTCAAGCTCGAGATCGACGAGCACGCCCAGCACAAGGACGTCTACGAGCACACCCTGACCGTGGTGAGCAACGCGATCGCGCTGGAGGGCGGTGAGCCGGACTTCGTGCTGCGGATGGCCGCCCTGATGCACGACGTCGGCAAGCCCGCCACCAAGGCGGTCGGTTTCGACGGCCGGGTCAGCTTCCACCACCACGAGGTGGTCGGGGCCCGGATGACCAAGCAGCGGATGAAGGCGCTCCGCTTCCCCAAGGACGTCACCTCCGCTGTCGTCGACCTGGTCGGGCTGCACCTGCGCTTCTACGGCTACGGCCGTGGCGAGTGGACCGACTCGGCCGTACGCCGCTACGTCACCGACGCCGGCGACCTCCTTCCCCGCCTGCACAAGCTGACGAGGTCGGACTGCACCACCCGCAACCGGCGCAAGGCGGCGGCCCTCGCCGCCGACTACGACGCGCTCGAGGCGCGGATCACCCGGATCCAGGCCGAGGAGGACCTGGCCCGGGTCCGGCCCGACCTCGACGGAAACGCCATCATGGAACTGCTCGGCGTGCCCGCCGGCCCGATCGTCGGCCGCGCCTGGCGCCACCTCAAAGAGGTACGGCTGGAGCGCGGACCACTCGACCGCGACGAGGCCGAGGCCGAGCTGCTGCGCTGGGCGCGCGCCGAGGGAATCGGCTAGCCCCCGATCTTGGTCGGGTAGTCGACAGCGCCCGTCGGCGCGGTCTGCCCCGAGTCGCCCGAATCGGCAGTTACGGGCATGGCGTGGCTCGGATACCGTCGCAGAACGGCAGCGGTGCACCTGGCGCACACGGGCCACAGTGGGCATCTGACGACGTACTCCGGGAGGCGACCATGCAGCCGTGTGCTGTCTGCGGCGGCGTGACCATCAACGCGGCGGGTAACTGCACGCAGTGCGGCACCTACCGGGGCAGCCTCGATCCGCTGCCGCCCTCCCCCTACTCGCAGCAGCCGCCGGACTATCAGCAGCCGTACGGGCAGCAGGGCTACGGACAGCAGCCCGGTTCCGGTTACGGACAGCAGCCCGACTACGGTCAGCCCGCCGGCGGCGCGTACGGCCAGCCCGACTACGGCCAGCCGGGGAGTGGTGGCCCGAGCTATCCGCCCTCGTCCGGCCCGGGCTACCCGCCGGTGTCCGGTGCCGGCTATCCCCCGGTGTCGGGCGGCGGATACCCGCAGCAGTCCGGGCCCCCCGGCTACCCGACCAGTTCCCCGCCCGGCGGTTACCCGGGCAGCGGCGGCCCGGCCTACCCGCAGCCGACCAGCGGCGGCGGATACGCGGTCAGCTATCCGTCGATCTCCCAGCAGCAGCCGCCGCCGAGCAAGAACAAGTTCCTGGTACCGGCCATCGCGCTCGGTTCGACGCTGGCCGTACTCGTCGTGGCGATCCTGGTCATCGTCGGGATGCGCGGCAACGACGAGGACGACCCCAACGTCCTGGCCAACTCCCCCGACCCATCGCCCTCTGTGCAGCAGTCCGAGTCGTCGGCGCCGGCGGTGCCCGGCATCGACCAGTGCGTGGTCGGCGAGTGGGTGGTCAACTCGCACCGGGAAGAGGTGCCGATCGACGGTGTCGGCAACGTGACCTTCAACGGCCGGAGCCCGTGGGCGCGGCTCTCGCTCACCGCCGACGGCAAGGGCGTCACGGAGTACGGCAACGGCACCGAATACCGGGGTTCCGTGCAGGGCCAGACGGTGACCATCAAGTTCACGGGTCGGATCACCTTCGACTACCGGGCCGAGAACGGCACGCTCTCGTTGTCGAACGTCAAGCCCGACGGCACGACGACGGCCACCGTGGGCGGCGGGCAGCCCGTCAGCGAACCGCTCGGCGGCGGCGACGACCCGTCGAAGTACACGTGCAGCGGCGACCAGCTCGTGCAGAGCTCCTACAACATGGAGATCAAGTACTCGCGCGTCCGCTGACCCGGCTCCCCGTACGCGAGAGCGCCGCCCCCGAACCGGGGGCGGCGCTCTTTGTCGTCGGTGGTCAGTTCTTCGGGGCGCTGTCCAGGACCCGGCCGTCGCCGTCCGCGGTCCCGGTGCCGTTCGAGCCGAGCTTCGCCAGCAGGCCGGCGAGGTCGATGCCGGTCAGGTCGGTGCCGAGCTGGAGGCCCTGGGCGACGTTGTTCGCGACCGACTTGGTCAGCGACGAGGCGCCGTCGGTGGAGATGACGGTCATCTTGTCGATCGAACCCATCGGGGCGCTCGCCGCCTCGACCACCTGCGGCAGCATCTTGACCAGCAGGTCGAGGACGGCCGCCTCGCCGTAGGCGGCGAACGCCTCGGCCTTGCGGGCCATCGCGTCGGCCTCGGCCTGGCCCTTCGCCAGGATCGCGGCGGCCTCGGCCTGGCCCTCCCGCTCGATGGCCTCGGCGATCGCGGTACGGCGGCGCTGCTCCGCCTCACCCTCCTTGGCACCCTCGATCGCGTTGGCCTCGGCGAGCGCCGCCCGCCGGGCCCGCTCGCCCTCACCGGTGAGCCGGGCCTGCTCGGCCTGCGCCTGCGCGGCGGCGATGGTCGCCTGCCGCTGCGCGTCGGCGCCGAGCACGGCGGCGTTACGGGCCGCCTCGGCCTCCTGCTCCACCTTGTACCGCTCCGCGTCGGCGGGCTTGCGGACCTCGGTGTCGAGCTGGCGTTCCTTCAGCTCGGCGTTGCGCTCGGCGACCTTCTGCTGTTCGGAGAGGATCGCCTGGTCGCGTTCGGCCTGGGCGAGCGGGCCGGACGCCGCCGACTTCGCCTTGGCCGCGTCGATCTCGGCCTGGATCGAGGCCTGCTTCAGGTCCAGGTTCCGGTTGGCCTCGGCGATGGCCTCCTCGGCCAGCAGCCGCTCCTGCTCGGCGGCCTGCCGGGCGCGGGCCTCGGCGATGGCCGCGTCCTTGAGCACCCGGGCGGCCTCCGGGCGGCCCAGGTCCTGGAGGTAGGTGCCCTCGGCGAAGATGTCCTGGAGCTGGAAGGTGTCGAGCACCAGCCCCTGGTTGGTCATCGAGTGCTCGGCCTCCTCGGCCACCGCGCTGGCGAACGCCGCCCGGTCCCGGATGATCTCCTCGATGGTGAGCCGGCCGACGATGGAGCGCAGCGCACCGGCCAGTACCTCGCGGGTGAACTCCTCGATCTCGTTCTGCTGGTGCAGGAACCGCTGGGCGGCGGCCCGGATCGCGCCCTCGTTGCCGCCGACCTTGACGATCGCGACGCCCTGCAGCTTGGCCCGGATGCCCTGCTTGCTGACCGCGCCCTGGATCTCGACGTGGATCCGCCGGCTGGACAGGTCGAGGGACTGCAGCTTCTGTACGACCGGAAGCACGAACACCGAGGCGCCCATGACGACCTTCTGGCCGGAGTTGTCGGTCGAGCGGGATCCGTCGGCGCCCTGCGTCGTACGGCCCTTGCGGCCGGTCACGATGAAGGCCTCGTTCGGCCCGGCCACCTTGATCCGGGAGAGCACGAAGAGCACCAGGATGAAGATCAGCAGCACGCCGCCGCCGATCGCGATGAGCAGTGGGGTCATCGGACCGTCCTCATATATAGGGAATCTCGGACTTATTGGATTACTTGGGTCTCCTCGACGAAGACACTCGTGTCGGTCGGCGCCTCGACCACGAAGACGGAGGCACCCAGTGGGATCGCGGCCGTGGCCCGGGCACTGAACTTGACCTGCTGGCCACCGAGCTGGACCCGCACCTCGCCGTATCCGCCGGCCGGGATCGGGGTGACCACGATCCCGAGCGATCCGACCAGATCGTCCCGGGTCGGGGTGGCGTCGGTACGCATGTCACGAGCCGCCCGGGCCAGGCGCACCGCCAGCCACGCGGTGGGCACGGCCGCGACGAGCCCGGCACCGGCCGCACCGGCGATCAGCCCCGGGGTGTCGCCACCGAGGAGTTCATTGGCGATCGCGGCACCGAATCCGAACGCGCCGACGAATCCGGCGATCATCTCCAGCGACACCGGTCCATCGACGTCGGGATGGCCGAAGTGGAGCAGTTCACCGCCGAGCAGGCCCGCCGCCATCAGCGCGACGCCGATTCCACCGATGACCAGGAAGACGATCGTCGCGGTGTCCACGCCTGCAGGGTAGCGATCACCTGCAACGATCCCGCAGTGCCGTACCTCGGTCACGGTGCGTCGCCGCCCGCTCGCGCCCGTTCGGGGACGTCCGGCCGGTGCGGGACAATGGGTCCATGCGTTGGGCCGTACTCGACTCGCCGATCGGCGACCTGTCCGTCGGCGTCGACGACGTCGGGATCTGCGGGGTGCACTTCGGCCCGGTCGAGGGGGCGGCCGACCCGGCGCGGGTCGACGCCGACCCACTGGCCCACGCCCTGGCGGAGCTTCGCGACTACTTCGCCGGCGAGCTGACCACCTTCACCGGGGTGCTGTCGGTACGGCGGGGCAGCGACTTCGAGCGCGCGGTCTGGGCGGAACTGTCGCTGATCCCGTACGGCGAGATGCGGACGTACGGCGAGATCGCCCGCGCGGTGGGCGATCCGGGCGCGGCCCGGGCGGTCGGGACCGCCTGCAACCGCAACCCGATCCCGGTCATCGTGCCCTGCCACCGGGTCGTCGGCGCGGGCGGGAAGCTCGTCGGCTTCGGCGGCGGGCTGCCGCGCAAACGTCACCTCCTGGAACTGGAGGCGGGCGTAGCCCTGCGCCGGGCCTGGTCCTGAACGGTCCCACCGTCGGCGACGCGGGGCCGACGACGGCGCGGGGCCGGGTCCCGTACGGACCCGGCCCCGGACGCGTTCCGGTCGCTCAGTTGGCGATCTTGCCGGCGATGAAGTCCTCGACGGCCTGGTGGGCCTCGTGGTCGGCGTACTGCACCGGCGGCGACTTCATGAAGTAGCTCGACGCGGACATGATCGGACCGGCGATCTTGCGGTCCAGCGCGATCTTCGCGGCCCGGACCGCGTCGATGATGACGCCGGCCGAGTTGGGCGAGTCCCACACCTCGAGCTTCAGCTCCGCGTTGAGCGGGGTGTCACCGAACGAGCGACCCTCCAGGCGGATGTACGCCCACTTGCGGTCGTCGAGCCACGGCACGTGGTCCGACGGGCCGATGTGCACGTCGCTCTTGGCCATCTCGTGCGGCACCTGGGACGTCACCGACTGGGTCTTCGAGATCTTCTTTGAGACCAGGCGGTTGCGCTCCAGCATGTTCATGAAGTCCATGTTGCCGCCGAAGTTGAGCTGGTAGGTGCGCAGCAGCTCGACCCCGCGGTCCTCGAACAGCTTGGCCAGCGCCCGGTGCACGATGGTCGCGCCGACCTGGCTCTTGATGTCGTCACCGACGATCGGCAGGCCGGCGTCGACGAACTTCTGCGCCCACTCCGGGTCGGAGGCGATGAAGACCGGCAGGGCGTTGACGAACGCGCAACCCGCGTCGATCGCCGCCTGCGCGTAGAACTTGTCGGCCTGCTCCGAACCCACCGGCAGGTAGGACACCACGACGTCGACCTGCGCGTCGCGCAGCGCCTGGGCCACGTCGACCTCGGTCTGGTCGGACTCCTGCACGATCTCGCGGTAGTACTGGCCCAGGCCGTCGAGGGTCGGGCCACGCTGCACGAGTACGCCGGTCGGCGGCACGTCGCACAGCTTGATGGTGTTGTTCTCGCTGGCGACGATCGCCTCCGCGAGGTCCATGCCCACCTTCTTGGCGTCAACGTCGAACGCCGCGACGAACTGCACGTCGGATACGTGGTAGTCGCCGAAGGTGACGTGCATGAGACCCGGGACGCGGTCGTTCGGGTCGGCGTTGCGGTAGTACTCCACACCCTGGACCAGGGATGAAGCACAGTTCCCGACACCGACGATGGCGACGCGGACGGAGCCCATCGCGTTTGCCTCCTTCTTAATCACGGCCGCTCCGGCTCTTTCCTGGACTGCCCAGGCGGAGGCGGGCTTGTCTCTTCTCGTGGCCCACCCGTTCGGGGGGCCCGGCCGGAGCGCTCGTTGGCGATGAGCTCCTCCAGCCACCGAACCTCACGCTCACAGGCCTCCAGGCCGTGGCGTTGCAGTTCGAGGGTGTAGGCGTCGAGTCGCTCGGCGGCACGGCTCAGGACGTCGCGCAGACCTTCGCGGCGCTCCTCGACCTTGCGCCGGCGACCCTCCAGGATCCGCAGCCGAGTGGCCTGGTCGGTGCGGGCGAAGAATGCGAAGTGCACACCGAAGCCGGTGTCCTCGTACGTCTCGGGTCCGGCCTGCGCGAGCAGTTCGGCAAAACGTTCCTTGCCCTCTGCGGTGATCCGGTAGACGACGCGGCCACGCCGCGAGGTCAGGGGAGGTACCTCCTCGGTGGCGGTCGGCGTGTCGCCCGTCTCGCTGATCCACCCGGCCGCCTGTAGCCGACGCAGGGTCGGATAGAGCGAGCCGTAGCTGATCGCCGCCCGGATCGCTCCCAGCTTGGCGGTGAGTTCCTTCCGTAGCTCGTAGCCGTGCATGGGAGATTCCTGCAAAAGGCCGAGGATGGCGAGTTCGAGCACGGCCCTGCCTTCCTCATCCACGCCGGTGGCGCTCGACCCACTCCCGGGGTGGGACGCACCGATGTATCGGCCCGATACATCGCAACGTTAGTCGCCGAATGGGATGCGGGCAAACCCCCGATTTTGCGCACCGGATGTTACGTACAGTGATTGACGATGTGATGCGGTAGGGGTGCGAAGGTCCTGTCGACGCCGTATATGACCGGCGAGTGGTCGCCTCGCTCGGCCGGACCGCGTACCCTTCTGCCCATGCGTACCCAGCGGCAGGCGGTCGACTACTCGCTTCGGCGGCGGTCGCTGCTGCGCGAGGTGTTTTCCGGCCGGGTGGGCACTTACGAGGTGTGTGACGCTTCGCCGTACCTCAAGAACGCCGCGCGGTTCCACGGTGAACCAACCGAGGACCGCTGCCCGATCTGCCGCAAGGAAAACCTCACGCTGGTGCACTACATCTATGGCGACGAGCTCAAGCAGTCGGCCGGCCAGGCCCGGAACCGGGCCGAGCTGTCCCTGCTGGCGATGACGCTGCGTGAGTTTCAGGTCTACGTGGTGGAAGTCTGCCGGGCCTGCGACTGGAACCACCTCGTCGAGCAGTTCCTGCTCGGCCGGGACGGTCTGCTCGACTCCGAGCAGGCCACGGCCGAGCCAATGGCGGCATCGGGCGGCGGTGTCACACCGGAACGAAGGCATGGGGCCGGCCGGTGACCACTGTCCCCCTGGCCCCGACGGCGCTCGACCGAAAACGTAACGCCCGGCAGATCGTCAACCGGATAAGTCCGGTTATTGCAGATAAAGCTGCATATGGCCGCCGCAGTTCGGCGCCGCAGCGTGTCCCAACTCACGGCAAACCGGTGGTGTCGCAGCCGCGAACCACCGCGACCGGCAGGGTGTGAGGAATGAACTCGTACGGCGACCCCAGTTCCGCGCGTGGAAGAGCCCGGATCTCCGGCTCCGACGGCGACTCCGGATCCGAGGCCGAGAACCCGTACCGGCGTTCTGGCCAGGACGCATTCGACTCGCCGGCACAGCCGGCAGGCGGCTTCGAGGTGCCGCGGGCCGCGGCGGGCTACAGCGAGCCCGGCCCTCCCCGCGCCGCGGCCACCGGCCGCGCCTCCAGCGGGCGGGCCTCGGTGGGCAGCGCCTCGGTTGGCAGTGCGTCGGTCGGTAGCGCGTCGGTCGGTAGTGCCTCGGTCGGTAGTGCCTCGGTTGGCGGCGCGTCGGCCCGCAGCTCGGCCAGCGGCAGCGCTTCGGTCGGTAGCGCCTCGGTTGGCAGTGCGTCGGTTGGTAGTGCGTCGGTGAACGGTCCGGGTAACGGGACCGGGAGCGCGCCGGCCGGTCGGGCGCAGGTCGGACGCGCGGTCGTACCCGGCCCCGGCGGTGACCGGCCCGGTGGGCGGGCCACCGTCGGCGCCGCCCCGGTCGCCGGTCGGGCGACCGTCGGACGGGCCTCCGTCCGTCCGGTGACACCCGCGGCGGCCGGACCGGGCGGTTCCGGCCCGGGCGGCCCGCGCGGTCCGAAGGGACCGGGTGGTTTCGGCCCGGACGGACCCGACGACTCCGGATCCGGTGGACGCCGGAACCGGCGCAGCGGCCCGCCGAGCAAGAAGGCCAAGCGGCGTAAGCGGATCAACCTGCTGATCGCCTCGTTCGCCGTAATGATCATGTTGGCCGGGGCGGGTGTCGTCGGCCTGGCCTGGTTCTCCACCACCGTCAAGTCGCCGACCGACTTCGGTGAGCCGGAGACCACCACGATCATGTACGCCGACGGCAGCCAGCTGGCGAAACTCGGTGAGCAGAACCGCACCATCGTTCCGGCCGACAAGATCTCGCCGGTCGTCGGAAACGCCGTGATGGCGGCCGAGGACAAGAACTTCCTCGACCACACCGGCATCGACATGAAGGGCATCGCCCGCGCCGCGTGGAACAACTTCACCGGTGGTGCGACCCAGGGTGCCTCGACGATCACCCAGCAGTACGCCCGGCACGTGGCCGAACTGACGGACATCAGCTACAGCCGTAAGCTCCGCGAGGCGCTGCTCGCCTCGAAGCTCGAACAGGAACTCGACAAGCAGCAGATCCTCGGCTACTACCTCAACGCGATCTACTTCGGCCGGGGCAGCTACGGCATCGAGGCCGCCGCCCAGACCTACTTCGGGAAGTCGGTCCTGATCCCGCCCGGCGAGAAGGGGGCGCTCACCCCCTCGGAGGCGGCCGTCCTCGCATCGGTGATCAAGCAGCCGGAGCCGGACCGGGTCACCGGCCACATGGGTTACGACCCGCAGGTCAACCGGCCGGCCACCGAGGAGCGCTGGAACTACACGCTCAACAACATGCTGGACAAGAAGTGGATCACCGCTGAGGAGCGGGCAGCCGCCGTCTTCCCCGAGGAGACCCTCAAGAAGTACGACCCGAAGAAGTCTTGCGCCACCGACTGTGGCGTCAACACCCCGTCCGGAAACGTGATCAACTACGTCCGCGACGAGCTCGAGGCGATGGGTATCACGGACTGGCGCAAGGGTCGCTACCGGATCAAGACCACCATCGACCCCAGGGTGCAGAAGGCGGCGCAGGAGGCGTCCCGTCGGGCGTCCAAGGCGTCGCCGATGTCGAAGCTGCCCGAGAACTACATGGCCGCCCTGGTCGCGGTGGATCCGAACAACGGTCGGGTGCTCGCCTACTACGGCGGTGAGAGCGGCACGGACTACGACTACGCGGGCGCCAACGACGGTGGCACCACCGGTGGTCACGCCCCCGGCTCGACCTTCAAGGTCTATACGTTGGCGGCGGCTCTCAAGGCCAACATCTCCATGGACACGCACTGGGACTCGACGAAGATCAAGGACGGCGACTTCGAGATCTCCAACGCCGGCCGTACGCACTCCTGTGCCAAGTGGTGTTCGCTGGAGGAAATGACGATCCAGTCGTACAACGCGCCGTTCTACTGGATCGCCAAGGAACTCGGACCGGACAAGATCGTGGAGGCGGCCCGCGACGCCGGCATCCGCACCATGTGGAACAACGACGCCAAGGCGATCAACCTGCAGGAGAGCAAGCCCGCGGACGTCGCGCCGTCGCAGTTCGACAAGCAGATCGGCTACGGCCAGTACGGCATCACCGTGCTCGACCACGCCAACGGGGTGGCGACCCTGGCCAACCGGGGCACCTACCACAAGGCCCACTTCATCGAACTGGTCGAGGAACGCAACTCGGCCGGCGAGTGGGTCCAGGTCGGCGGCGAGCAGTTGAAGCCCAAGGAGGTCTTCCAGCCCGAGCAGATGGACTCGCTCAACGCCGTACTGCAGAAGATCCCGGGCAACATCGGCAAGGGGCTCAAGGGCGGCCGGCCGGCGACCGGCAAGACCGGCACCTGGGAACTCCGGCAGAACACGAGGGACAACGGCGACGCCTGGATGGTCGGCGCCACGCCGCAGATCGCCTCCGCGGTGTGGGTCGGCACCAAGGGCAAGCGTGAGGCGGTGAAGGAGGCGAACGGTAACCCGATGGGTGGTGCCGGCACTCCGGCGGCAATCTGGGACAAGTTCATGGAGGACGCGCACGCCGCGCTCAAGCTCAAGAACGAATCGTTCAAGGAGAAGAAGAGCACCGGCGACCCGAACCACCCAGCGGCCAACGGTGTGTCGCCGCCGCCCGTCGTGCCAACGACCCCCGAATGCACCGACCCGCTGCGGATCACCTGCCCGACCCCGGGCGGTGACAACCCGGGCGGTGGTAACCCCGGTGGCGGCAACCCCGGCGGTGGTGGCAACCCCGGTGGCGGCGGTAACCCCGGTGGCGGCGGCAACCCCGGCGGTGGTGGTAACCCCGGTGGCGGCGGCAACCCGGGCGGTGGTGGCGGCGGTGACGACAACCCGTTCGACGGGCTGATCAGGCCGACCCCGACGCCGACCAGGTGGCGGTAACGACAGTCCGCGGTGGACGACGCGCCGGCGGCCGGGCCTCTGCCCGGCCGCCGGCGCCGTTTTCGGGGAACTTTCCCCGGGACAGGCGGGACGAACAGGCCCCCGGTGGGGCAGGATTCCCAGTCATGAGCGAGCGAATCAATCGGCCGGCGTCATGACCGTGCAGTCGGAGTCGCGTACCGACGAACCGGACGACGGGGCGGAGAAGATCGATCATCCGTCCAGGTCGGACGGCTTCGTCAAGGGGCTGTCCCAGGCGATCGGCGGTCCGCTCGGCGAGCACGCCGTCCGCCAGGACGCGCCGGGTGGCCGGTGGTCCGGCGGGTTCTGGACCGCGAGCCGGATCGTGCTCGCCCTGGTCTGCCTGACGCTGGCGCTGCACTGGGTGCAGAAGTCGCCCTGCCAGGACGGTGCCTGGCAGAACAACGTCCAGTACACCCGGTTCTGCTACACCGACGTGCTCGCGCTCTACTACGCCGAGGGCCTCAACGAGGGCAAGGTTCCCTACCGGGACCACCCGGTCGAATACCCGGTGGTCACCGGCTACTTCATGGGGATCCTCGGGCTGCCGGTGCACGAACTCGGCAGCGACCGTCCCGAGATCAACCAGGCGATGTGGTTCTACAACCTCAACGCCCTGGTGCTCTGCGTCCTCGCCGTCGCCACCGTCGCGGTGATCCTGTCGTTGCGTCGCCGCAGACCCTGGGACGCGGCGTTGTTCGCCCTGTCCCCCGCGCTGCTGGTCACCGCGACCGTCAACTGGGACTTCCTGGTCATCGGGTTCGCCGCCTTCGGCCTTTACGCCTGGGCGAAACAGCGACCCCTGGCCGCCGGAATCCTGCTCGGCGTCGCGGCGGCGGCGAAGATGTGGCCGCTGTTCGTCCTCGGCCCGCTACTCGTGCTCGCGTTGCGTACCGGCCGGTTCAGACAGGTGCTCGTCACCGCCGGATCGACCCTGGTGACGATCGTGTTGCTCAACCTGCCGGTGGCGCTTTCCTACCGGGAGAGCTGGAACCGGTTCTTCGAGCTGAACACCGAGCGCCCGATCGACTGGGGCACGCTGTGGTACATCGGGCGTTACCTCGACGGGAAGTGGAACAGCGGGTCACCCGGCGACCAGGGACCCTTCCAGTGGCTGAGCGACAACATCCCGACGCTCAACAACGTGTCGTACGCCCTGTTCTTCCTGGCGTGCCTGGGGATCGGGGCGCTCGGGCTGCTCGCGCCCCGGCGGCCCCGGCTGGCCGCGCTGGCCTTCCTGGTCGTCGCCGCCTTCCTGATCACCAGCAAGGTCTGGTCGCAGCAGTTCAACCTGTGGCTGCTTCCGCTGATCGTGCTCGCCCGGCCGAAGTGGGGCGCGTTCCTCGCCTGGCAGCTCGCGGAGGTCGGCTACTTCGTCGCCTTCTACGGCGAACTGCTCGGCGCCGGGGGCAAGCAGGTCTTTCCGGAGGGCGTGTTCGTCCTCGCCGCGTCCCTGCGCCTGATCACCGTCGTCGTCCTGTGCGTACTCGTGATCCGCGAGATCCTCAAGCCCGAGGACGACCGGGTCCGGCGGACGTACGACGACGATCCCGACGGCGGGGTGTTCGACGGCGCACCCGACGCCGAGTGGCTACGTCGCCGACGAGGTGATCCGGCCCCGCTGCCCGTACCGGCGTCGGGGGCCGGCACCCCGTAGCGCGTTCCACCCGTGGCGGTCGCCGGTCGACGGCGACCGCCACGCTTGGTCAGAGCCGGAAGACGACAACCTCGCCGACGTCTTCGCGCTGGATGCCGAGCGAGTCGACCGGCAGGTCGATGGTGGTCTGCCACGGCGTACCGGCCACCCGGTCGCGCAGCAGCACCACCGTGCGCACCCCGATGTCACGCAGGTAGGTGACGCTCGCCTGGTCGGGGAAGCTGGCGGTCGCCTCGCGGATCTCGGTGAGCCGGCGCGGGGTGAAGCCGCTGCCGCCGTTGACGACCGGCTGGAACCGGCTGGTCGACCAGAGCATCACGTGCTGGTCGACGCCCTGGTTGCTGGGCAGCACCAGCATCGGCCCGTCGACCTGGCGGAACGCCGCCGGCTGGGCCGGCACGATCGGATGCGGGGTGACATTCAGCCCCTCGACCAGGACCAGTACCAGAGGCAGCAGGGTCGCCAGCCGAAGCCACGGCCCCGGGCGGGCCGGCACCCGCTCGGCCGCGGTTTCCTTCGCCCGGACCACGAGGGCGCTGACCGATCCGGCGGCCAGGATGGCGAGCAACAGCGTGGTCCAGATCGCCAGCCGGCCGGGTGTCCGCAGACCGTCCCAGCCGGGCAACGTCTCGAACAACGCAACGTAGGTGAACGTCCCGCCGAAGAACTGGGTGCCCATCGAGAGGATGGCGCTGACCAGCACCGCGGCGAGCAGGAATAGCCGCTGACGCACCGTCCAGATGGAGAAGACCAGCCCGGCGGCGGCCAGCGCGTAGAGCACGAAGCCGGACAGCAGCGTCATCTCGGCGTTCCACGGCAGCGCCTCGCGGGCACCGGCGTGCAGCTCGCCCCAGATCCGCGACTCGGGCGGCGCGGTGAAGAAGCCGCCGACCGGCGGCGAGAAGAGCTCCAGGTCACCGACCGACCGCCGGGCGGACGGGTGGAGTTCGGCGACCTTGAAGTAGGCGATGGACAGTGCCAGCCCGGTCGCGGCGAATGCCGCACCGCCGAACAGGTCCGCGAGCAGCAGCTTGATGCCGAACGGCCGCTTCGGGCCGGTGGACCGGAACCGCTGGACCAGCCAGATCACGGCTGTCACGACGACGATGAGCGCCAGCACGTACACGAACGGCAGGCCGATGCCGAACCCGAGGCTGATCTGCCAGGCGGCCACGAACCACCCGGCGAGCGCCCAGCCGGCGTGCCGCCGCTCCGGGCGGTAGCCGTGCTTCATCGACCAGCCGTGGCCACGGGCCAGCATCGCGAGCGCGAGCGGGATGCCACCGTTGGACAGCACGTGCAGGTGGCCGGCCTGGGAGAGCAGCCACGGCGCGTACGCGTACGCGGCACCGGCGACCGCGGACCCGGTCTTGCCGGCTCCGAGCTGCCGGGCCAGCACGTACGCGCCGAAGAACGCCAGTGCGTGGACCAGCACGAAGATGATGTTGTAGCGGACGAGAGCGGCGACCGGGCCGTCGCCGATCATGCCGGCCGGCGCGTAGCCGAGCAGGGTGTCGGAGAAGGCGAAGGACCAGCGTTCCGGGAAGAACGAGTTGGAGTGCCAGAGTTGGCTGGGGTCGGTCAACAGGATGTGCCCGGACCAGGCCATCTGCCACGCCTGGAGGGTCGGGTCCCAGATGTCCTGGGGGATCGTGTGCTGCGGGTAGCGCAGCGTCGGCCAGGTCATCAGCACGGCCAGCACGACCGCGCCGACGGCGGCGAGCGTCCACTCGTGGATCAGCCCGCGTCCGATGGCGTGGACGACCCGCCGGATGCGGCCGGGCACGGTGAGCGGTGCCGGTGCGAACGCCGACCAGCGGTCACCGGGCTTGACCAGGCTGACCTTCTTCACGACGGTCATCGTGGCCGCCGGGGCCGCCGCCTTCGGGTCCGTCTTGGCGGCCGCCGGATCCTTGCCGTCGGGCTTGACCTCCGCACCCGCTTCGCCGTTGGCGTCGGGTTTGATCTCCGCACCCGCTTGGCCCTTGGCGTCGGGCTTGGTCTGCGTGCCCACCTTGTCCTTGGCAGCCGCCTTGGCGTCGGCCTTCGCCTTCGCCTTCGCGGCGCGCCTCGCCCGTGCCGCCTCCTTGGCCTCCGCCGCGAGCCGGGCCCGTTCGCTGGGCTTGAACGGGTCGCCGGGCGCGGCCACGGGGACGGGCTTCGCACGGTCCTTGGCCGGGTTGTCCTTGGCCACGTTGTCCTTGGCCGTTGCCTTCGCCGCGTCCCCGTCGCCCTTTGCCGGGTCGTCCTTGGGGGCCGCGGTCCCGCTGTCGGCCTTGGCAGCCGCGTCGTCGGCCTTCGCCGGGGCGTGGGTCGCCGACCCGGACGCGCCGGCCGCCGTGTCGGGCTTCGCCGGCCGGTCCACGGCCGGTTCGGTCGTGGGCTTCGCGGGCTCCGACGCGGCGGCCTCCGGAGCGACGGGCGGCGGCTCGGCGGCCGGTTCGCCGGTTTTCGTCGCCCCGGCCGGGCCGGTGTCCGTGCCCCGGTCGGAGACCTTCGGCTGCTCGGTGCTCATACGGATTCCCCTAGGCGGTGACGCGGTCGCGCAGGAATGCGATGTCCTTGCCCTGTCCGTCGACCCCGCCCGGGGTCTCGACGACGACCGGTGCGCCGGCGGCGCGGACCACCGCGACCAGCAACTCGGGGTCGATCATCCCCTGTGCCAGGTTGTCGTGTCGATCCGCGCCGGAGTCGAAGGCGTCCCGGGAGTTGTTGGCGTGCACCAGGTCGATCCGGCCGGTGATGGCCTTGACCCGGTCGACGACGTCGAGCAGCGCCTCGCCGCCCGCGTGCGCGTGGCAGGTGTCGAGGCAGAACCCGACGTCGTACGACCCGATGACGTCCCACAGCCGGGCGAGCGCGTCGAACCGGCGGGCACACGCGTTGTCGCCCCCGGCGGTGTTCTCGATCAGGATCGGGGTGGCGAAGCCACCGGACTCGGCGGCGAACGCGAAGGTCTTGCGCCAGTTGTCGAAGCCGACCGCGACGTCGTCGCCCTTGCCGACATGACCGCCGTGGACGATCAGTCCTTTGGCGCCGACGGTGGCCGCCGCCGTGGCATGGCTGAGCAGCAGCTTGCGGCTGGGGATCCGGATCCGGTTGTTGGTCGTGGCGACGTTGACGACGTACGGGGCGTGGACGTAGATCTCGACCTGCGCGGTGCGTAACGCGTCGGCGTCGGCGCGGGCCTCCGGTGCTTTCCAGCCCTTGGGGTCGGCGAGGAAGAACTGCACGACCTCGGCCTTGCGGGCGGCCGCTTCGGCGAGCGGGTCGCCTGGGTCGACATGGGCTCCGATACGCATGGAGGCGAGCCTACGTCGCCGGTGCGACGGGTACCTGCCGCCGGGCCGGGCCGGCCGGGGTGGGCCGCCGGCTCGGGAATCGCCCGCGTCGTGCGCGTCACCCGCCGTGCCGGCCCGTCGTTACCTGCAATGACCAACGGGCCGGGGCCGCCGATCCCAACCCCGACCCGAAGATCGACATTGGGAGATGGTGGATGTCGCTGTTGTCCCGACATGGTCGTGCCGCCGTCGCGGTCGGCGCCCTGCTTCTCGGCGCGCCGCTGCTGTTCGGTGGTCCGGCGTACGCCGAACCGGGCCCGACGCCCGGCGCACCGGTGCAGGAGAGCGGCCAGACGGTGGTGTTCAGCGGTGACGGGCTCCTCGGTGTCGCCTGCGGCGCCAAGCCGGACGTCGGTTCGGTGACGGTGCCGGCGGAGAGCACCCTGCGGGTGGTCAACAACACCGGGCGCCGCGCCCGGCTGCTGCTCGACGGCTCGGCACAGGGCGAGGTCGCGGCCGGTGCGACCGCCGACGTGCTTTTCCGGCGCGGTCCGGTCAAGTTGGCCCTCAAGCCCGTCTGCGTGCTGTCGGAGGAGTCGGCCGTACGCGTCGACGTCGCGGCGGCGGTCCCACCGCCGCAGTCCGCGCCCGGCCGGCCGACGGCGCAGCCGACCACGCCGACACCTGGGCGTCCGTCGCCCACCCGGCCGGTGGAGGAGACGCCGCGGTCGACCGTGGCCCCGCGGGCGGCTGCCACGCCGTCGGCGGGCGTCTCGGTCACCCCGTCGACGGCTCCGACGTCCACGCCGGGCTCGGAGGGGCCGGCCAGCGGCGGCCCGGTGCCGGCCGCAGGGCTCGATCTGCCGCCGGCGGATCCCGGTGACGACGCCGCGGCCGAGCCGATGGCGTCGGTCGAACCGATTCGGGACACCGGTCCGATCGGCCTTCTGGCACTTGTCGCGACGGTTTGCGTCGTTGGCGTATCTGCAGGTGCAATTCGGGCTATTATTGCTCAACGAACAAGCCGGACTGCTCCGGCTTAGTGCTACATATCTGGCGCCGGCAGCTCCTGACACGGCGCGACATAAAGGCTCCGCGGGGCGCCTCCTATCCAACCTCGTCGGTGTGGTCGTTCCTCCCCAGGTCCCACCCAAAGAATGCGGATAGCGCGCCCCGCGGCCACGAGAACGACGAGGGCTCCTCCGGTGAACGGAGGAGCCCTCGCCGTACCCGCGACCGAACGGCCCCGCCGTACCGGCGGGTCACCGGGGGTGGCCATGTCCCGACGCGGTGCACCCGGTACTCTCGTGGGGTTGTCCGTCCGCTCGTGGGTTCCCCCACCGTCCGGCCGGCGACGACGCACGACCTCCTGTCACGGAAGGACCGTGACCGCCAGCCCATAGGAGGTGAGTAAGTCTTGCGTCATTACGAAATCATGGTGATCCTCGACTCGAGTCTCGAGGAGCGCACCGTCGCCCCGTCGCTCGACACGTATCTCAACGTGATCCGCACTGCGGGTGGCTCGGTGGAGAAGCTCGACGTCTGGGGCCGCCGGCGCCTCTCGTTCGAGATCAACAAGAAGGCCGAGGGCATCTACGCCGTCATCGACCTGCAGGCCACGCCTGCGGCCGTTGCCGAGCTGGACCGTCAGCTCCGACTCAACGAGTCGGTGCTGCGCACCAAGGTCATTCGGCCGGAGACGCGCTGACGCGTACCCCGGCCCGCCCGGATCAGCCTCATCACTGTCGTACGGCTCTGCGAGCCTGTGCGCGGACGAAGATGAGTGCGCGAGGAGATGGTCATGGCAGGAGACACCACGATCACGGTCATCGGCAACCTGACCGATGACCCCGAGTTGCGTTTCACCCCGTCGGGTGCGGCGGTCGCAAAGTTCCGGGTCGCTTCGACGCCCCGGTTCATGGACAAGGCTTCCGGCGAGTGGAAGGACGGCGAGGCGTTGTTCCTCGCCTGCACGGTGTGGCGCCAGGCGGCGGAGCACGTCGCCGAGTCGCTGCAGCGGGGCGCCCGCGTGATCGTCTCGGGACGGCTGCGTCAGCGGTCCTACGAGACCCGCGAGGGTGAGAAGCGCACCGTCATCGAGCTCGAGGTCGACGAGATCGGCCCGTCGCTGCGCTACGCCACGGCGAAGGTGCAGAAGATGTCCCGCTCCGGCGGGGGCGGCGGCGGCTTCGGTGCCTCCGGCGGTGGTGGCCAGGGTGGCGGCGGAGGCAACTTCGACGACCCGTGGGCCACGGCCGCGCCCGCCTCCTCCGGTTCCGGTTCGGGCGGTGGCGGAAACTTCGACGACGAGCCCCCGTTCTGATGCCGGCCCCCAGCGGCCGGGACCGCAAACCAGGAGCAAGAGCAATGGCGAAGGCTGCGGCACTGCGCAAGCCGAAGAAGAAGGTGAACCCGCTCGACAAGGACGGGATCACCTACATCGACTACAAGGACACCGCGCTGCTGCGCAAGTTCATCTCCGACCGCGGCAAGATCCGCGCTCGGCGGGTCACCGGGGTCACCTCCCAGCAGCAGCGCCAGATCGCCCGTGCGGTGAAGAACGCCCGTGAGATGGCGCTCCTGCCGTACACCACCACGGCGCGCTGAGAGGGGGCACCGAAATGAAGATCATCCTGACTCAGGAGGTGTCCGGTCTCGGCACCCCCGGCGACATCGTCGAGGTCAAGGGCGGCTACGGCCGCAACTACCTGCTCCCGCAGGGCTTCGCGATCCCGTGGAGCAAGGGCGCGGAGAAGCAGGTCACCGTGATCCAGCGGGCCCGTTCGGCCCGTGAGATCCGCGACCTCGGCCACGCCAACGAGGTCAAGGGCCAGCTCGAGGGCCTCAAGGTCAGCCTCACCGCCCGCGCGGGCGACGGCGGCCGCCTCTTCGGCTCGGTCACCGCGGCTGAGATCGTCAACGCGGTCAAGGCCGCCGGCGGCCCGACCCTCGACCGTCGCCGGCTGGAACTGCCCGGCAGCATCAAGTCGGTCGGCGCCTACCCGGTCGGCGTCAAGCTGCACCCGGAGGTCACCGCCAAGTTCAGCCTGAACGTGGTGCGGGCCAAGTAAGGCAACACGAAAATGGGGGTCCACCGGCGCCGGTGGACCCCCATTTCTTTGCTGTCGTGACCGGCGCGGCGGCTCAGTCCAGGGTGCCCGCGCGCCGGATGACCTTGGCCAGGTCGTCCACCTGCCGATCCTCGGTCTCCCCCGCCGCCCGATCGGCCACCGTGGCGAGGTCGGCGTATGTCGCCTCCGACCCACCGCGCAGCGTCTCCGCGAAGTACCCGGCGGCGTAGCAGACCCGCAGTCGCGCGGGCGCCGCCTCGAACCCGCCGGTCAGCGCACCCGCGGTCACCCCCGACGACGTCTCCGACGCCGACCGGTCCTGCGGATTGAGCCACCGTACGTCGACCGTGGCTACCCGGGCACCGGCCGGCACCCGGTCGTTCACCCGTACCGCGTACAGCGCGGTCACGCTGTGCCCCGGACCCACCTCGCCACCGTCGACCCGATCGTCCCGGAAGTCCTCGTCGGCGATCGCCCGGTTGGCGTAGCCGATCAGCCGGTACGCCCGGACCGTCGCCGGGTCGAACGTCACCTGCACCTTGGCGTCGAGCGCGCGTACCGCCAGGGTGGCCGGCAGCCGCCGGACGAAGACCTCTCGTGCCTGCTCCGGCTCGCTGACGTACACCACGAAACCGTCGCCCCGGTCGGCGAGCTGCTCCATCAGGCTGTCCCCGTAGTCGCTGCCCACCCCGACCCCGAGCAGCGCGATCTGCTTGGCGGCCTCCTCGCGTACCCGGGCCAGGATCGGTTCCGCGGTGTCGTTGCCGACGTTGGCCAGCCCGTCGGAAAGCAGGATCACCCGGTTGCTGGCGTCCTCGCGGAAGCCGTCCCGGGCCACCCGGTAGCCCAGCTCCAGCCCGGCCTCCAGGTTGGTGCTGTTCTGGGTCTTCAGCGAGTCGATCGCGTCGTGCAGCGCGTCCGCGTCGCCGGCACGGGTCATCTTCCGGATGGTCCGCGCCTCCCGGCTGAACGCCACGATCGCCACCGAGTCGGTGTCCCGCAACTGGTCGACCAGGGTGTGCAGGGCGTCCTGGACCAGGTCCAGCCGGCCCGGCTCGCGCATCGACCCGGACACGTCGACGACGAAGGTCAGCGCCGCGTCCGGCCGGGTCGCCGGATCCTCGCCCCGGGTCTGCAGACCGACCCGGAGCAGCCGTACGTCGCCGGCCGGCTCGGGCCGATGTCGATCGGGCAGCCGGGCCCCGTCGACGTGGATCGCGAACCCGTCGCCGGCCGGTTCGGGATACTCCTGGTCGAAGGCGTTGACGAACTCCTCGGGACGGATATCCGCCCCGTCGGGCAGCCGGCCGTCGTTGATCAGTCGCCGGGCGTAGCCGTACGACGCGGTGTCGACATCCACCCCGAACGTCGACTGTGGATCCTCGTCGGTCCGGGTCTCGCCGCCGGTGAACGGGATCGGGCTGGGCTCCGTACGCCGATCCGGCTGGGTCGGCGCGTTGCGGTGGGCGGCGGTGTCCGACGCGGACCGCTCGGCGGTGCAGGCGCTGCCGGCGAGCACCGCCGACAGCGCGACGACCAGCACGGCGACTCTCGACGGGCGACGGAAACGGGCCATCGGTGTCCTCCTACGGGCAGGTTCGGCCGACGAGATCCGGCCCGGCCCGGGACGGGCGCCGGCACCGGCGTCTCCCGCCCGGCGCCGCCGGATCTTCTGATGCCATTCAGACCATCCGATGTCGGGGCCGGCTCCGGTCGAGTCCGAGCCGATATCTGACCGTGCCCCGCTGTGACCGGGTCGTACGAAACCCGAGACCTGCCGGTGGTTGCGGCAGTGACGCTCAGCCGAGCGGCTCGCCGGTGATGGCGCTCAGCAGCACCGTGGACAGGCCACCCCCGACGACGGCCGCGGCGAGACCGACGCTGACCGCCCGCCACGTACCGCTCGCCCAGCGCAACAGGACGGCGACCGCCAGACTGGTCGCCAGGGCCGCCCCGAACCGGGGAGCGCCGTCGAGCATCGAATTGACCGCGTTCGCCCGCGGCGACCCGCAGCCACCGCCGGCCGCGTCGGTCACACACCCGGCCGGCGCGGTGGAGTCGAGGGTCAGCATCCAGACGAACAAGAACAGCAGCGGTACGGCGTACCACGCCGCCGTGTAGAGCACCGAGGCGACGGCACCGCCCGGATCGGGGTCGAGCAGACCGTCGTCGCGGGTCGCCGGGCGGGTGGGCGCCGTACGGGTGGCTGTGGCCCGGCCCGGCGCCTCGGCGGTGGTGGCCCGCCGGGTGCGGGGCTGGGGCGGGATGGTGGCGGCCGGGTGCGACCCGTCGGGCGGAATCTCGTCGGACCGCCCCGGGCCCGGGAAGCTGACCGCCGGCGAGCGCGGCGCGGTGGGCGGCGTCTCGACCCAGCGCGGGTCGTCTTCGGCCAGTCTCGTGCCGGCCCAGAACTCGTCGTCGCGGTGGTGCCGGGCGCGGCGGTTCCGGCCGTCGGTGTCGGCCCGGTCCGGCGCCGACCCGTAACGGTCGGACGGCTCCGACCGGCCGGCCCCCGACCCGTACGGCGGCTCGCCGTCGGACCGCGGCGCCCAGCTGCCGGTGTCGGTCATCCGGTCCCACTGGCCGGTGTCGGTGTAGCTGCTCCACTGCCCGGTCTCGGCGGTGCGTTTCCGCCCGTTCGCCGGCTGCCCGTGCCGGTCACGTTCCGGCCCGTGCCGTCGGCCCTCGTCGCCGTACGGCGTCTCGCCCGGCCCGGCCTCCGCCGATCCGCGGGACCGGCCGGCGGACATCGACCAGCCGGACGTGTCGTCGGGGGCGGGGGTGGGCGGGCGGGGGTACCCACCGCCACCCCACCGGTCGCTGCGGCCGGCCGGATCGCCGCCGGCGCCGGTCACCCGGTCGAACTGCCCGGTGTGGTCGTGACGGCTCCACTCACCGGTCTCGGTCGACGTGGACCAGTCGCCCCGTTCGCGGCGTCGTCGGCCGCGGGACACCGGCTCGTCGTGCCGCCAGTTTCCGCCGTAGCCGTCGTCGGCGGTCGTCGACCAGTCGTAGGTGCTGGTCGTCTCACGCCAGTCCCGGGTCTGCGTGACGCGTTGCCAACTGGTCGTGGTCTCGGTCTGTCGCCAGGTCGGGCCGGCGTCGTGCCGGTCGGCCGGACGCTCGTCGGTGTCGTTTCGTTCCTCGGCGCGGTGGTGCCGGCCGCCCTGGTGGGGCACCGGACCGGGCAGCGGTGAGCGGTCGGTTCCGGTCGCGGGCAGCCGGGAGCGGTCGTCGCCGGGGTGGCCGACCGCCTGGTCGTCGGGGCCGGCCCAGGCATGGTCGGGCCGTCCGTCGTGCCGCCGGTCCCGGTAGTCCACGGCCGGAGCCTGACCTCTCTCAGATCGGGGCGCAATCGGCCATCCAGACACAACCGTCGGAGCCCGCGATCGCCCGGCACCGATGTGCCAACCTGGCGGATTTTCGTTATCCACAGCATGTGGATTCTGTAACCACAGGTCAAGGCCAGGTAACTCCACCTACTCGTGAGTTATCCACAGGTTGTGCACAGCCAAGCGCACAGCCTGGAGGCTTTCTGTCCACAGGTTGTCCCAAGGCTTGTCCACCGGCCGGTTTGGCCAACCAACCCGGGATTCGTATGGTGACCGTTCGGCCCTGCCTCGCGGATGTGACTCCACCCCGGTCACACGACGGGACGTGGCCGGCAGAAACTGTCTTACCCAGGCGCTTTGCTGGGGTGGGTCGCCCGATCGGACGGAGGGGTGACATGTCGATCGACGACGACGTGCGCGCGGCAGAGGCGAGACCGTCGGGACCCCCCAAGGGCGGGCCGGGCGGACCAGGCGGGCAGGGCGGGCCGCCACCCGGCCAGTTCGACAAGACGCCCCCACAGGACATCGCCGCCGAGCAGTGCGTCCTCGGCGGGATGCTGCTTTCCAAGGACGCGGTCGCCGACGTCGTCGAGATCCTCAAGACGAACGACTTCTACCGCCCGGTGCACGCCACCATCTTCGACGCCATCCTCGACCTCTACGGCCGGGGCGAGCCGGCCGACCTGGTCACGGTCACCGCCGCCCTGGTCGACTCCGGCGACATCGGCCGGATCGGCGGCGCGCCCTACCTGCACACGCTGATCGCGAGCGTCCCCACCGCCGCCAACTCCTCCTACTACGCCCGCATCGTCGCCGAGCGCGCGGTGCTGCGCCGGCTGGTCGAGGCCGGCACCCGGATCGTGCAACTCGGATACGGCTCCGGTGGTGGCGGCGGGCGCGACGTCGACGACATCGTCGACCTGGCCCAGCAGGCCATCTACGACGTCACCGAAAAGCGGGTCAGCGAAGACTTCGCGGTGCTCGCCGACATGCTCCAGCCCACCCTCGACGAGATCGAGGCGGTCGGCGCCCAGGGCGGCGTGATGACCGGCGTGCCGACCGGGTTCAGCGACCTCGACCGACTGCTCAACGGCCTGCACCCCGGCCAGTTGATCATCGTCGCCGGCCGGCCCGGCCTGGGCAAGTCGACGGCATCCATGGACTTTGCTCGAAACGCGGCCGTCAGACACAACTGCGCCAGCGCCATCTTCTCCCTGGAAATGAGCAAGGTCGAGATCGTCATGCGGCTGCTCTCGGCCGAGGCCCGGGTGCCGCTGCACGTCCTGCGCTCCGGTCAGCTCTCCGACGACGACTGGAGCAAGCTGGCCCGCCGGATGGGCGAGATCAGCGAGGCGCCGCTGTTCGTCGACGACACCCCGAACATGAACCTGATGGAGATCCGGGCCAAGGCCCGGCGGCTCAAGCAGCGGCACGACCTCAAGATGATCGTCGTCGACTATCTCCAGCTGATGAGTTCGCCGAAGCGGACCGAGAGCCGTCAGCAGGAGGTCGCCGAGCTGTCCCGTGGTCTGAAGCTGCTCGCCAAGGAGGTCGAGTGCCCGGTCATCGCGGTCAGCCAGCTGAACCGTGGGCCGGAGCAGCGCACCGACAAGCGCCCACAACTGTCCGACCTGCGTGAATCAGGCTCCATCGAGCAGGACGCCGACGTGGTCATCCTGCTGCACCGCGACGACTACTACGACAAGGAGTCGCCGCGCGCGGGCGAGGCCGACTTCATCGTGGCCAAGCACCGTAACGGTCCCACCGACACGATCACCGTCGCCGCCCAGTTGCACCTGTCGCGTTTCGTCGACATGGCCATCAACTGAGACGTACCGCCGCTCAGCCGAGCAGCGGGAACCAGATCGCCGCCGGCCCCAGGTCGGAGCGGTCCCGGTCGTCGAGGGCGACCCGGCCGGTCGCCTTCAGCAGGTATTCGGCCGGGCTCCACCGGGCGGGCCGCACCGCGTCGTCGCCGAGCAGGCCGTCGAGGGTGGCGACCGCCGGCCCGTACGCGGCCGGGGCGGGCGGAGGCGCCGACGGCAGCTCCACGATCAGATCGAGATGGTGCACGGCAGCCTCGGTGACCAGGGTCGCCACGAAGTCGGGTACGGACAGCACCCGGCCCTGCGAGGCGACGAAGGCGCCGTACGGCGCGGCGCGGGCCGCCCCCACCACGGCGGTCGAGGTCTCCACCCACGCGTCCGCGATGTCGTCGGGGCGTTCGAAGGCGGCGCTCGCCCGCCGGTGCCGCCACACGTCCCAGACCAGATCTTCGTTGGTTCTGGTCGTGGTGTACCGGCGCCAGTAGCTCACCGCGTCGGTGTCGGCCGGGCCGTCGACCGGATTGGCGAACGCGAGCAGGGCCCGTCGGGCGTCGGCCAGCAGATGCACCAGCAGGTCGGCCACCAGCAGGCCGCGGCACCGGGTGGGAAGCAGCAGGTCGACGTCGTCGATCCCGCCGACCACGTCGGTGATGCCGGCGTATGCGGCGTCGAGGGCCGCGGGTGCGTCGCGGGGAGAGGCCGCCGTCATCGCACCAGCCTGGCACGCGGGTCCGCCGGAATGCTTCCCGCGACCCGGTTCCATCGGCCAACCTTCATCCGCCGGACCCCGGCCGGCCACCCGGCGCCGGGGTCGGGCCGTCAGCTTGCCGGCCGGCACCGACCCGGGCCGCACGTCGCGGAGCCGGGCCGGTGCCGGGTGTCCGGCGCGGTGTCAGTCGAACAGTTCGTTGAGGAAGCTCTTCTGGCGCTTCTGCCGGTAGTGCCCGTGGTAGCCGTAGTGGCCGCCACCGTGGGGCGGCGGGTAGCCGTGCCCGGCCGGCGGGGGCGGTGGCACGTGCGCGGCCTGCCGGTAGCCGGGAGGTGGTGGCGGCTGGTATCCACCACCGGGCGGCGGGGGCGGTGCGTACCCGGGCGGCGCGCCGGGCGGGGGCGGCGGAGCGTATCCCGGCGGTGCGCCGGGCGGCGGCGGGGCGTACGCCGGCGGCTGGCCGGGCGGCGTGGGCGGGTGCTGCCGGTTCCAGTTGGCCTCGGCCTCGAAGAGCCGCTCCAACTCACCCCGGTCGAGGAAGATGCCGCGACACTCGCCGCACTGGTCGATGGTGACGCCGCTGCGCTCGTACTGGCGCATGTCGCCCCGGCACTTCGGACAGGTCATCTGCATACGTCGACGTTACCGGTCGGCGTCACCCGGACGGGTTCAGCAGGGCTGTCACTTCCGCGTCGGAAACCTCGTGGAAGTCGGCGTAGAACATCGACACCGCCCCGAACTCGGGGGTGCAGACCGGGCAGACCAGTTCGTCCACGACAGCCTTCACCCGGTCGGTCGCGTCGACCGCGCCGACCGGTACGGCGAGCACGATCCGCCGGGCGCCGAGCCGGCGGGCGACCTCGGCCGCCGCGCGGGCGCTGGCGCCGGTGGCGAGCCCGTCGTCGACGATGACGGCGGTCCGGCCGGTGAGGTCGAGCGGCGGCCGGCCGCCCCGGTAGTGCCGCTCGCGGCGTTCGAGTTCGGCGGATTCCCGGCGGGTCACCTCGTCGATGTCGGCGGGGTCGAGCCCGCTCGCGGTGCGTTCGTCGACGACCCGTACGCCGCCGGGGCCGATGGCACCAAATGCGAACTCGGGCGCCCACGGTACGCCCAGCTTGCGGATCACCAGTACGTCCAGCGGGGCGTGCAGCCGTTCGGCCACCACGGCGGCGACCGGCACTCCGCCGCGTACGAGGCCAAGGACGGTGACATCGGGCTGATCGGCGAGACTTGCCAGGTGGTCGGCGAGTTCCGCACCCGCCACCGCCCGGTCGCGGTAGACCTTTCCCATTCCTCAGGTCTACGCGGCCCGGTCGCGGACGGCCGGGAAACGCCTCAGATTGGTGTGCCGCCGAGGAACCGATCACCGGCGAGCCAGCCGACGGCGGTGGCGGCGAGACCGACCAGCAGGGTGCCGGCGACGTAGCCGACCGCGCGGAGCCGGGAGTGCCGGCCGCTGGCCAGGTCGACCGTCTCGTACGCGAACGCGGAGTATGTGGTCAATGCCCCGCAGAATCCGGTGCCGACCAGTGGGCCGATCCAGCCGGGCAGGGCGCTGCCGGCACCGGCGACGAGCCCGAGCAGCGCCGAGCCGACCACGTTGACCCCGAAGGTGCCCCACGGCAGCCGGCCGGTCACCGCCTGTCCGACGAGGAACCGGCAGACGGCGCCGAGGGCACCGCCGGCCAGGACGAGCAGCAGGGTCACGGCCGCCCCCACCGGGCCGCCGCCCAGATCCCGAGGCGTACGGCGAGCAGCGCCCCGGCCAGGGTGCCGAGCACGTAGCCGGCGGCCGGTCCGAGGTATCCGCCGGCGACCAGGTCACGGGCTTCGACCGCATACGTCGAGAACGTGGTGAACCCGCCGAGCACTCCGGTGCCGAGGAACGGCCGGACGAGCGGGTGGGCGTCGGTCTTGGTGGTGACGACCTGCATCAGCGCGCCGAGCAGGGCGCAGCCGATCAGGTTGGTGACCAGGGTCGCCCACGGGAAGCCGGTGGCGGGGCCGGGCCAGGCTTCGGCCAGGCCGTAGCGGGCGGCCGACCCGAGCGCGCCGCCGGCCGCGACCACCACCAGCGGGCCGGCCCGCATCAGCCCGCCGTCTCCAGGGCCGGGGAGTCGCCGGTGCCGACCGGGGCCGCGGTGCCGGGTTCGGCTTCGGCGTGGCGCAGGGCGGGGGCCCAGGCCAGGAACGCCACCGGGTAGAGCAGGTAGCCGAACCGGGTGGACGGCATCAGCAGGATGGCGGCGAGGAGGCCGTATCCGCAGATCAGCGCGGTGGTCGCGGCGCCGCGCGGCGGGCGGCGGGCGAGGTGGACGGCGATCGCCAGGCCGGCCGCGACCAGCAGCGCCGCCGCGATCCAGCGGCCACCGGGCAGCGCCGACGCGATCAGGTAGCCGGGGAACGGCGACTGGGCGGGGCTGGTCACCAGGGCGTCGCCGAGCGGGAACCGGATGACGTTGTCGACGAAGGCGGCCGGGTCGACCAGGACGGCGGGTAGCAGGGCCAGCGCCGGCAGGCCGACCGCGCCGGCGGCCATCCGGCCCAGCCGGCGCCGGCCGTGGGTCGCCGCGTGCAGCAGCAGTACGAGCGCTACCGGCCAGGCGAAGAGCTTGAGGGCGGCGGCGAGTCCGACCGCGACGCCGGCCGCCCCGGGCCGGGCGGCCGCGCACAGGGCGAGGGCCAGCAGGCAGAGCGCGAGTACGGGGAGGTCGTCGCCGCCGGTGGCCAGCGTCAGCGCGCAGACCGGCAGTACGGTGGCGAGCTGCACCGCCCGGACCAGGGCCGCGTCGCGGTCGGCGGTCCGGTCGGCGGTCAGCCGGGCGCCGGTGCCACGGACAGTGCCGGCGGCCAGCGCCAGGGCGACGACGGTCGCGACCGCGAACCAGATCCGCGCGTCGGTCCACCAGCCGTCACCGGCCAGTGCCCGGGGCAGCCCGAACAGGGCCATCCCCGGCTGGTAGGGCAGGTAGCCGAGGAGCTGCTCGCCGGGTGGCAGTGCGGCGATGGCGTCGGTGCCGAGGTAGGGGGTGCCGTGGTCGAGCAGGCGGGCACCGCCGTGTTCGACGACCACGACCTCTTCCTGCGCCCGGTCGGTCCGGCCGCCGGCCCGCTGGATGGCCTGGAGCACCATCGGCAGCAGGGCGGTCGCGGCGAAGGCCAGGGCCGTGACGGCGGCGCGGGCGGCGGTGCCGGCGATCGACGCTGCGGGCCGGGTCCGCCGGGCGACAAGTTGGCCGACGACGACGAGCGCCGCGGCGGCGTAGCCGACGGCCGCCACCGCACCCCAGGCCCGGTGCGGCAGCAGGGTGGAGGTGGCCGCGGTGACGGCGGCGAAGATCGCGGAGAGCGTGTAGAGGCCGAGGTCGGCGGCGAGTCCGCCGGCGGCCCGGTCGATCGACGACCACCGGCGGCGTACGGCGTGGCCTGGCTCGGTGGGAATCACGCGGGCAAGTGTGGCAGACGGTCGGAGCGGCCCCGCCCACCCGGCCGCCGCCCGGACTTCAGGTGGACGACGGCGCCCTCGTCGTGCAGGGGCGGGGCGAACTGGCCGGCGCTGCGGCGCAGGGTGGCCAGCATCCGGGTGGCCGGCATCGGGCGGGCGAAAAGGTGCCCCTGCCCGGCGGCACAGCCCAGTTCCCACAGCGCGTGGCGTTGCGGCTCGCTCTCGACCCCTTCGGCGACCACCGAGAGTCCGAGGCTGCGGCCGAGGTCGACGGTGGACCGGATGACGGCCAGCGCCTCGGCGGAGGTGTCCATCGCCACCACGAACGCCCGGTCGATCTTCAGCTCGTGTACGGCGATGCGGGACAGCACCGACAGCGAGGACGAGCCGCTGCCGAAGTCGTCGAGGGCGAGGCGTACGCCTTCGGTGCGCAGGCGTTCGAGGACCTGGTCGACGACCTCCAGTTGGCTGACCGTCAGCGTCTCGGTGAGTTCGAGGAAGAGCCGGTCCGGGGGGAGGTCGTGGGCCCGCAGGCGGTTGGCGACCCGGTCGGGGAACTGCGGGTCGAGCAGGCTCCGCGGGGCGACGTTGACCGCCACCGGCAGGTCGAATCCGGCCGCCCGCCAGGTTTCGGCGGCGGTCAGCGCCTCGTCGAGCACGGTGTCGGCGAACGTCGCCAGCAGCCCGGATCGTTCGATGGTCTCCAGGAACCGGATCGGGTCGATGTCGCCGCGGTCGGGGTGGTGCCAGCGGGCCAGCGCCTCGGCGGCGACCACGGCTCCGGTGCCGAGGTCGACGATCGGCTGGAAGTCGACGCAGAACTCGTGTTCGGCGACGGCCCGGGGCAGGTCGCCGCCGAGGGACAGCCGTACGACGTCGGCGGTGTCACTGGCTGGCGCGTAGGTGGCGATCCGCTGCTGCCCTCCGGAGCGTTTGGCCTGGTACATGGCGACGTCGGCGCGGCGTAGCAACTCAGGCATTCCGCCGCTGGGCGGGGCGACCGCGATGCCTCCGCTGGCCTCGACCCGCAGTCGCATGCCGTCGATGTCGAGCGGCTCCTGCAGTGCGGCGAGCAGGCGTTCGGCCCGGTGGGTGGCGACCGCCGGGGCGGACAGGCCCTGGAAGAGCACGGCGAACTCGTCGCCGCCGAGCCGTACGACGAGGTCGTCGCCCTGGGCGGCGCTGCGCAGCCGGTCGGCCACCTGGATCAGGACCTCGTCGCCGGCGCCGTGGCCCAGGGTGTCGTTGACCTCTTTGAAGTGGTTGAGGTCGATCAGCAGCAGTGCGGTGACCCCGTCGGCGTGGCGCTGGCCGAGCAGTTCGGTGCCGTGGTCGAGCAGTTGCCGGCGGTTGCCGAGGCCGGTGAGGGCGTCGTGGGAGGCGGCCGCGGCGTGCTCGTCGGCGACCCGGGTCAGCTCCTGGTACGCCGACGCGTTGCGTACGGCCGTGCACAGTGCGGAGGCGAAGGTGCTCAGGGTGTACTCTTCGCGCTCGTTGAGTTCCACCGGGGCCCGGAACCGGAGCCGGACGATGCCGAGGTCGTGGCTTTCGTCGTGGCCGACCAGCTTCTCCTGGACGACCCACCCCTGCGCGGGGGGCGCGTCGGCGCTCGACCCGTCGTAGACGATCTCTCCGGTGTTTCCGCGTACGGTCCGGCCGCGGTCGGTCAGTTCGACGTCGACCTCGTCGGCGGAGAACAGTTCGCTGGCCTGGTGGACCGCGGTGGCGAGCACGACGTCGAGGTCGACGACGTTGAGCGCGTCGGTGGCCTGGGCGAGCTGTCGCCAGGCGGTGCGTTCGACCTGGCTGCGGACCCGGGCCGAGTAGGCCAGGTGCAGGCTCAGCAGCAGTGGGGGTACGGCGACCAGCAGCCAGTTGTCGATCCTGAGGATGGCCAGGGTGCCGACGATCACCGGGAACCGGGCGACGGCGCTGGCCACCCGCAGGCCGAGGTGCTGGCGGAAGAGTTCGCGGCCGCTCTTGCCGGTGGCGTGCGCGATGACCGGCAGGGTCAGCAGTTCGTCGAGCACGACGGCGGTGCAGTAGGCGACCGCGAGCGGGACGACCATCTCGATCGGCTGCCGGCCGGGGTCCCAGCCGGACAGGTGCAGGGCGAGCCCGGCCGCGCCGGCCAGGCTCATGTTCTTGGCGATGCCGAAGACGGCCTTGATCAGGGGGAGCCGGTTGGGGGCCAGCATCATCGAGGCGCCGATGCCGACGCCGACGCAGAGCACCACCCATTCGGCGGGGGCGAGGGCGAGGCCGACCAGGATGGCGGTTTCGGACCAGGCGATGTGGTGGTTGGTGCTGCGGATCCGGACCGTCACCTTGATGGTGAAGCCGACCGCGGCGAGAAGGGTCAGGGTGAGCAGGATCGGGAGGCTCACCCGCGGTTCGACGGTTGCCAGGCGGTAGATCGACACCGCGGTCGCGACGACCGCGAGAATGACGACGGGACCGACTAGCAGCAGCAGCCGCCGATCGGTCCCAGCATCACGTCGATTCGTACGAGTCACACCTGCTCCTGACCAGCTACCCAGTGCGTCCCGCAAGACTACGTCCAGTCACCCTCGGGCGACAGGGTGACATCAGCCCCACTCGTGCGAACGCATGTCCGTCTCCTTTGGTTCCCCGATGCCTGTCGAACGTTTAGTCGGTTTGGCTTTTGTGCCATTCCCGTTCGCTTTGCTGGGCAGGAGCCTAAGACGTGGATCGCGTTTTATCGACCATTAAATGTCGCTATGCTCACCATTAGTCAAGCCTAGCCGTTTCTGTTACTCGGTGTTTGCATAAGGAAACTGAGTGCGTTTGTTCGGTGCCTCTCGGGGGCTTATCGGAGTCCTGCGGAGTTTGCCGCGGACGCAGCTTCCCATGACGTCGCCCGTGGCGTACGGAGGGCCCATCAGCCGTCCGGCCAGCAACCATCCGCCGTTGGGTGGGCCGGGTAATCTGCCGTCGGATGTGACGGGCGCAATACCGAACGGTGAACTTTCAGGGCGGGTACCCCGTTTTGGCGAAGTCTGGCGTTCACCAAGATCAGCAAAGCTGCGGCGCTCCGCAAGTGTCGACAATTGTCGATCAACCTCGTCCAATGAATTGGGTACGAGAGGCCGCGATCGCGTCCGCCGTGGCATCAACGCACCCGACGATAAGAGCGCTCGATAGGCTCGTGCCGTGGCCGACTCCGCAAACCTCACCCACGTCGACCCGGCCGGTGCCGCCCGGATGGTCGACGTCTCCGCCAAGGAGCAGACCGTCCGGCGCGCCGTCGCCGCCGGGCGCCTCCAGACCACCGCACAGGTCGTCGAACTGTTGCGCCGCGACGGGCTGCCCAAGGGCGACGCCCTGGCGGTCGCCCGGATCGGCGGCATCATGGGCGCCAAGCGCACCCCCGACCTGATCCCGCTCTGTCATCCGATCGCACTGCACGGCGTCACCGTCGACCTGCGGCTGGACGAGACGACCGTCGAGATCGTGGCGACCGCGAAGACCGCCGACCGGACCGGGGTGGAAATGGAGGCGCTGACCGCCGTCGCCACCGCCGGCCTGACCCTGATCGACATGGTCAAGGCCGTCGACCCGGCGGCGTCGGTGGAGGCGATCCGGGTCATCAGCAAAGAAGGTGGCCGCAACGGCACCTGGACCCGGCCGGCGGACCGGCCGTGATCCGGGCCCGCGTCGTCGTCGCGAGCAACCGGGCGGCGGCCGGCGTCTACACCGACACCAGCGGCCCGCTGCTCGTCGAGGGCCTGCGTGAACTCGGCTGTGCGGTGGACGCGCCGGTCGTGGTGCCCGACGGCGAACCGGTGGCCGACGAGTTGCGCCGGGCGGTCGCCGACGGCGTCGACGTCGTGCTGACCAGCGGCGGGACGGGAATCACCCCGACCGACCAGACCCCCGACGTCACCCGCCGCCTGCTCGACTACGAGATCCCGGGAATCGCCGAGGCGATCCGGGCCCACAGCCGGGCGAAGGTGCCGACCGCCGTCCTCTCCCGTGGCCTGGCCGGCGTCGTCGGCCGTACCCTCGTGGTCAACCTGCCCGGCTCGACCGGCGGCGCGCGCGACGGCCTCGCCGTACTCGGACCGGTCCTCGCCCACACCGTCGACCAGTTGCGCGGCGGCGACCACCCGGCCGCCTGACCTCGGCCGGCTGCGGAGCGGCCCGGCGATAGGCTCACCGGGTGAGCGCACAGACCGTACCCGGCCCACCCGCGGCGCCGGTCAGTTGGCCGGTGGCGAGGTCGCTGGTCCACGCGGCCGGCCGCGTCGCCGCGCCGGAACCGGTGGACGTGCCGCTGGCCGGCGCCGACGGACTCACCCTCGCCGAGCCGCTGACGACACTGACCGACCTGCCCGCCTTCCCGACCTCCAGCATCGACGGGTGGGCGGTACGCGGCGACGGGCCGTGGCGGGTCGTCGGCCGGGTGCTCGCCGGCAGCACACCTCCACCGTTGACCGACGGCGGCACCACCGTCGAGATCGCCACCGGGGCGATGGTCCCCATCGGTGCCGACGCGCTGCTGCGCGTCGAGGAGTCGGCCCGCGACGCCGACGGCCGGGTCACCGGTACGCCGCGCGTCCAGCCGGAGTGGCGGCTGCCGGGCGAGGAAGCCACGGCCGGCGAACGGTTGCTGCCGGCCGGCACCCCGGTGACCCCGGCGGTCGCCGGCCTCGCCGCCTCGTGCGGTCACGACACGCTGCGGGTACGGCCCGCGCCGCGCGCCGCGCTGCTCGTCTTCGGTGACGAACTGCTCACCGCCGGCCCGCCCGGTGCCGGCCGGGTACGTGACGCACTCGGCCCCTCCGTGCCCGCCTGGCTGCGGCGGTACGGCTGCGTCGTCGACCCGGCCCGGGTCGTCGCCCCGGTCGCCGACACGCTGCCCGACCACGTGGCCGCGATCCGGCAGGCGCTCGCCGACGTCGACCTGGTCTGCACCACCGGCGGCACGATGCACGGGCCGGTCGACCACCTCCACCCCGCGCTGGCCGAACTCGGCGCCGAGTACGTCGTCAACACCGTCGCCGTACGGCCGGGGTTTCCGATGCTGGTGGCCCGGGTCGCCGGGCCGGACGGGCGCAGCCGGTTCGTCGCCGGCCTGCCCGGCAACCCGCAGTCGGCCGTCGTCGCCCTGGTCTCCCTGGTCGCCCCGCTGCTCGCCGGCCTCACCGGGCGGCCGGAACCCGAGCTGCCAACGGTCGTCCTCGGTGACGAGGTGCCCGGACGGGGGAACTACACGCACCTGGCGCTGGTCCGGGTGGACCCGCGTCGCGGCACCGCGCACCCGGTCCGCCACGTCGGGTCCGCCATGCTGCGCGGGCTGGCCCGGGCCGACGGCTTCGCCGTCATCGAACCGGGCACGCGCGGTCGGCCGGGCGACCGGGTGCCGTTCGTGCCGCTGCCGTTGCCGGCCGGGGAACACCCGTGACCACCACGCCGACCCTGCTCGTCGAGGTCACCACCGCCGTGCTCGACGTGTCGGCCCACGAGCGGGCGGTGTCCGACCGGGCGGCCGGTGCGGTGGTGTCCTTCCAGGGTGTCGTACGCGACCACGACCACGGGCGGGCCGTCACGCTGCTGGAGTACGAGGGGCACCCGACCGCCGAGGCGGTGCTGGCCGAGGTGGCGCGGGAGATCGCCGCCGACCCGGACGTCTACGCGGTGGCCGTGTCGCACCGGATCGGACCGCTGGCCATCGGTGACGTGGCCCTCGTCGCCGCGGTCAGCACGGCGCACCGGGCGGCCGCCTTCGCCGCCTGTGCCCGGCTGGTCGACGAGGTCAAGGCCCGACTGCCGGTGTGGAAACGGCAGGTCTTCGCCGACGGCACCGACGAGTGGGTCAACTGCGCCTGAGCCCCGGCGGTCAGTTCGGCCTGGTGCCCAGGGGCCGGCGCTGCAGCCGCAGCATCGAGTCGGTGTAGAACGCGGGTTCCGCGCCGGGCCGCCACGGCAGGGCCGCGACCAGCAGGATCAACGCCAGCGCGAGCGAGTTCTCCATCAGCGCGCCGAAGAGGCCGCTCTGGTAGTGCGACTCCTGCGGCAACCGGTGCTCGTACGCCCAGATCGGGGCGATCAGCATCAGCAGGTAGAGGGCGACCGCGGCGCCGCCATGGCGCAGGCCGGTCAGCGTCGGGAACCAGATCGGCGTACGCAGGCCGGGCGCGTTGCCCGCGAACAGCGGGTTGGGCAGCGGGCTGCCGGTGCGTCCCGGCCCCCGGCTCGCGGCCCGGCGGCGCAGCGCGGCGTCGGCGAGGACGATGATCGCCGGGATGACGAAGACCAGGTGGTGCGTCCACGAGATCGGGCTGATCACGTTGGCGGTGAGGCCGACCAGCGCGAAGGCGGCCAGCTCGTCGCCGTCGGCGTGCGCCGAGGACGCCCGGGAAAGTCCGATGGCGAGCACGACCAGGGAGAACGCCAGCCACAGCAGGGTCGGCGTCTCGACCGAGTCGTAGAGCCGGGCGAGCAGGCCGGCGAGCGACTGGTTCGGCGTCATGTCGGACTTGCCGATCCGGTCGGTCTGCCAGAGCACGCTGGTGAAGTAGGTGGCCGACTCCCGGCCGGCGAGGACGAAGCCGGCCGTCGTGACCCCGACGGCGGTGCCGATCGCGGTCATCGCCGCCCGCCACTGGCGGGTGACGAGCAGGTAGACGATGAACAGGGCCGGAGTGAGCTTGATGGCGCTGGCCAGCCCGATTCCGGCACCGGCCCACGCGCCGCTGTGCCACAGCCGGCGCAGGAATCCACCGGCCACCGGTGGCCGCAGCCCGGCCTGGGCGCGGCGCCGCAACGCGACGAGATCCGCCATGATCAGCCCGAACAGCAGCAGGTTGACCTGCCCGTAGCCGAACGTCTCCCGTACGGGCTCGATGGCGACCGCCAGCGGCACCGCGAGGGCGACGGCGAACCAGCGCGACCAGCCGTGCCGGTCGGCGATCGGCACGATCAGCGCGACGAGTACGAGCGTGAGGGCGGCGAGGCTGGCGATCAGGTTGATCCAGCCGGCGGCCGCCACGGACAGGCCCGCCATCGGCAGCATGGCGAGTCCGGCGAACGGCGGGTACGTGAACCCGAGTGTGGTTTCGGGTGCCGTGAAGTCGTACAGCTCGTTTCCGCCTGCCCACCACACCACAGCGCCGTGGTAGATCTTCATGTCGAAGAAGATGTACGGCCGTCCGAAGGCTTCGACGGCGAGCCAGGCGGCATAGACGACGCCGGCGATGATGCCGATGCGAATTACTGTCCGACGATCGAGTCCACGTGCGAGGCGGTTAGCTGGTGCAGGGCGGCTGGTCCGTCTCTCGACGGTCGCCGGCATGGCGTGGCCACCCCCGTACCGTTGTCGTGCTTCGCGTTCAGGTCCACCACGGAGCCTAGATCGGCGAGGCACCGCACTACCTCCTGCGTTATGGGACCGTGTCCGATCCCACACTGGTTCGCGACATTTCGTCCTCGTTAACGCAAGGAGTCTATTTCAGGTGATTCACAGCTTGTTCATACTATTGGCAGACTCTAGCCGGGTGTACGAGGCGAGATTGGTCCTTAATGCTCAGTTTGAGTAGGGTACTGGCCGGCCTGATCACGCCGACGCCCGGCCCCGGCCGGACCTGATCACGTGGCTGACCGGCCTCAACCGGGCAGGTGGCGGCCGATCGACGCCGAACGCACCGCGATCCGGGCGTCCCGCCGGGCACTGCGTACCGCCCGGCCGACCGACCTGCGGCCACGGTCCACCGACCGCAGCCCGTCGTCGACGGCCCGCCGCGCCCGCCACCCGACACCGGGACGGCCCTGCGTGTCGACCGCCGCCAGCAGCAGACCGCCGAACAGGCCGATGTTCTTGAGAAAGTGGGTCTGCTGGTTACGGCGGTCGGCCGGATCGTCGACACTCCAGAATGGATGCCCGGCGATCGTGGTCGGCACCAGCGACGCGGCCAGCACCGCCGCCGCCGGCCGGGTGCACCGGCCGGTGGCCAGCAGCAGCCCGCCGGCGAGTTGTGCCACGGCGTTGACCCGGACCAGGGTGCGCGGATCGGTGGGCAGCCGGGAATCGACCTGTTCGATCAGCGGCGTGACCCGGTCGGTGACCGGCTTCGCCTTCGCGACGAGCGGCTCGGGCTTGATCAGGTTGCGGATGCCACTCACGACGAAGATCCCACTGAGCAGGGCGCGGGCCGCGGAACGCACGGGAGTCATGACACCTTCATACCCTGGTGGGTGGTTGGCTACCCACCGAACTGTCGCATGACCCCGCTACAGTCCCGAGCCATGTCCGAGGTGGTAACCGACAGCCGGTGGAGCACCGAGCAGGTGCTCGCGCTCGCGCCGGACGCGTCGTCGCAGAAGGCCGGCCGGGGCCTGGCCACGCTCCAGAAGTGGCATGACATCGGTCACGACGGGGGCGGTGAGCAGCCCGGGGGCGTCTGGGGCCTGTGCAAGGGCAGCGGGTCCAAGCCCTACCAGACCTGCGTCGACCTGGCCGAGCCCGCCTACCGGTGCTCCTGCCCCAGCCGCAAGTTCCCGTGCAAGCACGCCCTCGCCCTGCTGCTGCTCTGGGCCGACGGCAAGCTCGCCGCGGGCGAGCCGCCGGAGTGGGTGCGGGAGTGGCGCGACTCCCGGGCCGCCCGCGTCGAACGCGCCAAGACCCGCCAGGCGAACACCGGCCCCGCCGACCCGGCCGCCGCCGCCCGCACCGCCAAACGCCGCGCCGACCGGGTCACCGCCGGTCTCGACGAGCTGGACACCTGGCTCGCCGACCAGGTCCGGGCCGGCCTCGCCGGCGCCGGCCAGCACGGCTACAAACACTGGGACTCGATGGCCGCCCGGCTCGTCGACGCCCAGGCCTCCACCGCCGCGTCGACGGTCAAGCGGCTCGCCGGGTTCGCCGTCGGGCAGCCCGCCGACGCCCTGCTGACCGAGCTGGCTCTCCTGCGCATGCTGGTGGCCGGGCACCGCCGGCTCGACGACCTGCCACCCGGGCTGGCCGCGACCGTACGCCAGCACGTCGGCTACCCGACCAGCACCGAAGAGGTGCTCGCCACCCCGGCCACCCGCGACAAATGGTTGGTCCTCGGCCGGCAGGACGAGGCGGCCGACAAGCTGACCGTACGCCGGGTGTGGCTGCGCGGCCGGCAGAGCGCCCGGCCGGCCCTGGTGCTCGCCTTCGCCGCGCCCGGCCAGGCGTTGAACGCCGACCTGGTGCCCGGCACCGTCATCGACGCCGACATCTGCTTCTATCCCGGCGGCGCGCCGCTGCGGGCGCTCGTCTCCCAGCAGCACGGGGTCACCGCCGGGTCGGGCACCGGCGACGTGTCCGGCTCGACCGTCGCGGCCGCCCTCGACGACCACGCCGCCGCGCTGGCCGCCGACCCGTGGCTCGACCGCTGGCCGGTGCTGCTCGACGACGTCGTGGTCGCCGTCGCCGACGGGCGTTGGCACGTGATCGACGCCGCCGGCGACGCCCTCCCGCTCCAGTCCTCGGTCGAACCGTGGGTGCTGGTCGCCGTGGCCGGTGGCCGCCCGGTGCGGGTGGCGGCGGTGTGGACGCCGACCGGACTGCAACTGATGACCGCCTGGCTGGACGGAAAGATGGTGGCGCTGTGACCACGGCAACCCCCGCCTGGACCGAGGTGATGTCGACCGCCCTGGTCGGCACCGACCGGACCGGCCCACCCACCTGGGTCCCGCCCACCGCCCCCGACCCCGCTTCCGGGCTGCTCGAGGTGGCCGCCCTGCTCGCGGTTTCGCGCCGCGCCGGGCGGACATCGGAGCGCGAGATCGCCCGCCCCGAACCCGCGGCCGACGAGGCCCGGCCGACGGTCGGCAAGGCCGCCGGAAACCGCCTGACGAGACTGCTCGACGGCAACGTGTTCGACGCCGACATCCGTGGCGAGTTGATCCGCGAATGGCTCGGCCTGGCCGCCGGGCGCGGGCTGGTCGCCCCGCCGCAGTCGCTGCCGGCGCTGCTCGACGCCGGGCGGGCCAGCCGCGAACTCCGCTCGCTGGTCGCCGTGGTCGGCGGCAACCGGGCCCGCTGGCTCGCGGAGCAGCGTCCGAGCTGGGGCTACCTGCTGGAGGAGGCCGACGACCCGGACGAGGTCGACCTCACCGAGGAGTTCGACTATCCGTACGAGGAGACGGCCGCCCCGCCGTCCGCCGCTGCCGTCGCCTGGGACGAGACCCGCTGGCAGGAGGGCAACGCCGGCACCCGGGCCGCCCTGCTCGCCCGGGCCAGGCGCGGCGACCCGGATGCGGCCCGCGAGCACCTGATCGCGGCCTGGTCCAAGGAACCCGCCGCGAACCGGGAACGGTTCATCGCCACGCTCGCCGTCCGGCTCGGACCGGGCGACGAGGAGTTCCTGGAGAAGGCCCTCGACGACCGGGCCAAGGCGGTCCGGCAACAGGCCGTCCGACTGCTCGCCCGGCTGTCCGGTTCGGCATACCAGGAACGGATGGCACAGCGGGCCCGGGCCGCCGTACGCCTCGACGACTCGGGTGGGTTGATCATCGAGCCACCGGCCGAGGTCGATCCCGCGATGGTCCGGGACGGTCTGTCGGCCGATCCCGGGAACGGTGCCGGGTACGGCAAGCGGGCCTGGTGGCTGGAAGCGCTCGTCGCCGCCACCCCGCTGTCGACCTGGCGGGACTACGCACCGGACCCGGCGACCTTCCTCCTGAGCCGGCCGGACGCCGACGGCTGGGCGGAGAACCTGATGCGCGGCCTGGCCCGGGCGGCGGCCCGCGAACGCGACGTCGAGTGGGCCCGGCAGTTGCTCGCCGCGCCATCGGCGAAGGCGCTGCTCCGGCCCAGCTACGGCGTCCGCCCGGCGGAGGGCCTCTACGAACTGCTGCCGCCGGCCGAGCTGAGTGAGCACGCCCGCAATCTGCTCACCGACGACAACGCCAGCCAGCAGGTCTACCAGTTGCTCATGATGTGCCCCGCGCCGTGGCCGGCCGACCTGGGCACGGCCGTACTCGACCGGGTCGTCGTGCTGATCACCCGCCAGCGGCAGGGCTACCGGGCGGATGCGCTCTGCCAGCTGGCCACCAGGAAACTGTCGCCGTCCGCCGCCGCCGAGGTCGCCGCCCGGGCCGCGGCACTGCGTGACGACGAGACCCAATACACCTACGAGCGGGCCATCGAGCGGCTCGCCGAAGTCCTGTACTTCCGCCAGAAAATGATCGAGGAGCTTGCGTGACCACGTCCACCCTGCCCCCAGCCGTGTTGCGCCAGCACGCGGAGCAGCAGTTCGCCGACGAGTTGGCCATCCTCGCCAAGTCCGACGACCGGCCCCGCCCCCGGGGCTGGCAGCTCTCCCCGCAGGCCGTGGTGACCTACCTGCTCGGCGACGGCGACGAGATCACCCCGAAGTACGTCGGACCGCGCCGCCTGATGGAGGTGGCCGTCGCCACCCTGGCCACCGACCGGGCGCTGCTGCTGCTCGGCGTGCCCGGCACCGCGAAGACCTGGGTCTCCGAGCACCTCGCCGCCGCGATCAGCGGCGACTCCACCCTGCTCGTCCAGGGCACCGCCGGCACCGCCGAGGAGGCGATCCGGTACGGCTGGAACTACGCCCGGCTGCTGGCCGAGGGACCGTCGCGGGCCGCCCTGGTGCCGAGCCCGGTCATGCGGGCGATGGCCGACGGCCGGATCGCCCGGGTCGAGGAACTGACCCGGGTGCCGTCGGACGTGCAGGACACCCTGATCACGATCCTGTCCGAGAAGACGCTGCCGATCCCCGAGTTGAGCGACGAGGTGCAGGCAACCAAGGGCTTCAACATCATCGCCACCGCCAACGACCGCGACCGGGGCGTCAACGAGCTTTCCTCGGCGCTGCGCCGCCGCTTCAACACCGTCGTCCTGCCCGTGCCGGCCACCGCCGACGAGGAGGTCGAGATCGTCACCCGCCGGGTCGCCTCGCTCGGCCGGTCGCTTGAGCTGCCCGAGATGTCGGCCGCCGTCGACGAGATCCGGCGGGTCGTCACGATCTTCCGCGAGCTGCGCGGCGGCCTCACCGAGGACGGCCGCACCAAGCTCAAGTCGCCCAGCGGCACGTTGTCGACCGCCGAGGCGATCTCCGTGGTCACCAACGGCATGGTGCTCGCCACGCACTTCGGCGACGGCGAACTGCGCGCCGACGACGTGGCCGCCGGCATCCACGGTGCGGTGGTCAAGGACCCCGCCGCCGATCCGGCCATCTGGCTGGAATACCTGGAGACCGTCGTACGCGAGCGCGACGGCTGGCGGGACTTCTACCGCGCCGCCCGGGACGCCGGGTGACCGGCTCCCCGATCCTGCTCGGTGTCCGGCACCACGGCCCGGGTTCGGCGCGCGCGGTGCGCCGGGCGCTGGACGCCTACCAGCCCGACATCGTCCTCATCGAGGGTCCGCCCGAGGCGGACGCCCTGGTGGCGCTCGCCGGCCAGGACCAGATGCGGCCACCGGTGGCGCTGCTGGCCTATCCGACCGAGCTGACCTCCCGCGCACGTACGGCGAAGACCGCCGCCACCACCGGCGGACCGGTCACCGCCGTGGCAACCGTGGCCGGACCGGCCGCCGGAGCCCCGGACGGCTCCGGCGCACCCGACGGTTCCGGCCAACCGGGGTCGGGCGGGCCGGCCGACGACGCCGACCCGTCCGACCCCGACACCCGGCCGGGTGGCGAACCCGCGTCCCGGGCGGCCTTCTGGCCCTTCGCGGAGTTCTCGCCGGAGTGGCAGGCCCTGCGCTGGGCGGTCGGTCGCGGCGTGCCGGTACGGTTCTGCGACCAGCCGGCCGCCCAGCAGTTCGCGACCGTCGGCGGTGACCTCGGCGCGGAACGCGACGACCGGCGTAACCCGATCGTCGAACTGGCCGAGGCCGCCGGCTACCCGCGCCCGGAAGACTGGTGGGAGGACGTCGTCGAGCAGCGCCTCGACGTGTCCTTCGCCGGTGACGACGAGTTGAGCCGGGCGCTGGCACCGTTCGAGGCGATCGCCGAGGCGATGGCCGAGGTACGGGCGGCCGCGAATCCGCGGACCGGATCGCACGCGGCCGAGGAGGAGCGGCGCGAGGCGCACATGCGTACCGCGCTGCGGGCCGCCTGTCGCGAGTTCGAGCGGGTCGCCGTCGTCTGCGGTGCGTGGCACGTGCCGGCCCTGACCGCGCCGCTGCCGCCGGCCGCGCAGGACGCCCGGATCCTGCGCGGCATACCCAAGGCGAAGGTCAGCCTGACCTGGGTGCCGTGGACCCACGGCCGGCTCGCCTCCTGGCGCGGCTACGGCGCCGGCGTCACCTCACCGGGGTGGTACCACCACCTCTTCACCACCGAGGACCACACCGTCGCCCGGTGGTTCGTGCAGGTCGCCGCCGTCCTGCGCGACGAGGGGCTTCCGGTCTCCAGCGCCCACGTGATCGAGGGCGTCCGGATGGCCGAGACGCTCGCCGTCGTCCGGGGCCGGCCGATGCCCGGCCTGCCCGAGATCACCGAGTCGGTGCGGGCCGTCCTCTGCGACGGCGACGACCTGCGGGTCGAACTGGTCGACCGGCGGTTGGTGGTCGGTGACCGGCTCGGCGCGGTGCCCGACGAAACCCCGGCCGTACCGCTGCTGCGGGACGTGGCCGCCACCCAGAAGCGGTTGCGGTTGCCGGCCGAGGCGCTGGCCCGCGACCTCGATCTCGACCTGCGCAAGGACATCGACCGGGAACGCAGCCGGCTGCTGCACCGGCTGCGGCTGCTGGGAGTCGACTGGGGACGGCCGGCACCGGCCCGGCGCGGCAGCGGCACGTTCTGGGAATCGTGGCATCTCGGCTGGGAACCCGGCTTCGCCGTCGACCTCATCGAGGCCAGCGCATACGGGCTCACCGTGGCCGAGGCCGCCGGTGCCCGGGTCCGGGAGAAGGCGGCCCGGTCGACGAGTCTCGGCGAGGTGACCGCGCTGGTCGAGCAGTGCCTGCTCGCCGACCTGCCGGCGGCGCTGGACGACGTGCTGGTGGCGCTCGACGCGCGGGTCGCCCTCGACACCGACGTCGCGCACCTGCTCGCCGCGCTTCCGCCGCTGGCCCGTACGGTTCGTTACGGCGACGTGCGCGGCACCGACCTCGGGGCGCTGCGGTCGGTGACCGGCGGCCTGGTCGTCCGGGCCTGCGTCAACCTGCCCGGCGCGCTCGCCGGACTGGACGACGCGGCGGCCCGCGAGATGCGCAAGCACGTCGACCTGGCGCACACCGCCATCGGGCTGCTCGCCGAAGCGGCCCAACCCGGCCCGTCGGCCACATCGGACGGCCTGGTTCAGGCCACATCGGACGGCCCGGCCACATCGGACGGCTCGACCGTTCCGGCCACATCGGACGGCGGACGCTCCGGCGGGGCGGCCGACGGCGGCGACCTGCGCGAGCGCTGGCTGGGGGCCCTCGACCGGGCCGCCAACCGCGACGACCTGCCCGGACTGCTCACCGGTCGACTGACCCGGCTGCTGTTCGACGCCGGCCGGCTCGACGCCGACGAGGTCGGCCACCGGATGGCGCTGAACCTGACCGTGGGCGTGCCACCGGCCACCGCCGCGGCCTGGGTCGAGGGTTTCCTGGCCGGCGGCGGGCTACTGCTCGTCCACGACCCGCGCCTGCTGGCGCTGGTCGACGGCTGGCTGACGGCGATCCCGGGGGACGTGTTCGTCGAGATCCTGCCGCTGCTGCGACGTACGTTCAGCCAGTTCGAGGCGCCGGAGCGCCGGTCGATCGGGGAGCGGGCCCGGGCGTTGGAGAGCGGCACGCCGGTCACCGCACCGCAGGCCGAGGCCGACCTCGACCCGGCCCGGGTCGCCCTGGTCGTGCCGACCGTGTCCGCCCTGCTGGGCTGGGCGCCCGTTCCCGACCAGGAGGTGACCGTCCGATGAGTACCGAAACCCAACAGGAGCGGATGCGCCGGTGGCGGCTGGTGCTCGGCGGTGATTCCGACGCGACCGGGCAGAAGCTGAGGGGTGACGACGTGGGCATCGACGCCGCCCTCGCCGCGCTCTACGGCGGTGCCGGCGCCGGTGGTTCGGGTTCCCGCAAGGGTGGTCTCGGCGGCTCGGCGCCGAATGTGGCCCGTTGGCTGGGCGACATCCGCACCTACTTTCCGTCGACCGTCGTACAGGTGATGCAGGCCGACGCGGTCGACCGGCTCAACCTGACCCGCCTGCTGCTCGAGCCGGAAATGCTCGAAGCGGTGGAGCCGGACATCAACCTGGTCGGCACGCTGCTGTCGCTCAACCGGGTCATGCCGGAGTCGACCAAGGAGACCGCCCGCCAGGTGGTCGCGAAGGTCGTCGCCGACCTGGAACGACGGATCGCGCAGCAGACCCGGGCCGCGGTGACCGGCGCGCTCAACCGGGCCACCCGGATCAACCGCCCCAAGCACCGGGACATCGACTGGGACCGGACGATCCGCGCCAACCTCGCCCACTACCAGCCCGAATACCGCACCGTCATCCCGCAGCGGTTGATCGGCTACGGCCGGCGGTCGACCGCGGTGCACCGTGATGTGGTGCTCTGCATCGACCAGTCCGGGTCGATGGCGGCGTCGGTGGTCTACTCGAGCGTGTTCGCCGCGGTGCTCGCGTCGATGCGCGCGTTGCGTACGTCGATGGTCGTCTTCGACACCGCCGTCGTCGACCTGACCGACAAGCTCGCCGACCCGGTCGAGGTACTTTTCGGCACCCAACTCGGTGGCGGAACCGACATCAACCGGGCGATCGCCTACTCCCAGGGCCTGATCAGCCGGCCGAAGGACAGCATCTTCGTGCTGATCAGCGACCTCTACGAGGGCGGCGTACGCGACGAGATGCTGCGCCGGGTGGCGGCGATGACGGCCGCCGGGGTGCAGGTGATCGTGCTGCTGGCGCTGTCGGACGAGGGGGCACCGGCGTACGACCACCAGAACGCCGCCGCGCTGGCCGCGATGGGGGTGCCGGCGTTCGCCTGCACACCGGACGCGTTCCCGGAGCTGATGGCCGCGGCGATCGAACGGCGTGACCTGCGCAGCGTCATCGAACGGCTCCAGCCGCCCGGCTGAGCGTCCTGTTCGGACCTGGCCGCCGACTCCGCAACCCGCGGGGCCGGCGGCCGCATGTCTCCGCGCTAGCCCGGCTGCGTACGCAGGTAGCGGCCGAAGTGCGGGACGGTGAACGCGACCGTGCCCCGTTCCCCGGAGTAGATCAGCCCCTTCTTGATCAGGGCGTCCCGGGCCGGGGAAAGGCTGGCCGGCTTGCGGCCCAGCGAGCGGGCCACGTCGGCGGTCGGCACGGCGGCGTCCAGGTCGTCGCTCTGGGCATCCTCCACCCGCGCCAGCCCGGCCATCGCCCGCATGTAGTCGCGTTCGGCCGGGGTGGCCCGTTCGAACCGGGAGCCGAAGAAGCCGACGGCCAGTTCCGCCTCTGCCTCGGGCGCCGCCACCCGTACGTCGGCGGCCGTGATCGGCGATCGGGGCGCATGGTCCCAGGTCGCCTTCCCGTACGCCTGCACGAAGTACGGGTATCCGCCGGACTTCTCGTAGAGCAGGTCCAGTGCCTTCGGCTCGTACGCGACGTCTTCCCGCTCGGCCGGCGCGCACAGCGCCCGGTCGGCGGCGATCCGGTCCAGCCGGTCGATCCGCTGGTAGCGGAAGAGGCGTTCGGAGTACGACTTCGCGGCTGACAGCACCGCCGGCAGATGTGGCAGGCCGGCCCCCACCACGATCAGTGGCGCGCCGAGTTGGGACAGTTCGTGGCAGGCGGCGCAGAGCGCCGACACGTCGGCGGCGCCGAGGTCCTGCATCTCGTCGATGAACAGCGCGACGCCGGTGCCGACGTCGGTGGCGACGCTGGCCGCGTCGGTGAAGAGCTCGACCAGGTCGATCTCGATGTCGCCGGAGTCGGCCCGCCCGGTCGCGGCCGGCACGTCGATCCCGGGTTGCCAGCGGTCCCGTAGCCGGGGTGCGCTGCTCCGGCCACCGGCCGGTGGGTTGGCCCGGAGCGCGAACGCCTTCAGTACGCCGAGGAACTCGTCGATCCGGTCCGGGGCGCGGTGGTGCGGGGCGAGTTCGCGGATCGCCATGTGCAGGGCGGCGGCGACCGGCCGGCGCAGCGACTGGTCCGGCCGGGCCTCGATCTTGCCGGTGCCCCAGAGCCGGCCGATCGCCTGCGACCGCAGGGTGTTGAGCAGTACGGTCTTGCCGACGCCGCGCAGGCCGGTCAGGACGAGGCTGCGTTCGGGGCGGCTCCGGGCGACGCGTTCGAGCACCACGTCGAACACTTCGAGTTCACGGCCGCGGCCGGCGAGTTCGGGTGGGCGCTGGCCGGCGCCCGGCGCGTACGGGTTTCGGACCGGGTCCATGCATCGCACGGTATCGGCATGTCTAGCGCGAACCCTAGATGTGCGTAGATCGGGGTATCGGCGTGTCGAGCAAAAGATAGGGCCGTCTAGCGTCAACGCTAGACGGCCCTATCTTTGGTAATTCAGCGCTTCTTGAGGCAGAGCACGTAGTCGGCCGCGTCGATCGGGTTGTCGTGGGTGTAGTTGGCGTCCGAGTCGGGGTCGCCGAAGATCGGGTCGGTCTGGCACTTCTCGCCGTCGGTCGTGAACGGGATCCGGGACAGCACCTCGTACGTGTTCGGGCCGCACGGCACCTTGCGCAGTTCGGCGTCCTCGGCGCTCCCGTCGTTCACCACGCAGTCGCCCTTGGCGAAGGTGCCGCTGTCGCTCGACGGCGACGCCGAGGGCGACGGCGAGGCACTCGACGACGGCTCGCCGGTCGGGTCGACCGGTGCGGACACGGTCGGCGTCGGCCCTGCGCTCGGGTCCGGGTCTTCGTCCGAGCTCAGCAGCCACCAGACGCCGACACCGCACAGCGCGAGCAGCAGGAGCACCACCAGGCCGATGATCAGGGCGATCTTGCCGCCACCGCCCCGCCTCGGCGGGGGCGGCGTCGGCTGGTATCCGACCGGGCCGGGCTGCCCCCACTGGGCGGTCGGTGGCGGGGGCGGATACCCGCCGCTCACCGGCTGGCCGTACGGGTCCGCGGGCTGGCCGTACGGGTCACCCGGCGGCGGAGGGTAGGACGAGGGCGGCGGAGGGTACCCACCCGGACCGCTGGTGGGCGGTGGCGGCGGGTAGCTCCCGTACGGCGGCTGCTGGTTGTACGGGTCATCTGGCTGGCCCGGGCCGGGTGGACCGTAGCTCGACATGATCTCCCCAAGATCGAAGGGCGCTCCGCAACCGGCGATTCCCCGGGTTGCCTACGCACCGTAGCCTGCGCGCCCCCGGCTACCCACCCGTGGTGATCAGTCCATGGTGGGTCGCCCGGTGCATGAATTCGTTTCTACGCCATTGGTGCAAGCCCGACGTCCCAACAATACGGATCAATCGGGCGTCACGACTGGTGGCTGGCGGGTCGGAGGCTCTGCCGGCCTCCGACCGCTCAATCACGGATAGTCAGCGCTTCTGGAGGCACAACACGAAGTCGAGCTCGTCCAGCTCACTGTCGAAGTAGTACCAGTCCGAGTACTTGCCGACCCCGACCTCACGGCCGCACTTGGCCTTCGCGTCCGCCGACCCGTTCGTCTTGCCGTTGATGCGGCTCAGCACGGTGTAGGTGCCCTGGCCACACTCGACGATGACCAGAGTCGGCTTCTCGTTCGTGCCCTCGTTCTTGACGCACTGACCGTTCTGGACCTGGTCCAGCGGGTTGTCCGAGCCGGGCGCGGCGCTCGACGGCGCCGGCTCCGGCTCCGCGCTCGGGCTTGGGCTCGTCTGGGCGCCGGTCGGATCCGCGCCCGAACCGCCCTCCGGCTGGGTCGTGGCGCCGGTCCCGACGACGTCGGGCTCCTTCTCGTCACCTCCGAGGAGCGTCCACGCGGCTACCCCGCCGCCCCCGAGGACCAGGACCGCGAGCACCGCGACCAGGGCGATCAGCGGGCCCTTGCTCTTGCGGGCCGGCGGGACGGGAGCGGCCTGCGTCCAGACCGGCTGCGGCTGCCCCTGCGGACCGAACTGCGGCGGTGGCGGGTAGGGCTGCTGGTCGAAACGCTGGGTACCGCCGACCGGCTGGGTCGGTTCGCGGTAGTCGTGATAGCCGGGATCGCCGGCCGGAGAACCGGTCGCGACGGGCGGGGTGGACACCTGCGCGTCCGGCCCACCCCACGGGTCGGACGGCTGCCCGTACCGCGGCTCGTCGGGCTGGCCGGCCGGCCACTGCGGTGGCTGACCGGGGTTGGGCCCGCCGGGCGGTCCGTAGTTGGACATGAACGTTCCTCCTGGCACGAGAGGTCGAGACGGGCCACCCGTACGGGACGGCGGTGTACGACGCCACCGTAGCGTGACCCCTCGATACCCCCACCTCCCCTAAGTGCGCCAAAGCCGCGGTGTCCGCCCGGTTCGCCCGAAGTGCCGTGGCCGCTCGACCCGGGTTGTCGGCAACCTGACGGCCCTTGATCGCGTACGTCACACCCCCGGGCGAGCGGTGCCCCGGTCTAGCCTCCGGCGGTGCTGCTCACCCTCGTGGTCACCGGATCCGGCGCCGCGCTCGGCGCCCGCCTCCCGTCCCTGATCCGCCGCTACTCAACCGCACCGCCGCCGGCACGGTCGGTGACCGCGGGCGTCACGGCGGTCGCGTTCGGACTGCTCGCCGCGAGCCTCGGTGCCGATCCCGTCCTGCCGGCGCTCCTCGGCATCGCCGCCGTCGGCGTGGTCCTCGCCTTCGTCGACCTGGCCTGCCTGCGGCTGCCGGACCCCCTGGTGCTCACCATGCTGGGGGTAGCCATCGGCGGCCTGGCCGGCGCGGCCTTCCTGACCGGCACCGGTGCCGGGCTCGTACGCGCCGCCGGGGCCGGCGCCGCCTGCCTCGCCGGCTACGTCGTACTCGCCCTGCTGCCGGGCTCCCGGCTCGGCTTCGGCGACGTCAAGCTCGGTGGCGTGCTCGGCCTGCCACTGGGCTGGCTCGGCTGGGACACCGTCCTGTCCGGTGTGGTCCTGCCGTACCTGCTCGGCGGGCCGGTCGCCCTGGCGCTGCTGCTCACCGGCCGGATCGCCCGGGACACCCCGCTGCCGTTCGGGCCGGCCCTGCTCACCGGCGCCCTCCTGGCCGTCGCCCTGACGGCGTGAGCCACCCGGGCCGACGTCAGAGCAACCGGAGCTGGCGGTCCTTCGGCCGGCGCGGCTCGGTGTCGCCGAGCCGTTCGAAGAGGCCCGAGTCGATCGCGTCGAGGAACGGCGTCGGCCGGCACTCCCGCTCCCCGCCGTGCCGCATCCGCCGAGCGGTGTGGCTGACGTAGAGGCGGTTCTGCGCGCGGGTCAGACCGACGAAGAAGAGCCGGCGTTCCTCGGCCACCTCGTCGTCCGACGGCGTGGTGCCCGGCCAGCGCATCGGCAGCAACCCGTCCTCGCAGCCGACCATGAACACGACCGGGAACTCCAGTCCCTTCGCCGCGTGCAGGGTGAGCAGGGTGACCGCCTCGGCCCTCGGGTCGAGGGCGTCGACCTCGGCACCGGTCGTGACCTGGGCCAGGAACTCCGGCAGGTCGTCGCCGCAGCGCTGGGCGAGCGGGGTCAGCAACTCGACCGCCGACCAGACGTCCTCGGGACTGGCCGTACCGGATCCGTCGAGCGTCGGCGCGGTGAACCGTTGTGCGAGCACCTGGCCGGCCAGCCGTACCCGGGCGGCCAGCGATCCGCCGAGCCCGTTCTCGTGCCGCAGCTCGCGGATGATCGCGGCGACGCCGGCCCGGTCGCGGAGCCGGTCGTGGGACCGCTTCTGCACCGGTATGCCGGCCCGGGAGAGCGCGTCGACGACGGGGGCGGCCTGCGCGTCGGTGCGGTAGAGCACCGCGATGTCGGAGAACGACACGTTGGACACCCGGCCGTCGATCCGGCCGGAGTCCAGCGACCGGTGGGACACCCCGCCGACCAGCTCGTCGACGGTGCGTACGACGAAGTTGGCCTCGTCGACCACACCGGCCGCCGCGTAGCGGCCGACCAGCGGCGCCTCCGGATCGAGGCGGGCCGGATCGAGGCGCCGGCCGCGGACCAGCGACGACGGGGCGATGGCCTGGACCGCCGCGGCCAGGATCGGCGCCGACGAGCGGTAGTTGCGGTTGAGACGGACCAGCCGGGCCTCCCGGAAGTCCTCCGAGAAGCGCAGGAAGTAGCCGACGTCCGCACCCCGGAACGAGTAGATCGCCTGGTCGGGGTCGCCGATCGCGCACAGGTTGCCGTCCGGTGGGCTGAGCAGGCGCAACAGCTCGTACTGGTCGGCGTCGACGTCCTGGTACTCGTCCACGAAGATCCACCGCCACCGGTCGCGGTAACGCTCGACCAGTTCGGCGTCGTCGCGCAGCAGGGCCAGCGGCAGGGTGACCAGCTCGTCGAGGTCGACCAGATCCTGGGCCCGCAACAGGTCGGTGTAGGCGGCCTCGTCGTCGCCGGCCTCGGCCCTGGCCTGGGCCCGGTCGGTGTCGTCGGCGATCCGGAAGTCGGGCGGCAGCCCCGCGGCCTTGGCGTTCTCCCGCAGCAGCGCCAGGCCCAGCGAGTGGAACGTGGCGACGGTGACGTCCTCGGCGACCGGGCCGAGCAGCCCGTCGAGGCGGGCCCGGAGTTCCTCGGCGGCCCGCCGGGTGAAGGTGATCGCCAGGCAGTGCTCCGGGTAGACGTTCAGCTCGGCGCAGAGGTAGGCGATGCGGTGGGTCAGCGTACGCGTCTTGCCGGTTCCGGGACCGGCGACGATGAGCAGCGGCCCGCCCGGTGCCGACGCGGCCACCCGCTGCATCGCGTCGAGCCGGTCGAGCAGCCCGGTGCCGACCTCCTCCATGCCGGCCAGCATCGGCTCGAACGGCTCGTGCGGTGACGGCGGTGGCGGGAGCGGCGGCGCGGCGGCCGGCTCGGGCTTGGCCTTGGCGGTCTTCGCGGTCTTGGCGGCGTTCGGGGCCTTCGCGGCGTTCGCCTGGGCGGTCGCCGCCCGCCGCCGGGCCGCCGCCTCCGCCGGTGGCCGCTGCTGCGGCACCGGTACGTCGAACAGCGTCTGCGCCTGACCGGCCCGGTCCAGCTCACCGGGCTCGAAGAGCCGGATGACGCCGTACTCGCCGTCGAAGCCGGGGGTACGGCGTACCTCGCCGCGCCGCAGCCGGCCGATCGCCTCGGCGAGCAGTTCACCGCCGGTCTGCCCGATGTCGTCGACGGGGACGGTGGTCAGGATGTCGAGTTCGGAGCCGAGCGCGGCGACGAGGGTGTTGAGCTGGCCCTCGACGGTCTTCGACTTCGGGCCGACCCCGTTGATCTCGCCGACGATCTCGGGCAGCGCGACCAGGTGGGTGACCTGGCGGGCGTGGGCGGGCACGTGCCCGTCCGGCCGGTCGGCCAGCTCCTCGACCCGGCTGAGTACGCCGACGGTCAGCGGCTTGCCACACTGCGGGCAGCGGCCCTCGGCCGCCCGGGTCTGCTCGGGTTGCCAGTTGACACCGCAGTTGCGGTGCCCGTCGGCGTGGTATTTGCCCTCTTCGGGAAAGAACTCGATCGTGCCGTGCAGCCCGTCGCCGGTGCGCATCGCCTCACGTACGGCGTAGTAGTCGAGGTCGGTCGCGAACACCGTCGCCTCGCGGGCCAGCGCCGGCGGCGAGTGGGCGTCGGAGTTGGACACCAGCTGGTACCGGTCCAGGCTGGACACCCGCCAGTTCATCGCCGGGTCGGACGACAGACCGGTCTCGACGGCGAAGATGTGGTCGGCCAGGTCGGCGTAGCAGTCGGCGATCGCGTCGAAGCCGGACTTGGAGCCCAGCGCCGAGAACCACGGGGTCCAGATGTGGGCGGGGACGAGAAAACCGTCCGGGCTGGCCTCGAGCGTGATCTCCAACAGGTCGCGCGAGTCGAGGCCGAGGATGGGCCGCCCGTCGGAGGCGATGTTGCCGATCCGGGCGAGCGCGGTGTTGAACCGGGCCACGGCGTCGAGATCGGGCAGGTAGATGAGGTGGTGCACCTTGCGGGTGCGGTCGTCGCGCTTGTAGATCGTGGAGATCTCGACGCTGAGCATGTAGCGCACCGGGTTGGCTTCGGCGACGCTGGCCAGCCGGGCCGGGAGCTTACGGGCGATCTCGCGCTCGGCGTCGCGGCTGAGCCGGTAGAGCCCGGGCTCGGCCGGCTGGAGGCTTTCCCGGAGGTGTTCGTACCAGGCGGGGTGGGTGAAGTCGCCGGTGCCGAGCAGGCTGACACCCTTGCGCCGGGCCCACCAGGCCAGGTTCGACATGTTGAGGTCGCGGCTGCAGGCCCGCGAGTATTTGGAGTGGATGTGCAGGTCCGCCACGAACGGCCCGGTGGCCGTGGGGGAGCCGCCGGGGGGTGCAGCGCTGAACGGAAGCACGCCGCATCAAATCACGCGCGCGTCGGGCAGCGGTGGGCGCCACGCGCGACCGTGACATGCACTATCCCGTCAGGTTACCCGTCAGTGCGGTAGATCAAGGACAAATCACCCGACAAAAGAGGCATAGGGGGCACGATGTCTCCTTGATCGCCGCGCCGCGCCGCGCCGCGCCGCGCGGCGCGGCGCGGCGCCCGTTCGGGGATCAAGGACTGCGTAGCTCGATCAGGCTGATCTGGGGCGGGGCGCCGACCCGTACCGGCGGTCCCCAGAAGCCCGCACCGTTGGTGACGTAGACCTCGGTGCCGTCGACGTTGCCCCGGCCGGAGACCACCGGCTGCTCCAGCCCGACCAGCAGGTTGAACGGCACGATCTGGCCGCCGTGGGTGTGCCCGGACAGTTGCAGGTCGACCCCGTACTTCGCCGCCTCCTGCGCCAGCACCGGCTGGTGGGCCAGCAGCACGACGGGACGGTCCGGATCCCGGTCGCCGAGCGCCCGGTCGAAGTCGGGGCCGCCGGTGGCGCCCGTACCCTCGCCCGCCGGGTCGTTGACGCCGGCCACGTCGAGCACCCCGCGCGGCGTGACGATCTCCCGGCGCTCGTTCTCCAGCACCTGCAGACCCAACCGGTCGACCTCGGTGACCCACTCCTCCGCACCGGCGTAGTACTCGTGGTTGCCGGTCACGAAGAAACTGCCGTGGCGGGCCCGCAGATCCGCCAGCGGGGCCGCCGCCGGCCCGAGCTCCGCGACCGGCCCGTCGACCAGGTCGCCGACCACGGCCACCAGGTCGGCGTCGAGCCCGTTGATCAGATCCACGATCCGCTGGGTGTGCGCCCGGCCGAGCAGCGGCCCGATGTGGATGTCGGAGACGGTGGCGATCCGTAACCCGTCCAGGGCCCGGGGGAGCCGGGCGAGCGGGATGCTCACCCGGTCGATACGTGGCGGGCCGAGCGCGGTCGACACGCCGTACCCGGTGAGGCCGGTGGCGGTGAGGCCGGCGAAGATCGCGGCGCCGCGGGCGAGGAGCAGCCGGCGGGCGGGATCGTGGCCCGGCTCGGCCGCGGGCGGAGCGGGCGGTGCGGCGGGGGCCGGCGGTTCGGCCGGGCCGCCGCCCACCAGGGCCGGTTCGGTGACCAGGGACTCGGTGGCCGGTTCGGTGTCGGCCGGTCCGGTCGGCGCGGCAGCCGGTCGGCGGCGCAGCGTCAGCCGGGCGACGAGCATCGGAATCTCGAGCACCAACATCACGACGAGCAGATAGAACATGACGGCGAGCCACAGGTAGCCCGGCCAGACCAGCCAGACCAGCCACGTCACGCCGGACCGCGACGTGACCAGGGTGACCGGTACGAGCACGGCCAGGGCGAGCGCGGCCACGCTGCCGACCTGCCGCCACCGTCCCCGGCGGGTGGTGTCGCGGACCAGCCGTTTCCACAGATAAAGGTGGATCAGGCCGGTGACGACCGCGATCGTCCCCGCGAAGCCGATGACGGCCATGGAATCCAAGCCCTCCTCAGCCGCCGGCGAACGGCGGCAGGACGTCGACGGTCACGCCCGCCGGAAGTGGTGCTAGACGATCATGCCAGGCGGTTCCGTCGACCAGAAAACTCGCGATCCCCAGTACGTGGGCCAGCCGTTCCCCGTGCACGGCCGCGAGTACGTCGACGAGTTCGTCCAGCGACCGTACCGCCGCGAGGGTCTCCTCGGCGGTGCCCGCCGCAGCCCGTGCGGCAGCGAAGTAACGCACGGTGAGCTGCGATTCCGCCACCCTCAGCCGCCGATCGCCGACATCGGGCGGGCCGGTTGCAGGAACGTCGGGTCGTCGATGCCGTGGCCGGCCTTCTTGCCCCACATCGCGGCCCGCCACCGGTCGGCGAGTTCGGCGTCGCCGGCACCGGCACGCAGCGCCGCGCGCAGGTCCGTCTCCTCGGCGGCGAAGAGGCAGGCGCGTACCTGCCCGTCGGCGGTCAGCCGGGTGCGGTCGCAGTCGCCGCAGAACGGCCGGGTCACCGTGCCGATCACGCCGACGCGGGCGGAGTGGCCGTCGACCAGCCAGGTCTCGGCCGGCGCACCGCCCCGTTCGGTCGGGTCGGGGCGCAGGGTGAACCCGGTCCGCAGATCGGCCAGGATCTCCTCGGCGGTCACCATCTCGGCGCGGTTCCAGCCGTGCTGCGCGTCGAGCGGCATCTGCTCGATGAACCGCAGTTCGTAACCGTTGGCGAGGGCGAACCGCAGCAGGTCGACGGCCTCGCCGTCGTTGATCCCCCGCATCAGCACGGCGTTGACCTTCACCGGTGTCAGGCCGGCGGCCGCCGCGGCGGCCAGTCCGGCGAGTACGTCGGGCAGCCGGTCCCGGCGGGTCAGTTCGGCGAAGCGGGCCCGGTCGAGGGTGTCCAGCGACACGTTCACCCGGTCGAGTCCGGCGTCCCGCAGCGGTCCGGCGAGCCGGTCCAACCCGATTCCGTTGGTGGTCAGCGACAGCCTCGGACGGGGGCTGAGCCCGGCCACGGCCGCCACGATGCCGACCAGGTTGGGACGGATCAGCGGTTCGCCGCCGGTGAACCGGACCTCGGTGACGCCCAGCCGCTCCACCGCGACCCGGACCAGCCGGATCACCTCGGCGTCGCCGAGCATCTCGTCGCGTGGCAGCCAGGCCAGCCCCTCGGCCGGCATGCAGTAGGTGCAGCGCAGGTTGCACCGGTCGGTCAGCGAGACCCGCAGGTCGGTCGCCGTCCGACCGAAGCGGTCGGCGAGCCCGGCCCGCTCGGGCTGCCCGACGGTCGTCATCGTCCGACGGTAGCGCGTCGCCGGTGCCCGCCGTAGCCGGTGTTCAGGCACGCAGGGCCGCCTCGGCGGCGGCCCGGACCGCGCCGGCGTAGGCGGCGCCGAACAGCGCGGTGTGCACCAGCAACAGATGCAACTGGTGTACGGGCACCCGCTCCCGCCAGCCGTCGGCCAGCGACCACACCTCGCCGTACCCGTCGATGATCTCCGCGAGGTGCGGTGCGCCACCGAAGAGCGCGAGCTGGGCCAGGTCGGTTTCGCGGTGCCCGCCGTGCGCCGCCGGGTCGACCAGCCAGGCCCGCCCGTCGGCGGCCCACAGCACGTTGCCCGGCCACAGGTCGCCGTGCAGGCGGGCGGGCGGCTCCGTGCCGCCGTACCCGTCGATCCCGGCGACCAGCCGCTCCACCAGGGCGACCTCGGTCGCGGAGAGCGCGCCGTTGTCGACCGACCGCCGCAGGTAGGGCAGCAGCCGACGCTCGGCGAACCAGGCCGGCCACGGCCCGGCCGACGGGGTGTTGTCCTGCGGCAGCGCGCCGATGAAGCCCGGCCACTCGGCGCCGAAGGCGGGCGCCCCGGCCCGGTGCAGCATCGCCAGTTCCCGGCCGAACCGGGCGGCGGCGCGGGCGGTGGCCGGTCCGGGCTCGACCCACTCGAGCGCCAGCAGGTCCGGCAGGGCCACGACCACCTCCGGTACGGGCACCGCGTCCGCCGCCCGCAGCCAGGTCAGCCCGGCCGCCTCGGCGGCGAAGAACCCCTCCGGTACGGGCGTGGTCGACCCCGGCGGCCAGGTCTTGGTGAACAGCGAGCTGCCGTCGTCGAGGGTGAGGCGGGACGCCGCGCAGATGTCCCCGCCACCCACCGGCGTCTCGCGAATCCGCTGGTGGGTGAGGAAGGTCGGCAGGTGCTGCGGGTGCGCCCGGAGGTAGGCCAGGTCCATCCGGGCAACCTAACCGTTGCCCAGCCAAATCTGTGCTCCCCAGGTGGTATCGCGGCGGCCGATTCGGGGGTAGAGAAGAGGTATGAGCGAGCGTAGTGAAGGAATCGGCAAGCTCAGATCGAATCATGGCGACCGCGAGCGAAGTGAGCAGGCGTTATGAACGAGATCGCGATCCGCCCGTACCGGCCCGCCGACCATGGAGCCGGCCGGAGTCTCTGCGCCGAACTGGCCACCCACCACGGCGTGCTCTACGCCGATCCGGGGCACGGCGGCGCCGACCCGGGTGCGGCGTTCGAGGAATACCTGACCAGGCTCGACCTGTCCGGCGTGTGGGTCGCCGAACACCCGGTCGACGGCGTGGTCGGCCTGGTCGGTCTGATCATGGACGGGTCGTCGGGACAGGTCGAACCGGTGGTGGTGGCCCGGACCCATCGCAGCCGGGGAGTCGGTCGCGCGCTGCTCCGCCGGGTCGCCGACGAGGCCCGCCGCCGGGGTCTGGACAAGCTGACGGTACGCCCGCAGGCCCGCAACGAGCAGGCGCTGCGCTGCCTGCACGCGGCCGGCTACGACGTGCTGTCCGCCGTCGAGCTGACCCTCGACCTGCATCCGGGTGGTGGCGGTGGCGACCGCGACGACGTCGCACTTCACGGGGTGCGGTTTCGGTCCTGAGCAGCGACAATACTCTGCGTGACTGTGGATGACCGGCGTGTCGTCCACAGGTGCGGGGCAGCGCATTCCGATCAACGGGCGGCCGGGCCAGGCTGCTCGGCATGACCCTGACCGATCCCCCGTCCCCGCCCGACCAGCCGCCGTCCACCGGCCCCGGCCCCGGCCCCGACGCCCGGTCCGGGCCGCCGCCGGCGCCGAAGCTCTCCGTGCGCTCGCCCGCCGACCTCCTCGCCGCCGTGCCCTACCTGATCGGGTTCCACCCGGCCGACAGCGTCGTGGTGGTGGCACTTCGCGGCTCGAAGATCGTCTTCGCGGCTCGGGGCGACCTGCCCGCGCCCGGCGCGTCCGCCCCGGCCCGGGACGCCACCGCCCGGCATCTCGCCCTGGTCGTCGCCAGGCAGCAGGCCGACAGCGCCATGATCGTCGGCTACGGTGCCGCGACCCGGGTCACTTCGACCGTCGAACTGGTCGGGACGGCGCTGCGTGAAGCCCGGCTGCGCGTGCTGGAGGCGCTGCGGGTGACCGAGGGCCGCTACTGGTCGTACCTGTGCGACGCCGTCGACTGCTGTCCCGCCGAGGGCACCGCCTACGACCCGGCGGCAACCGAGGTGGCGGCCGCCGCCACCTTCGCCGGCCAGGTCGCGCTCCCCGATCGGGCGGCGCTGGCCAACCAGGTCGCCCCGGTCGTCGGGCCGGCCCGCGAGTCGATGCGGCAGGCCACCCGCCGCGCCGACAACCGGCTCCGCGAACTGGTCGACGGGGCGGCTCCGCCGACGACGGCCGACCGGGTGGTGCGCACCGCGGGCGAGGCCGCCGTACGGGCCGCGATGACCCGGCACCGGGAGCAGGGGCGGCTCACCGACGACGAGCTGGCCTGGCTGACCGTGCTCCTGCCGCACCTGCCGGTCCGGGACCACGCCTGGGAACGCATCGGCGACGACGACTGGCAGGTGACGATGTGGACGGACGTGGTGCGACGGGTGGAGCCCGGACTCGCCGCCGCCCCCGCGAGCCTGCTCGCGTTCGCCGCCTGGCGGGCCGGCAACGGCGCGCTGGCGAGCGTCGCGATCGACCGGGCGTTGCACGCCGAACCCGGCTACTCCATGGCGCTGTTGATCGACGAGGCGCTGCAACTGGGAACCCCGCCCTCGATGCTCGCCGAGTGGCCACAGGCCGGTGGCCGCATGCCCCCTCGGCGTTCCGCCGGACCCGCACGCCGCCGGACCCGCCGCCGCCGGATCGGCACCTGACCGTCCCTACGTGGTGATCCGGTCCGGCCGGGTGTAGACGTTCATCGTGGTGCCGCGCAGGAAGCCGACCAGTGTCATGCCGGCCTCGGCGGCCAGGTCGACGGCGAGCGTGCTCGGCGCGGACACCGCCGCCAGCAGCGGAATCCCGGCCATCCACGCCTTCTGGGTCAGCTCGAAACTGGCCCGCCCGGAAACCAGCAGCAGATGGTCCCGCAGCGGCAGGCGCTGTTCCCGGAGTGCCCAGCCCACCACCTTGTCGACCGCGTTGTGGCGGCCGACGTCCTCGCGCAGCACGACGAGGTCCCCGTCCCCGGTGAACAGGCCGGCGGCGTGCAGTCCACCGGTGCGGTCGAACGCCCGCTGCGCCGCCCGCAACCGGTCGGGCAGCACGGTCAGCAGGTCCGCCGGCACCGTCAGCGGATCGGTGTCGACGGCGAACCGCGATCGGGTACGGATCGCGTCGATGCTCGCCTTGCCACACACCCCGCACGAACTGGTCGTGTAGAAGTTGCGGGACGGGTCGGTCTGCGGCTCCGGCAGCCCGTCGGCAAGCACCACGTCGACGACGTTGTAGGTGTTCGGGGTGTCGGTGCCGGCGCACAGTTGGGCGGTCACCACGTCGTCGGTGGCCCCGATCAGGCCCTCGGTCAGCAGGAAACCCATCGCCAGGTCGAGGTCGTCGCCCGGCGTACGCATCGTCACGGCGAGCGGGCGCCGCCGGTCGGGACCGGCCCGGCCGACCCGGATCTCCAGCGGTTCCTCGGCGCTGAGCGCGTCCGGCCGGCGCCGGGCGGCGGGTTGCGCCGCAGTGTCGATCCGCAGCACCGTACGCCGATCCGTCGCCCGTCCCATCCCGCCATCTTGCCTCGCCGGACGGCGTGCCGGCCCTGCCCCGGCCGTGGCGTCTCGATCGTCTGCGGCTCAGACCGTCGACACGCCGGACCCGGAACGCCTCACCCGCAGACGATCATGCAGCCCGGAAACACCGCCGCGTACCCCGATCGGGACGAGGTGCGGGGCGGCTACCGTGGGGCGGTGGACCAGTACGCGGCGGTGCTGCTCGCCGGTGGGGCTGCCCGCCGGATGGCCGGGGTCGACAAGCCGGCCGTACCGGTCGGTGGCCGACCGATGCGGGACCGCGTCCTCGCCGCCGTCGCCGACGCACATCCACGGATCGTCGTCGGTCCCCCGGACGGCCTGCCGGCCGGGGTGCTGACCGCCCGGGAGGACCCACCGGGCTCCGGACCGGTCGCCGCGCTGGCCGCCGGCCTCGCCCGACTGGCCATGGCGGCGCCCGCCCGGCCCGGCACAGACATCTCCGACCTTTCCACCGGAGACACCGCCGACCTGTCCACGGCCGACCCGTCTGTCACGGTCACCCCGACCCCGACCCCGACCCCGACCGCCCTGCCCGGCTCGCACCCGTGGCCGGTCGCGCCGATCGCCCACCCGGCCGTGGCCGTTGCCCGGCCCGAGGCGGTCGTCGCCCCCTCCGCGCCACACCTCACCCACACCGCGCCCCGGCCGGAACTGGTCGCGGTGCTCGCCGCCGACCTGCCGTTCCTCACCGCGGAGGCGGTGGCGTCGCTGCGTCGGCACTGCACCCGCGACGGGGCGCTCTTCGTCGACGGGAACGGCCGCCGGCAACTGCTGTGCGGTGTGTGGCGGATCGACTCGCTGCTGGCCGCGACGGCCCGGCTCGCCGAGGCCCGGGGCGGGACGCTGGTCGGCGCGTCGATGCGCGCACTGCTCGACGGGCTCGACGTCACCGAGGTGACGTGGGGGACCGGCTCCGGCAGCCCGGGCCGGCCCGACCCGACCGGTCCGGAGAGGAACGACCCGACCGGTCGGGAGGAGAACAGCCCGACCGGGCCCGGGAACGCCCCGCCGCCATGGTTCGACTGCGACACTGTCGACGACGTACGGCGGGCGGAGGAGTGGACGCGATGACGACACTGGACGACTGGGTCACGACCGCCTGCGCCGAACTGGGACTCGATCCGGCCGAGGTCGACGTACCGGTGGTGTTGGACCTGGCCCGCGACGTCGCGCACCACGTGATCCGGCCGGGCGCCCCGGTGACCGCCTACCTGCTGGGTCTGGCCGTCGGTCGCGGTGCCGACCCGGCCTGGGCGGCGGCCCGCCTCAGCACGCTGGCGCTGGAGCAGGCTCCAGCCGAACGATGATCTGCTTCGAGGTCGGTGTGTTCGAGCCGACCGCGGTCGAATCGAGCGGCACCAGCACGTTCGCCTCGGGGAAGTAGGTCGCGGCACAGCCGCGCGCCGACGGGTAGGAGACCACCCGGAACGCCGGTGCCCGCCGTTCGACCCCGTCGGACCATTCCGACACGATGTCGACGAGTTGGCCGTCGGTGAACCCCAGTGCGGCCAGGTCGTCGGGGTTGACGAACACCACCCGCCGGCCGGCCTTGACGCCCCGGTAGCGGTCGTCCATTCCGTAGATGGTGGTGTTGTACTGGTCGTGGCTGCGCATCGTCTGGAGCAGCAGTCGCCCTTCCGGCACCCGGATCACCGACAGTTCGTTGACGGTGAAGTGGGCCCGGCCGGACGGAGTGTCGAAGGCCAGCCGGTCGCGGGGCGGGTGCGGCAGCGTGAAGCCGCCGGGTCGCGACACCCGGGCCTCGAAGTTCTCGAAGCCGGGTACGACGGCGGCGATGACCTCGCGGATCGCCCGGTAGTCGGCCTCGTACGTCTCCCACGGGATGGTCGAGTCCGGCATGAGTGCCCGGGCCAGCCGGGCCACGATCGAGATCTCCGACAGCAGCGATTCGGAGGCCGGGGCGAGCCGGCCCCGGGACGAGTGCACCGCCGACATCGAGTCCTCGACGGTGACGAACTGCTCGCCGGACGCCTGCACGTCCCGTTCGGTCCGGCCGAGGCAGGGCAGGATCAGCGACGTCTCTCCGGGTACGACGTGCGAGCGGTTGAGCTTCGTCGACACGTGGACGGTCAGCGGGGTGGACCGCAGGGCGGCCAGCGTCACGTCGGTGTCCGGGGTGGCGGCGGCGAAGTTGCCGCCCAGGGCGACGAAGACCTTTGCCCGGCCGTCGCGCATCGCCCGGATCGCCTCGACGGTGTCGTACCCGTGCCGGGTCGGTATGTCGACCGACAGCAACTCGCCGAGCCGGCCGGCCCACGACGGCGTCTCGTGCCAGATGCCCATGGTCCGGTCGCCCTGGACGTTGGAGTGGCCGCGGACCGGGCAGAGGCCGGCGCCGGGCTTGCCGAGCATGCCGCGCAGGAGTTGCACGTTGACGATCTCGCGGATGGCGCCGACCGAGTCGCGGCGCTGGGTGAGGCCCATCGCCCAGCAGACGATCGTGGCTTCGGAGTCGGCGAACATCCGGGCCGCGGTCTCGATCTCGGCCCGGGTCAGGCCGGTCGAGGCGATCACGTCGTCCCAGTCGAGTTTGCGCAGCGCGTCGACGTAGTCGTCGTGGCCGGTGGTGTGGGCCGCGACGAAGGCCGGGTCGACGGCGTCCCACTCGACCAGCAGGGCCCCGATCGCCTGGAAGAGGGCGAGGTCGCCGCCGACCCGGATCTGCAGGAACTCGTCGGCGAGCGCGGTGCCCGGCCCGACGATGCCGTCCGGCCGCTGCGGGTTGCGGAAGCGGCGGAGGCCGGCCTCGGGCAGCGGGTTGACGGCGATGATCTTCGTGCCGTTGGTCCGCTTGGCGTGTTCGAGGGCGGAGAGCATCCGGGGGTGGTTGGTGCCGGGGTTCTGCCCGACGACGACGATCAGTTTGGCCCGGTGGATGTCGTCGAGGGTGACCGACCCCTTGCCGATGCCGATGGTGCCGGTCAGGGCCACGCCGGACGACTCGTGGCACATGTTGGAGCAGTCCGGCATGTTGTTGGTGCCGTGGGCGCGGGCGAGCAACTGGTAGAGGAAGGCGGCCTCGTTCGACGTACGGCCGGAGGTGTAGAACAGCGCCTCGTCCGGCGCGGCGGCCCGCAGGTGGGAGGCGGTGAGTTCGAACGCCTCGTCCCAGGCGATCGGCGTGTAGTGGTCGGTGCCGGGGCGGCGGACCATCGGTGTGGTGAGCCGGCCCTGCTGGCCGAGCCAGTGGTCGGACTTCCCGGCGAGTTCGGAAATCGGGTGGGCGGCGAAGAAGTCGGGGCCGATCCGGCGCAGCGTCGCCTCCTCGGCGACGGCCTTGGCGCCGTTCTCGCAGAACTCGGCATGGGACCGCTTGGCGGGTGCCGGCTCGGGCCAGGCGCAGCCGGGGCAGTCGAACCCGTCGGCCTGGTTGATCTTGAGCAGGGTCAGCGCGGTGCGCCGTACGCCCATCTGGGCGAGCCCGTCGGCGAGCGCGTGGGTGACGCCGGGGAGCCCGGCGGCCGACCGCTTCGGTGGGCTGATCCGCAGGTCACGGTCGCCGGCGTCGTCGCGCGGCGGCTTCTTCGCCATGCCTGAACCATCTCACAGCCTGCCGGTCGGGGTCGATGGCCGATCGGCCTACGGCTTGGCGTTTCGGCTGGCCAGCTCGGCGAGCCGGTCGGCGATCCATCGGCACCACTGGATGCGGGACGGGTACCGCAGCAGGGCGAACTCCAGGGTGGCGTACGCGCCGAATTCCGGATGGGTGGGATCGCCGGCGCCGCGGGCGGCGAGTTCGGCGTGCTGCCCGGTGAAGTCGGCCAGTTGGCGTTCGTACGTTTCCGCCTCGGCGAGGTACATCTCCCGCATCGCGGTCGGGTCGGCCATGGCCAGCGCGTACGTCCGGAGCACGGTCTCGTCGCGTGGCGGGCGTACGACCGCGGGTCGCACCAGCCACTCGGCGAGTGCTTCCCGGCCGGCGGTGGTGAGCCGGTGGGTCTTGCGCTGCCGTGGTCCGGGTCCGCTGTCCGCCTCGTGCTCGATGAGGCCGGCGGCCGACAGGCGGGCCAGTTCGGGATAGATCTGGCTCTGCTGTGCGGTCCAGTAGTAGCCGATCGGTCGCCGCATCCGCCGCACGATGTCGTAGCCGGTGAGTGGCCCGCGGTGGAGCACGCACAGCAGCGCGTAGCCGAGCGTGCTGACGGTGGCCAAACCGTTACCTCCCGGCGACGACGTAACTATGTCTGGGTTGACATAGTGCCATGTCAGAAGTGACATAGAGGAGGAGGGGCGCCATGCGACGGATCACGCGGCTCATCGCGTACGTGTTGGTGCTCGCGGCCGGCGCGGCCGGCTGCGGCGGTCCGGACCCCGGACCCGCCGCCCCAACGGGGGCCGCCGCGCCGGCCACCACCGCGCCGGCGACCCGATCGGATACGCCCACCGCTCCACCGCCGTCACCGGCTCCCGGCGACCACACCCTGCACCTGCCCTGGGAGGGCCGGACCCGGGACACCCTCCTGCACGCCCCACCCGGCTACCGGCCCGGCACCCCAACGCCGCTCGTCGTGGTGCTGCACGGCCGGCCCAGCAACGCCACCGCCGTACGGGAGACGAGCCGGCTGGACGCCACCGCCGACCGTCACGGGTTCCTGGTCGCCTATCCCAACGCACCGCAGCGGGCGTGGAACGGCATCGGCTGCTGCACCGACGCCGACGACGTCGGATTCCTCCGCCACCTGGTCGGCGAACTCGTCGCCACCTGGGGCGTCGACCCGGCCCGGGTCTACGCCACCGGCTTCTCCGCCGGGGCCAACATGGCCTGGAAGCTGGCGGTGGAGGGCAGCGACGTCTTCGCCGCCGTGGCACCGGTCAGCGGCGGCTTCACCGGCGGTCGGGCGTACGACGACAGCGGCTACAAACCACCCCGGCCGGTTTCCGTGATCACCTTCGTCGGCACGTCGGACCGGTCCCACGCCAGCATGATCGAGGGCATCGGCCGGTGGCGGGACAACCTCGCCTGCCGGCCGGGCCGCCCGGCCTTCGTCGACCCCGGCCGCGGCATCGGGCGGACCACCGCGAAGTGCGCCGACGGCAGTGAGATCGTCGACTACGTCGTCACCGACATGGGGCACGCCTGGCCCGGATCACCCGCCTACCCGCCGGTCGCCGTCGACGCCAACGAGGTGATCTGGGACTTCTTCGTCCGGCACCGCCGCTGAGCCTTCGTCAGGGCCGATCCACCGGCCGAAGCGGGGCATGTCGACGGCCGCTCGCGCTGGGTAGGGTATGCACGACGGCCGGAGGCGATCATGGGCGAGCGGAGTGAGATGTCATGACGGAGCACATCCTGCTCGACGATCCGAGCACTTCCGACCTACGGGCGAAGGTGACGCAGGCGTGGCAGGACTTCGCGCAGGCGCTCGCCGACTCGTTGCGTACCCTGCCGGCCGGTGCGCAGGTCGACCTCACCCTCGACCCGACCGCGTCCGGCACCGGCGACGCCGTCTACTCGGTCAGCATCCGCATCGACGAGCAGGACCGGCTCGGTGCGCTCGCGGTCGGCAACGCCGCTCTGCCCGCCGGCTACCGGATGGACCGGACGGCCGTCGCCGACCTGGTCGCGCTCGGCTGGTCGCCGCCCGGAGTGGTCGAGGGATCCGGCGACTCGTTCGGCATCCAGGCCACCCGCGCCGAGGCCGGCGGCCTGGCCGTCACCGTCTCCCGCACCCTGCGCGACGTCTACCACGCCCCGCATCCCGCCTTCCTCGTCTACCTGGTGCACGACGCCGACGACGAGCCGATCCCGGCCGACCCGCTGGGCACCGCCCGGCACGAGCTGCGCCCCGAGGACCACGGCTTCGATCTCGACAACGCGCTCGCCGGCGCACCCAGCACGGTTCCGGCCAGCGAGGAGCAGCTCGACCTCGCCGAGCGGGTCCGTACCGTCGTCGCCACCCTGCTCAAGACCCCGCCGGAGGAGCTGCAGGTCGACGCGGACGGCGACATCGGCATCCGCGCCGGTTCGGCGATGGTCTTCGTACGCGTACGCGACAATCCGCCGCTCGTCGACGTCTTCTCGCCGGTGCTGACCGAGGTCGAGCCGACCGAGCAGCTCTACGTCAAGCTGTCCGAGCTGACCAACCGGATGCCGATCGGTCGCCTCTACTGCGTCAACGACACGGTCTGGGCGTCGATCCCGGTCTTCGGCCGCAACTTCCAGGCCACCCACCTGATGCTCGCGGTGCAGGTGATGATGGGGCTGGCCGACGAACTCGACGACCGGTTGCACGGCGAGTTCGGCGGCAAGCGGTTCTTCGGCGACGCCGACAAGCCGGCCCAGCGTGACACCGGCGGCCACCGCACCGGGATGTATCTCTGACCTCCGCTTGACGGACGGTGGGGCCCGGAAACCCCGAGACCGGGCCCCACCGTCCGGGGGAGGGGGAATCAGGTCGTCGGCACCCAGCCCAGGGTGTCCAGTGTGGATAGATTGTTGGCCTGCAGGCCACTGTCGGAGACGGTCCACAGCACGTCACCGACCACCAGCGAACGCCGGATCACGCCGGTCCCGTGGATGTCCGGTGTGGACGCCGAATGCCGCACCGTGCCGACCGGGCTGAATCCGTCGTCGGACACCCGCAGCGCCAGCGCCCCGGCGTCCGGTGCGCCCCGCCGGCCCGGGTCGTACGTCGTCAACGGCACCACCACCAGCCGTGCCGCGGGCCAGTAGAGGAACGCGTGCGGGTCGAACTCGGCCTCCGAGTTGCCGTTGCGTACGTGGTGCTGGGCGAGGCGGGTCGGCCGGGCCAGGTCGCCGACGTCGAACAACGAGACCTGGGTGCCCTGCCGCCGGCCCTCCTCGGTGGCGTCCTGGCCGATCCCGAGCAGCCGGCTGTCCGAGACCGGGTGCAGATAGGCGGAGTAGCCGGGGATCTTCAGCTCACCGAGGACCTTCGGCCGGTCGGGGTCGCGCAGGTCGACCGTGTAGAGCGGGTCGGTCTCCCGGAACGTCACCACGTATCCGGTGCCGGCCACGAAACGTACGGCGTAGATGCGCTCGCCGGGGCCGAGCCCGGTGACCCGACCGGTCTCCCGCAGGGTGCCGCCGTCGGCGCGGAGCACGTACACCGAGGAGGTGGACTTCGGCCGCGCCCCCCAGTCCCGGCCACTTGTGGTGGCGACCCGCAGATGGCCGTTCCACTCCGACATGGCGTACTGGTTGATCAGCCAGCCGGGCACCGAGGTGGCGGTGACGTAGCGCGGCCGGTCCGGCCCGGTGGTGTCGAACTGGTAGATCTCGGTCCGCTGATCCTCGGGCTTCGGGTCGCGGTCCCGTTCCTGGAGTGTCGGCAGGAGGCGCCAGCGCTGGTCGCTGGCGATGTAGAGGTTGGCGCCGTTGGAGTAGACGGTGTCGCCGTCGGCGACGACGGTGACCGGCGACCCGGCGCCGAGCGTGGTGGCCGCGAGATCGAAGCTGAACAGGGTCACCATCGAGGTGCCGGAGTACGTCGCCGGCCGGGTCACCTGTCCACAGTCGACGCTTCCGGTGCTGGTCCGGCCATCGTCGGTGACCGCCCAGCGGGGCAACCAGTCCTCGATCGGCGCCCGGTCGATCACCGCCTGGTTGGCGGCGAGCCGTTCGTCGTTGGAACCCTGGTCGACCGACGGGAAGTCGAGCCGGGGTGCCGAGCGCACCACGACCCGGGCGGTGGCGCCGACCTGGCGCGCGTCGACCAGTCCGCCGTCGACGCGGAAGTCGCTGACCACCCTCGGCTGTCCGGCGAGGTCAACGAGGACCAGGCGCGGGCCGGTCGGCGTACCCTCCGGCAACGGGGTCGTCGGACCCGGGCGACCCGGGACGATGCCGACCGGGCGGGCGGCCCACGGTTCGGGCACCAGGACGAGCGCCCGGTCGCCGTGCAGCAGCAGGCTGGCGTCGGCCCACCGGGCCGGGTCGTCGGTGGACGTGCCGAGGTCGAGCCGGCCGGTGACCCGGCGGGTCGCCGGATCGACGACGTGCAGCACCCCGCCGCCGACCGTGACGATGCGCCGGCCGTCGGTCTTGACCAGATCGGGCTCGTCGACACCGGCCTCGTGGGTGTTCGTGCCGGAGAAGGCGGGCGGGTCCGGCGCCGCGGCACCGGGAGCGGCCCGCTCGGCGGTCACCGCTTCCCGCCCGCCGCCGGCCATGTCGGCCCGGACCGAGCCGCCGAAACCCCAGGGGCCGACGTACGCCCGGGCGGCCGTCCGCAGCCCGGCCAGCGCCTCGGCGCACGAGTCGAACGCGACGAGCCGGAATCCGCCGCCGGGCACGCCCGGGTCGACGGGCGCCGGTCGCGGTGACGCCGACGTGCATCCGGCCAGGAGGGTGAGTCCGACGAGCACGCCGGTGGCGGCGCTCCGGGACCGCCGTCGGACCCGGCCTTCTGGTCTCATGCGGGGTACGACGTAACCCGTGGCCCGGCCGTTCCCTCCAATCCGGGGCGACTTTCAGACCGATGTGCCGGGCACCACGGCGGGCGAGTCGACCAGCCGGGACAGCACGATCATGCTCCGGGTCGAGGTGACGAACGGTTCGGCGCGCAGCCGTTCGAGGGCCTGCTCCAGGTGGGCGATGTCGGCCGCCCGCAGGTGAACGAGCGCGTCGGCCTCACCGGAGACCGTGTACGCGCCGACCACCTCGGGGTGCCGCCGGGTCGCGACGGTGAGCTGGGCGGGGGTGGTCCGGCCGGTGCAGAAGAGTTCGACGAACGCCTCGGTGGTCCACCCGACCGCTGCCGGGTCGACGACCGCGGTGAATCCCTTGATCACGCCGGCCGATCGGAGCCGGTCGACCCGTCGTTTCACCGCCGGTGCGGAGAGGGAGACGCGGGCACCGATCTCCGCGTACGAGGCTCGCGCGTCAGCCACAAGTGACGCAACGATCCGCTGATCGACGCTGTCCATCTGCAATGTTTCGCCCCTTGGAAGCAATAATCGCGGCTGTTATCGGCGTAACAGCCTACCTACCCTTGGTTTCCGTGACCCAGCATCGGATGCCTCGGAAGCGGACATACCTCATCTGCCCGCCTGAGCACTTCGCGGTGGAATACGCCATCAACCCGTGGATGGACACGGCCACGCCGGTCGACACCGAGCTGGCCCTGAAACAGTGGACCGGCCTGCGCGAGACGCTGCTCTCCCTCGGGCACGAGGTGCACGTCCTGCCGCCCGAGCCGGGCCTGCGCGACATGGTGTTCGCCGCCAACGGGGCGTTCAGCGTCGACGGCACCGTCTACGGCGCCCGCTTCAAGCATCCGCAGCGTACGGCCGAGGCCGCCCTGCACCGGGAGTTCTACGATCGGCTCGGCTGGCGATACGTCGCGCCGAGCGAGACCAACGAGGGCGAGGGCGACTTCGCCTACCTGCCCGAGGCGTACGGCGGACTCGTCCTGGCCGGCTACGGCTACCGGACCGACCCGGCCGCGCACGCCGAGGCACAGGAGGTGCTCGCCCGCCCGGTGGTGTCGCTGCATCTGACCGACCCGCGCTTCTACCACCTCGACACGGCGCTGGCCTCGATCGACGACAGCAACATCGCCTACTTCCCGACGGCGTTCTCGTCGGCCTCGCAGGCGGTGCTGCGTCAGCTCTTCCCGGACGCGGTCGTCGCCGCGGACGCGGACGCGCTGGCCTTCGGCCTCAACCTGGTCAGCGACGGGCGCAACGTGGTGCTGCCGGCTGAGGCGACCGGTCTGGCCGAACAGCTGGCCGCCGCCGGCTACCGGCCGGTGCCGGTCGAACTCGCCGAGCTGAAGAAAGGCGGCGGCAGCATCAAGTGCTGCGTCGCCGAGCTGCGTCCCTGACCTCCCGGCGCCACCCCGTCCGGTGGCTCAGCCCAGCGTCGCCAGCTCGGTGATCAGCACGTTCGACAGCACCTGACCGTCGCGGCGCACCTCGCGCAGATACCACATCTGCTGCGGGGTGCGCGGCTGGTTGAACTGCCACGGGCCGCGCGGGCTGTCGATCTGGCCGACCCGGCCCAGCGCCAGGTTGACCTGCTGCGGGTTCAGGTCGTCGCCGACCAGCCGGATCGCCTTGTCGAGCACCTGCGCCGCGTCGTACGACGCCATGGCGTAGGTGGTCGGCGACGACCCGTGGCTCTTGCGGTAGCTCGACGCGAACCGCCGGTTGGCGGCGTTGTTGATGTCGGCGGAGTAGTTCAGCGCGGTGAAGATGTTCTCCGCGTCCCTACCCAGCTCGTCCAGCACGGTGCCCTCGGTCAGGAAACCGGGCGCGTAGACGACCTTGCGATAGCCCGCGGCCCGAAGCTGCTTGATGAACTCGACGGCCGCGTTGCCGGCGTAGAAGCAGAAGACCGCCTCCGGGTTCAGCGCCCGGAGCTGGGCGATGTCGGACGCGAAGAAGTCCCGGCCCGGGCTGGTGGTGAACGTGGTCCAGATGACCGGGGACGAGATGCGCGGGTCGGACGCCCCGAAACCCTCCCGGAATCCGGTGACCGCGTCCCGGCCGGCCGGATAGTCCGGCGCGATCATCGCCACCCGGCCGGCGCTGGACACCTGGTCGGCCACGTACGGCCCGAGGGCGCGGCCGGGTTCGTCGTTGACGTACGAGGTGCGCCAGATGTAGACGACGCCCTGCATGGTCGACGGGGAGGCGTCGGAGCCGATCAGGGGCACCCGGGCCTGCTCGACGACGTCCCTGATGCCGAGCATCACCGACGAGTTGGCCACCCCGGTCAGGGCGAGCACGTCCTGCTGGAGCAGCCCTTCGACCGCGGTCCGCCCAGCCTCCGGGGTCTCCCCCTCGTCGACGATCAGGAGTTCGGCCGGGTGGCCGCCGAGCCGCCGCCCGTTGAGGTCGAGGAAGAGCTGGAAGCCGTTGACGATCTCGTCGCCGATCGGCTTGTAGCCACCGGTCTGCGGGGCCACCAGACCGATTTTGACCGGTACGTCGCTCACCGGATCGCCCGTCTCCGGGTCGCCGTCGGCGCCGCAAGCGGCGACAAACCCACCCGCGCCGAGCGCTGTGAGGAGTTTGAGTGCCTGCCGGCGATCGAGGTGCGACACGCGACTGCCTCCCGTTGGTCGTGGGCCTGCTCACGGCCCCTCCGGCGTTCTACCCCTCTCACGACGCTGCGTCAATGCAAGTTGATCGTCAGTGCAGGGTCAGCAACCCGGCTGTGACCTCGGGCCAGGCCGCGGAGGCCGGATCAATGAGCCCGAAATGTTCTACATCGGGCAGCTCGACGAGCGTGATCTCGGCGCCGCGCCCGGCCAGCGAGTCGACGTACCGGCGGCTGATCCCGACCGGCACCTGCACGTCCGCCAGACCATGGATGATCACGCACGGTGATCCGGGTACGGGTAGCGCCGGGGCGGACGGGTCCGCCAGCGCATACCGGTCGGGCACCTCGTCCGGCCCGCCGCCGAGCAGGTCGGCCACCGCGCCGCCGTCCAGGTCGAGCCGGTACGCCTCGGCCAGGTCCGCGACCGGGGCGAGAGCCACCACCCCGCGCAGCTCGGTGGCGGTCCGGGCGGCGTACCACAGGGCCAGGTGCCCGCCGGCCGAGTGACCGAGCAGGATCGGTGGCCCGCCGTCGGCGACCCCGAGTTCGGCGACCAGCCGGGGCAGGGCGTCGATGCCGGCCGCGACGTCGTCGAGGGTGGTGGGCCAGCCACCGTCGGGCTGTCCGGTACGCCGGTACTCCAGCTGCGCGACCGGATAGCCCCGGCCGGCCAGGTCGGCGGCGAGGGGACCGGTGTGGGTACGGTCGTACTCGGCCCGCCAGAACCCGCCGTGCACGACCACGATGAGCGGCCGGACCGGACCCGTCCCGCCCGGCAGTCGTACGTCGGCGATCTGGTCCGGGTGCCCGCCGTAGCGGACGGTCGCGTCCGGCGGCGGCGCGGGGCGGCTGAGTACGGAACGTGGATCACTGCTCATCCCCCCATGGTCCCCGTGATCAGGGACTACGTCGCGCGTGTCGGCGGCGCGTCGGGTCTGCCAGCCCCTGATCACCGGGATCATGCACCAGTCCGACCCGCGCCCCGCCCCCCGTCGCCGCTGCGCGAAGATGGGGTGATGACCGAGCGGAGCGAGGAAATCAGCCGGCGCAGTCAGCAGTCGTGCGATCGCCGAGCGAAGTGAGGTGTCGCATGACCGAGCGAAGCGAGGGAACCAGATGACCGAGGAGCCCCGTACCCCTGAGGAAAACGACGAGGCGGCCCGGCCGGGCGCCGGTCGGCCCTCCACGGTTGTCGTGGTCGGACCGGACGGACGGCCGGTCGGCACAGTCGAGGCCGACGGCGACGGAGACGGCGAGGAAGACCCGGGTCGTCTGATCGAGCAGCCGGCCAAGGTGATGCGGGTCGGCAGCATGATCAAGCAGCTGCTGGAGGAGGTCCGCGCCGCGCCGCTGGACGAGGCCAGCCGGCACCGGCTGCGCGAGATCCACCAGCGGTCGATCGCCGAACTCAAGGACGGCCTGGCCCCTGAGCTGCGCGAGGAACTGGACCGGCTGTCGTTGCCGTTCGAGCAGGGTGCCACCCCGAGCGAGGGTGAGTTGCGGGTGGCCCAGGCCCAGCTCGTCGGCTGGTTGGAAGGGCTCTTCCACGGCATCCAGGCGACGCTGGTGGCCCAGCAGATGGCGGCCCGCCTTCAGCTGGAGCAGATGCGCCAGGGCGGGCGGGCGGCGCTGCCGGTCGGCCCGGGCGGAGCGCAGATGATGCCGGGGATGCCCGGTGCCCCGGGGGCCGACAACGGCCACAGCACCGGCCAGTACCTGTAGCACGTTTCGACCGCCGCCGGCCCGCGCCGGCGGCGGTCAGTTACGGTCCGCGTCGGCGAGCAACTTTTCCAGGTACGCGGCCACGCCGTCCTCTTCGTGCGACAGCGTCACCCGGTCGGCGATCTCGCGTACGGCCGGGTGGGCGTTGGCCACCGCGACCGCCGTGCCGGCCCAGGTGAGCATCGGTACGTCGTTGGGCATGTCGCCGAAGGCGACCACCTCGTCGGCGGTCACCCCGTACCGGGTGCACAGCCAGGCCAGCCCGGCCGCCTTCGTCACCCCGGCCGCCGAGATCTCGACCAGCCCCGACCGCGACGAGTGGGTGGCCTCGGCCACCCCGGCGAGCGCGCCCGCGACGAGCCTGACGAAGGCGTCCGGGTCCTGGTGGGCGGTGGCCCGGGCGAGCAGCTTGACCGCGGGCGCGGTCAGCAGGTCGTCGGGCAGGTCGACGAGGCGGATCGAGGGGTCGCCGTCCTCCCAGAGCGTCGGCCAGGCCGCCTCGTGGAGCATCCGCCGGCCGTCTTCGATCTCGACCGCGAACATCACGTCGGGAATCTCGGCCCGCAGCCGCCGGGCCACCTCGGCCAGCAGGTCGGGGGCGAGCGGGTCGGCGCGCAGGATCTCGTCGCCGACGGGGTCGTAGACCACCGCGCCGTTCGCGCAGACGGCTGGCAGCGGCGCCTTGAGCTGCTCGAAGACTCCGGCCAGCCAGCGGACCGGGCGGCCGGTGACCGCGACGACGTGGGTGCCTGCCGCCGACATCCGCTCCAGCGTCTCGGCGGTACGGGCGCTGACCGTGCGGTCCGCGCGCAGTAGCGTGCCGTCGAGGTCGGTTGCGATCAGTCGGGGCAGTGTTCCCATCAACGGGACAGTAGTCGATCGAGGTAGACCGCCACCCCGTCGTCGTCGTTGCGCAGCGCGATCTCGTCGGCGGCCCGCCGTACGGTCGGGTGGGCGTTGGAGACCGCGACCCGTCCCCAGCCGGCCCACTCGAACATCGGCAGGTCGTTGGGCATGTCGCCGAAGACCAGCACCTCGGCCGGGTCGACGCCGAGCGCCCCGGCGACCACCGACAGGCCGCTGGCCTTGTCGACCCCGGGCGGCAGGATCTCGATGAAGCCCAGCCCGGCCTGGGTCACCGTGGCATGGGTCACCGGGATGATCCGCCGGGCGGCGTCGAGCAGGGCGTCGACGTCGTGGTCGGCGGTACGCGCGAACGCCTTGATCACGTCGACGGACAGGCACTCCGCCCGGCTGCGGGCCTGGAACCGCTCCGGGTAGGGCCACGACGGGTCGAAGTCGCCCCACAGCGGCTCTTCGTGCCCGTCGAGCGCCTCGACCATCACGGTCAGCGGGCCGACCGCGTCTTCCAGGGCGTTCAGCAGTTCGGTGAGCACGGCGGCGCTCAGCCGCTCGTCGCGGAGCACGACCGGGCTGGTCGGGTCGACCTGGTCGACGACCCGGCCGCCGCCGGCCATCACCAGGTAGTCGGCGGCACGGATGTCGTTGCGGGTCAGTTCGGTCAGCCGCGGGCCGCGTCCGGTCGCCCCGACGATCGGGATGCCGGCGGCGCGTACCCGGTCGAGGACCTCGTGGGTGTAGGCGGACACCGTCTCGTCGCTGCGGACGAGCGTTCCGTCGAGGTCGGTGGCGATCAGCTTCGGCAGCCCGGGTCGCGGCATGGCTCCTCCTTCACCGCCGGGGGGCCTGGACCGGCCCTTCGCAGGCGTGGCTCCGGGGCGGATCCGTCCTGCGACGGCGGGGCAGCAACCGTACCTCGCGCTCCGCGACGCAGCCATGACTTCCTGGCGAAGTACGGATCAACTGCGCACGTCACCGAGGTTCCAGTACGTCCTTTCCGCCCAGGTACGGCTGGAGCGCCTTGGGGACCCGCACCGAGCCGTCCGGCTGCTGGTGGTTCTCCAGGATCGGGATGAGCCAGCGGGTGGTGGCCAGGGTGCCGTTGAGCGTCGCCGCCATCTGTGGGCGGCCGTCCTCGTCGCGGTAGCGGATGTTGAGCCGCCGGGCCTGGAAGGTGGTGCAGTTCGAGGTCGAGGTGACCTCGCGGTAGCGGCCCTGCGACGGCACCCACGCCTCGCAGTCGTATTTGCGGGCCGCGCTGCTGCCCAGGTCGCCCGCCGCGACGTCGATGACCCGGTAGGGCACCTCGACCTTGGCCAGCATCTCCTCCTCCCACGCCAGCAGGCGCAGGTGTTCGGCGGCGGCCTCCTCCGGCCGGCAGTAGGAGAACATCTCGACCTTGTCGAACTGGTGCACCCGCAGGATGCCGCGCACGTCCTTGCCGTACGACCCGGCCTCGCGGCGGAAGCACGACGACCAGCCGGCGTAGCGCGCCGGCTCGTCGAGCGACAGGATCTCGCCCGAGTGGTAGGCGGCCAGCGGCACCTCGCTGGTGCCGACCAGGAAGAGGTCGTCGGCCTCCAGCCGGTAGACCTCGCTGGCGTGGGCGCCGAGGAACCCGGTCCCCTCCATCGACTCCGGCTTGACCAGCACCGGCGGGATCGCCGGGGTGAAGCCGTATTCGACCGACTGGGCGATCGCGAGCTGGAGCAGGCCGAGCTGGAGCAGCGCACCGACCCCGGTCAGGTAGTAGAACCGGCTGCCCGACACCTTGGCGCCGCGTTCGACGTCGATGGCGCGCAGCGCCTCGCCCAGTTCGAGATGGTCGCGTGGATTCTCCAACCGCGGCCGGTCGCCGACCTCACGCAGTACGACGAAGTCGTCCTCGCCGCCCGCCGGCGCACCCTCCTGCACGACGTTGGGGATGGCCAGGTGTGCCCGGCGCAGCTCCTGCTCGGCCTGGCCGGCGGCGGCCTCGGCCGCCTTCACCTCGGCCGAAAGCTCCTTGGTACGCGCCAACAGCGCGGTCTTCTCGTCACCGCTGGCCTTCGGCATCTGCTTGCCGAGCTGCTTCTGCTCGGCGCGTAGCGCCTCGAACCGCTGCACGGCGGCCCGACGCTCCTCGTCGGCGCGCAGCAGTTCGTCGACCGCCGACTCGGACTCGCCGCGAATCCGCTGGCTGGCTCGTACGGCATCGGGGTCGTCGCGAAGCAGGCGCAGATCAATCACGGGTGCTGAGCCTACCGGTGTCCGCCGACGCACTCACGGGGATATGTCCGTGGCGCGGGTGGACGTCGGCGCCCGCGCACCGGTACGCCCGCGCCGGTCGACGCCGGCGGTGCCGGTCAGCGGGGGTCGCCCCGGTCCGGGCGGATGAACGGCGTGGCCGGGGTGACCGTTACGTCGATCATGGGTCCGTCGGGATCGGCCGGCTCGGGCGACCGCCGCGGCCGGCGCCAGGGCCAGTCGCCGGCCGGGCCGGGGTTGGCCGGACCGGGTCCTGCCGGGCCAGGTTCTGCCGGGCCGGGTCCTGCCGGACCGGGATCGCCCAGATCGGTGGGGTCGGTCGCGGCCCGACCGGTGCCGGGGCCCTGCCCGGCCGGGGCGAAGCGCGCGGCGGCGGGTGCCAGCCGCCCGATCAGGTAGAGGGTGAGCAGCAGCCCGATGGTGCCGACGAACGCCATCACCAGCCCGCGCCCCTGGTCGACGTCGATGGAGCCCTGCGGTGCGAAGTAGGAGCGGTCCACGGCCTGCTCGCCCACTGTCGTGGCGGCGACCAGGACGGCGATGGTGGTGCCGCCGGCGGCGAGGCCGACGACCCGGGCGTTGTGGCGTACCGTGGCGTCGCCGAAGAGAGCCAGCGCGGTGCAGCCGACGACCACGAAGACACCCAGCAGGTATCCGGCTCCGATCGCGTCCATCCGGACCAGTCCGGCGGTGAGGACCAGGGGTTCGCTGCCGATCCCGCCGATGTCCAGGGTGGCGATCACCCATTCGCCGGCGAACGAGGCGAAGACGGCCAGCAGGCTCAACCCGCCGACGACGGGGGCGAGCCGGCGGTCCCGCCCGACGGCGGCGAGCAGTCGGCCGGCCCGGCTACCGCCGGCCGGTTCGTCGTCTCCCCACTGCGCGACTGCGGGGTGAACGTCGGCGGGCGGCGTCGGAGGATCCTGGGACATGCGTTCGCCTTCCCGCGTCGGCGCGGTGCTTCGTCCGCATCGTCGCATCACCGGGTCGTTTGGGCTAGCGTCGTGTTCATGCCTATTCGCACCGCAGCCGCCCGCTGGCAGGGGAATCTCACCGAGGGTTCCGGAACCATCCGCACTGGTAAGGGCGGCTACGAAGGGAACTATTCTTTCAAATCCCGCTTCGAGGAGGGAGAGGGCACCAACCCCGAGGAGCTGATCGGCGCCGCGCACGCCGGCTGCTTCTCGATGGCCTTCTCCAAGGGGCTGGCCGACGCCGGGCACACCCCGACCTCGGTGGAGACCACCGCGAAGGTCCACTTCGACAAGACCGAGGCCGGGATGACCGTCACCCGCATCGACCTGGAGACGGTCGGCGACGTGCCGGGAATCGACGAGGCCGAGTTCGCCAAGCTGGCCGAGGCGGCGAAGGCCAACTGCCCGATCTCCCGCCTGCTCTCGCCGGGCGCCGAGATCACCCTGTCCGCGCGTCTTTCCTGACCGGCTCTCCCGGTGGTCGGGGCGGCTACCTGATCACCGGGAGCACACGGTCGTGGCCGGCCGGGCAGAATGGGTTCGTGCCGGTCGAGATGAACCGCGAGCGTTTCGAGGAGCTGGTTGCCGAAGCCCTCGACGAAGTGCCCGAGGAACTGCTCGGTCTGATGAGCAACGTCGTCATCCTCGTCGAGGACGACACGCCGCCGGGTGAGCCCGAGCTGCTGGGGCTGTACGAGGGCCACGCGCTGACCACCCGCGGCTGGGACTACGGCGGCGTACTGCCGGACCGGATCACCATCTACCGCAACCCCATCCTGCGGATCTGCGACAACGACGACGACGTCGTCGAAGAGGTCGCGGTGACCGTCGTACACGAGATCGCCCACCATTTCGGCATCGACGACGATCGGCTGCACGAACTCGGCTGGGGCTGAGCCGCCCCCGCCGAGCCGGTGCTTGCCAGCGCTGCCTAGGCTCGGCGCAGAAATCCCTGACCAGGAGGAACCATCATGCGCAGCGCGCTGTTCTCCGCGGAAAACCTGGAAAAGGCGTCGGGCCAGCCCGGCATGAGCCTGCAGAACCACAAGATGCTCAAGGTGTCGCTGAACGGCGAGGTGATGGCCCGCACCGGCGCGATGGTCGCCTACCAGGGCCAGGTCGAGTTCAAGGCCCTCGGATCCGGTGGCGTCGCCAAGTTCTTCAAGCAGAAGCTCACCGGCGAGGGTGTGCCGCTGATGAAGCTGACCGGGCGTGGCGAGGTCTACCTCGCCGACCTGGCGTCGGACATCCACCTGATCGACCTCGAGCCCGGCGACGCCTTGTCGATCAACGGTTCCAGCGTGCTCGCCTTCGACTCGACCCTGTCGTACGACATCAAGATGGTCAGCGGCATGGGGATGCTCTCCTCCGCCGGGCTGTTCAACTGCGTCTTCACCGGACACGGCCGGATCGCGGTGACCACCAAGGGCACCCCGCTGGTGCTCAACGTCGCCCCCAACCAGCCCACGTTCGTCGACCCGCAGGCGGCGGTCTGCTGGTCGGCGAGCCTCCAGACCGGCTTCCACCGGGCCGACCAGACCGGCCTCGGCGGCAACCTGATCGGCCGCACCACCGGTGAGGCGTTCACGATGAGCTTCGCCGGTCAGGGCTTCGTGATCGTGCAGCCGTCGGAGGAGGCGCCGGTCCGGGGGGCCGGCCAGCAGTCCGGCAGCGGCATCTTCGGCTGACGGGCGCCCCTCCCGCCGCCGTGGTTCAGGTCAGCTCGCCCGACCGCAGTCGGGCGAGCCAGGCCGCGGCGTCGGCATAGTCGGTGTCGGACTGACCGGCCGGCGCCGGGACCGGCCGCTCGTCCGTCGTCGTCGGGAAGCGGTGCCGGGGGTACGACCCGAGGAAGCGCACCTCGGCGCAGATCCGGCGCAGTCCCTGCAACGCCTCGCCGAACCGGTCCTCGGCGACGTGTCCGGTGCAGTCGAGGAAGAACGCGTAACGGCCGAGGGCCTCACCGGTCGGCCGGGATTCGATCCGGGTCAGGTTGACCCCGCGTACGGCCAGTTCCATCAGCACCGCGAGCAGCGCGCCCACCCGGTCGTGGGCGATGTAGACGGCCAGCGAGGTCACGTCGTCGCCGGTCGGCGGCGGTGGCGGGCCGGGCCGGGAGACGAGCACGAATCGGGTCACCGCGTCGCTGTGGTCGGCGATCTTGTCGGCGAGCACGGCCAGCCGGTGCCCGGCGGCGCCGATCGGCGCGCAGATCGCCGCGTCGTAGGAGCCGTCGGCGGCACCCGCGGCGGCGGCCCCGTTCGACAGCACGTCGATGACCTGCGCGTCGGGCAGGTGGTCGTGCAGCCAGCCCCGGCACTGCGTCGACGCCTGCGGGTGCGCGGCGACGGTGCGTACCCCGTCGAGGTGCACCCCCGTCCGTGCGGCCAGGACGAACTCGACCGGCAGCACCACCTCGCGGGTGATCATCAACGGGCTGCCGCCGGCGAGTTCGTCGAACGTCACGCCGACGGCGCCGCCGATGGAGTTCTCCAGCGGCACGAGCGCCGCGTCGGCGTCCCCGGCGCGTACGGCGTCGAGCGCCTCCGGCACGCTGCGCGCCGGCGTACGGTCACCGCGCTCGGCGGCCGGGATGGTGCGGAGGGCCTGCTCGGCGAAGGTGCCCTGCGGGCCCAGGTAGACGAAACGGGTCGGTGGTGTTCCCGGCATGGGCTCAGCCTACGCACCCCTCGGTGGCGACAGTCACGCGTCGCAGGCCAGGGTGCGGATCCCGGCCGGCGCGGTCGCCCGGATCCGGGCGTTGCAGACGTTGCTGCCGGCCGTGACCAGGATCAGGCTGGCCGCCCGCCCGGTGGAGACGACCTGCATCGCCGAGCTGCCCCGGCCCGGGACGTTCACCTCCACCACCGTGTACTGCCAGGTGTCGGCGCACACGGGTTCACGCACCACCCGTACGGTGGCGTCGGAGCGCAGCAGTCCGGGGGACCGGCGCAGCAGGTCGGTCACCTGGGCGCCGGACGGGTTGCCGGCACAGCTCACCGCCACGTATCCGCCGTAGGTCGGCGACGGGGTGCCGCCGGGCACGGGGGTGATGCCGGGAGTGGGGCGGGTGGTCGACTCGGTCGGTGGTCGGCCTGCGTCGGCACCGGGCCGGCCGCTCGGACCGTTGGAACCGCTCGCGGACGGCACCGGTACGCCCGGCCGGGGCCGCAGCTCCGGCGGTGTGCCGCAGCCAGCCAGCAGCACGGCGCCGGCCAGCACGCAGGCTGAAGCGGCGGCGAGGCGCGGCACGCGGGGCACGGACCGGTTTCTTGGCATAGGCGAACGTCATTGTATGTGGTGGTGGGGGCAGGGTGGAGCCCCATGGTAGGCGGTGCGTGCCCGCGCCGGGAAGATCAGGTTGTGATCCGGTGGCCGGTGTGGGTGAGCGTGGCCAGCGCCTCGGTGAGCCGTACGGACGGCACCAGCAGGTAGTCGGTGTCGTACGTCGAGAAGGCGAGGATGTTGACCCGGGCGTCGGCCAGCGGGGTGACCAGGGAGGCGAGGATGCCGGTCAGCGCGAGGTCGAGCGGGCCGACGACCCGGAAGCAGCGCCACGGGGTCTCGGCGGTCGCCTCGGCCGGCACCAGGTCGGCCCGGCAGATGATGGAGACCTCGTCGGCGGTCCAGGTCACCGAGACGACGCCGCCGTCCGGGCCGCCGACCAGATTGGCGGGCAGCGGGGAGCCGGCCGGCAGTCGACACACCGCGTATTCGTCCGGCAGCAGGTCGAGGTCCAGCATGATGGGAACACTACGGTTCACCGGGCCCGCTCCCAACCGTGTGGCGATGCGTTGATCGCCACACTCACCGGGCCCGGTACCCACGGGGTGGGCACCGGTCAGACCGGCGAGAAGAAGGTGAGCGAGCCGGCGACCGCCCCGTCGACCGACAACGGGGTGGCGATGGCGTCGACGGTGGCGACGTTTTCGGCGGAGCTGTCGGACTGCACCCGCAGCAGGCCGCGGGCCAGCCGGCCGGACGTCAGCGCGAGCAGCGGGGGAATCTTGTCGATCTCGGTCTCGGTCAGTTCGCCCCGGGCCGCGGTGAAGTCGACCAGCCGCAGCTTGCCGTCGAGCAGCGCGAGCCCGACCGTCTCGGCGGGCGTGCCCAGCCCGAGCAGGTCACAGCACGAACTGGAGACGGCGGTGATGGTGGTCTGCCGGTCGATGACCAGGCAGGGCTCCGCCGCGTGTGACACCGTCGCCAACCAGAGTTGCAGGCTGTCGCCGACCGCCGGTTCCGCCGGTGTGCGACTGGATGGCGCCAACGCCTCGGTCAGCTCAAGCTCGACGTGTGCCACCGCGCCTCCCATGCACCTTGCCGGATCACCTCGCCGGATCCGCCGTCGGGCGGATCCGCGGAGTCAACCGACCCGCAACGTTAGTCGATCGCCACACTCCCGCCGACCCGTGCCTGCCCGGAGCGACCGCGGCGGGGGAGGGCACCTTGATGCCGCGGGCAGGCCAGCGCTTCGAGGGTGGTCGATAGGCGCGGGTGGTGTTGGGAGCAGACGTTACCGGCGCGCCGCGCTCTTGTCAGCGGCCGTTCGGCCGCCCTCGTACCACCGGTAGTCGGCGGCGGAACGGTAGGGCGCGTTCAACCAGGTCGATGGGTGTCGGGCGACCGCGGAGAGCTTCTCGGCCGTCGCCGCGCTGATCCGGCTGCCGCCGGCGACCAGCAGGCGGTCGAGTTCGCGGTGGGTGGCCACCAGGCAGTCCTTCGGCAGGCCGTAGACGCTGATGACGCCGGAGCCGACGAAGGTCAGCACCGGGGTGACCGGGATGGTGTGCCCGGTCGCGGCGGACAAGGCCTTGCTGGCCCGCTTCGCGTCCCGGCGGGCCTGACCGACGTAGGTCGGTCGCTTGCCGTTGATCTGCACCACGTCGCCCGCGACCATCACCCGGGAGCGGCCGTGATCGGCGATGGTGACCGCGAACAGCCCACTCGGGCCGATCGCGAGGAAGCCCGCCCGGTCGTCGCCGGCGCGGCCGGTGTCGAAGATCTGGGTCTCGGGGGAGTCGGTCCGCGGCCAGTCCACCACGTGCCACGACGGCCCGAGGTGGTCCAGCCGGTTCAGCGCGCGGGCGCCGGCGGCTTCGACGCGACGGGCATCCCGCTCGGCACGGCGGCGGCGGGCCCATTCGAGTGCGGTGGGGCGGACGGCGGCCAGCCCTCCCGGCGACGAGGGTGGCGACTTCTCGCTATTGGTGGGCAGAGCCCGCTGGCGAGGAACGGCTCGCTGGACTGGTGCACCCGAACGCGCAGGAAAGACAGTCATCGCTTCTCGACCTCCGGCAAAAGGTCCTCTGAGTTGTGATACCACTACCCTACGTGGTGACACCGCCTGTCGGGCAAGGTGCAAAACCGGAGTGAGTAAGGATGAATGCCTCATTCACTCCACGCCTCTTTTGCCAGATGGTGCCAACGCAAGGTCCTACGCTGCCATTGTGACCCATTACGTCGACAGTGAGGTCGGACGGCTGAGCACCGTCCTGTTGCACCGGCCCGGCCGAGAACTCGCCCGGCTGACCCCACGAAACAACGATGACCTGCTGTTTGATGCCATCCCGTGGGTCGGTCGCGCCCAAGAGGAGCACGACATCTTCGCGGCGGCCCTGCGCGACCGTGGCGTGGAAGTGCTCTATGTCGCAGATTTGCTTGCTGAGACACTGGCCGTGCCGGCGGCCCGATCTGAGCTGACCGACATGGTACTCGCCGACCGCCGACTAGGCGATACCCTGAGTCGAAGAGTTTCCGACCATCTCGCATACCTCGATCCCGCCGGACTGGCCGACATCCTCATCGCCGGACTCGCCCGGCACGAGCTGCGGACCAGTTGGGACCGACCGGGCGGCCTCGTCCACACCCTGATGGACGAACACGACTTCGTGATCGACCCGCTCCCCAACCTGCTGTTCACCCGCGACTCGTCGGTCTGGATCCGCGACCACGCCGCGGTGACCAGCCTGGCCATGCCGGCCCGGCGCCGGGAGACCACCCTGCTCGACGCCATCTACCGGCACCACCCGCGATTCGGCGGGACCCGGTTCGCGTACGGTCCGGACCTCGAACCGCTCGAAGGCGGCGACCTGCTGCTCCTCGGTCCCGGCGTGATCGCCATCGGCGCCGGCGAGCGGACCACGCCCGCCGGCGCCGAACGGCTGGCCCGCCGGGTCTTCGGCGCCGGCCTGGCGCACACCATCCTGGTCGTGCCGATCGCGCAGGAGCGGGCCACGATGCACCTCGACACGGTCTGCACGATGGTCGACGTCGACGCCGTCCTGATGTATCCCAACATCGCCGACACCCTGCTCGCCTACACGGTGATCTCCGGGCCGGACGGCGAGCCACAGGTCGACGGCCCGGCACCCTTCCTACGGGCCGCCGCCGACGCCATGGACATCGACACCCTGCGCGTGATCGACACCGGGCTCGACCCGGTCACCGCCGAACGCGAGCAGTGGGACGACGGCAACAACACCCTGGCGATCGCCGCCCGGCTGTGCGTGGCGTACGAGCGCAACATCGAAACCAACGCGCAGCTCGAACGGGCCGGCATCGAGGTCATCCGGATCCCCGGCTCGGAGCTGGGCTCCGGCCGGGGTGGTCCGCGATGCATGTCCTGCCCGATCGTCCGCTCACCGCTCGCCCTGCCGGCCGTCGCCGCCGGGTGAGCGGCCGGGCTCGTGCCGGCTGGGCGGCCGGGCTCGCGCCGGCTGGGCGGCCGGGCTCAGCGCAGGGTGAGCTGGCGACCGAGCAGCCCCTGCCGGGCCCGTCGCGCCGCCGCGTCCAGCGGTTCGGTGTCGGCGAGCGCCTCCGCGTAGCGCTTCGCGAACTCGGCCAGCGGCGCCTCCCACTCGGCGGCCTCGGGCGCACCGGGGATGTCCCACACCGGCACGAGCAGGCCGTGTGCCCGGAACATCCCGGCGAACTTCGTCCCGTCGCCGAGTAGCAGCTCACCCGCCGCGGCGAGCCGCGACAACGCCGCCAACGCGGCATCCTCCTGGTCCGGCAGCACCCAACGGACATGTCCCTTGTCCGGCACCCGGCACCAGTACGCGGCCGGTGCGGCCGCGAGCCGTACGGTCGGATAGATCGAGGCGTTCGCCCGCTCCAGGGACGCCTTGACGTTCGAGTCGTCGGCCGCGTCTTCGTCGAGCCAGAACTCGAAACCGTCGTGCATCGTCACGTCGAGCGGACCGTCGACGAGGACGTCCTGCAACCGTGGACCCTCACCGGGCAGGGCGGGCACCGACACGGTGCCACCGGGAGCGGTCTGCAGCGCGCACAGGATCGCCACGGCCAGGTCCCGGGAGACGTCGCCGGACTGCACGTGGCGCTGGAGGCCGATGAAGATCCGGCCGTCGGGCTTGGTCATCGCGGGCCAGGCCATCGGCAGCACCGTGGCCAGCGTGACCGGGCGGTCACCGAAGCGCTCCACCAGGTCGGGGGCGAGCGTCAGCGGAGCCGACGCCGCGGGCACCAGCTCCCGCAGGGCGATCCACTCGGCCTCGTCGGCGAGGCCCTCGAACGGTCGGGGGACGAAGATGTCACGTACCTTTTCGCGCTTCGGCGCTTGGTCGGCGGACCGGGGGTTCTTTCGACGCTTACTCACGGCGAAACAGCCTAGGCCCCGGCGGCGTCCCGTGGGACGCGTACCGGGTAAATGGCCGCCGCTACGACAGCTCCGCCCACACGCTCTGCCCCAGCCCGTCGCGCTCCACACCCCAGCGGCCGGACAGCGCCGCCACGATGCACAGGCCACGGCCGTCGAGCGACTCCGGGCCGACCGTACGCAGTGTCGGCGGTGCCTGCGCGCCGCCGTCGGTGACCCGCACCTCGACGATGTCGGCGTCGACCCCGGGCCGCAGCCGCCACGACACCCGGACGACCCCGCCCGGCAGCGGGTCGGCGTGCCGTACGGCGTTTCCGACCAGCTCGGCGACCACGGCGACGGCATCGGAGAGCAGCTCCGGCGGTACGACGTCGGAGAGTTCCGCCGCGAGCCGGTGCCGGGCGATGCGGGCTCCCCCGGTGTGGTGAGGGACGACCACGCACCAGGATCGTTCGGCCAACGCCATGGACACGATCGTGCCTCCTCGGACATTCCGGCGGCGGGCCGCGCCGTCTCATCCGCGGGGCAGCCGCACCTCTGCGACCGTACCGCCCCCGTCGCGCGGACGCAGGGAGACCCAGCCGTTCTGTCGCTCGACGATCCGCCGTACCAGGAAGAGTCCGAGACCGGCGCCGGGGTAACGCCGCCGGTCGCCCGATTCGCCCTGCCAGAAGCGGTCGAACGCGCGCTCCACGTGATCGGGACGTACCCCGATGCCGCGGTCGCTAACCCGGAACACGACGGTCCGTCGGTCGGCCATGGCGGTCAGCTCGATCAGGGTGTCGGGTGGCGAGTACTTGTCGGCGTTGGTCGCCAGTTCGGTGAGCACCGTGGCCAGGCTGGCCCGGTCGCCGAACGCCTTGGGCAGGTCACCGGGCAGGTCGACGACCAGCCGTCGGCGCAGGTCCGCCGGCAGGTCCAGGGCCGCCGCCCGCAGCGCCTCGACCAGGTCGAACGGTACGGGCGGGGCGTCGCCGACCGGGCCGATGTCGTCGGCCGCCGACAGGAGCCGGTCGAGCAGGCGGGCCAACTCGTCGGCACGCTGCCCGATGACCCGGGCCGCCTGCCTGCGGTCGGGGTCGGTCAGCGAGTCCCAGTGGTTGCACAGCGTGTCGGCGTACCCCTTGATGACGGTGACCGGAGTTCGCAGCTCGTGGCTGGTGACCGCGACGAACAGGTCGTGGTCGCGCCGGTGCTGGTCGGTGATGTCGCGGAACGTCACCACCCGCGACGAGATCGCGCCGGGCAGGTCGCCGGAGGTGATCGTCAACCACCGGCCGTCCGGCAGCTTGTGGTCGACCACCTGCCCTGCCGGCGGCAGCGGGAACGGTGCCGGGCGGTTGAGGATCTGCGCCGCCGGATGCCCGGTCACCTGCTCGGCCGCCGGGTTCCACAGCCGGACGTAGCCGTCCCGGTCGACGATCGCCAGGCCGTCGGCGAGCGCCGCCACCACCGGGCCGTCACCGTGGATCGGCAGGCCGGCCTGGTCGCCGTACATGTGGGCGGCGCAGGCGGCGAGGTAGGTGAGCAGGGCGTGGTGCTCGGTGGAGTCGGCCGGATCGCCGTACGCGTGCCGGGTGCGGCCGGCGGGCGGGTCGGCGTAGTAGGCGTGGAGGCTGCCGACCACCAGTCCGCCGACCTCGGCCCGGGCCGAGATCACCCGGTGCAGCCCGTGCCCGGCGAGCTGGTGCGCCAAATCACCGGGGAGTTCGCCGATCAGGGCCTCGTCGGTGCGCGGGCCACGCATCAGCCGCGCCGCCGCCGGACCGGTGCGGTCGACCGGCCGGCCGAGCGCCCAACCGACCCCGCCGGTGGCCGCGATGATCCGTCCGCTGTCCGGCCGGTATTCCACGAACGCCATGCCGCCCGCACCGAGGGCCCGCTCGGCGACCCGGAGCAGGTGGGTGAGGACGGGAATCCCTGCCTCGCCGGAGTTGGTCATCTCGATGACGACGGTCTGGCCGGCGATCAGAGCGGCGTAGTCGGGGCGCTCCGGCATGCCCCGAGTCTGCCAACTCCCGCGTGTTTTGGGCAGTCCCGGCACTCAACGTCCGAGCCGCTGGAGGACCAGAGCCGGCCGATCGGTGATGATCCCGTCCACCCCGTGGTCGATTACCAGGTCGAGGTCGTCCGGCTCGTTCACCGTCCACACGAAGACCCGGTTGCCGGCGGCCCGCAGCTTCGGTACGAGCTGTGGCCGGGCCCGGACCAGGCCGATGCCCGGCCCGGCGATCCGGGCGCCGAACGGCAGCCGGCCGACCCGCAACCCGGGGGGCAGCATCTCCAGCAGCAGCGCCGTCGGCAGTCCCGGCGCGAGTTCGCGCATCCGCCGGACGGCCAGCGGCGAGAACGACATCACGGTGACCTGGACCGGATGGTTCGGGCCGGGGCCGAGCAGTCCCCGGGCCCGCAGCGTCGCCACCAGGGTGCGTTCGACGGTCGCGCCCCGCCGGGACGGGTGTTTCGTCTCGATCAGCAGCCGCACCGGGCGTCCGGCGTCGCGCAACGCGTCGAGCAGCCGGTCGAGGGTGAGCAGCCGGGTCCGGGACGGATCGGCGGGTATGTCCGTGACCCGGTCGTCGGAGAGCGCGGCGGTGTGCCAGGAGCCGAAGTCCAGCTCGTCGAGTTCGGCGAGCGTACGGGCACTGACCCGGCCGGTGCCGTTGCTGGTGCGGTCCAGCCGCCGGTCGTGCACGCAGACGAGGTGCCCGTCGCGGGTGAGCCGTACGTCGCACTCGACCCCGTCGGCCCCCTCTTCGATCGCGCGCAGGTAGGCCGCGAGGGTGTGCTCCGGCAGCACCGCCGAGGAGCCCCGGTGGGCGAAGACCAGCGGTCCGTTCACAGCACGCGGGCCGGCTGCCCGTCCGTGCTGACGACCGGGCGGCCGGCGGCGGCCCAGTCGTGCATGCCGCCCGCGACGTTGCGTACGTTGTCCCACCCGTTGCTCATCAGATAGCCGACGACCTGGCCCGATCGCCCGCCGGAACGGCAGATCACGACCACGTCGCCTTCGGTGGGCACCTCGGAGAGCCGGGCCGGGATCTCCATCATCGGGATGTGGTGGGCCCCGGGCGCGTGCCCGGCCGACCACTCGTCGGGCTCGCGCACGTCGAGCACGTAGGCGTCGTCGGCGATCTGGGGCACGCTCACGGAGGGGATCTGGCGTCCGAACACGGCTACCAAGCTTAGGGCGTACCCCTTCGACGTGCCGCCGGCCGGTCCTACAGTCGATTCACCCAGTTCGGATTGCGGGTCGTCCAGTCCCGCATCCCGGCCTGTCGCAGGGCGCCGAAGAGGGAGTCGGCGGCCGGGTCGAGCATCGAGTACGACGATCCGGCCACGTCCTGCGCGTGCGCCGGCATCTGCACCCCGAGCAGCGTCTCCGGGCGCAGGCCGCGCAGCGCGAACGCCAGGTCCTCGACCGGTACCCCGCCGGTGTCGACCGTGAACGAGGCGCCGACCGCCCGGATGAGCTGGTCGAGCTTGACGGGCTGGGTGACCAGGCCGCCCAGGTCGACCTTCTGCAGTATCGCCTTCAGCAGTTGCTGCTGGTGGCGCTGCCGGTCGTAGTCCCCGTTCGGCAGGTCGTAGCGCTGGCGTACGTAGTCGAGGGACCGCGCGCCGTCCATCTGCTGGCAGCCGGTGGTGAACAGGTGGCCGGTGTGGATCGACCGCACCTCGCTGTCGACGCACATCTCGACCCCGCCGATCAGGTCGATGACCCGGCGGAACCCGGAGAAGTCGAGGATGGCGGCACCGTCGAACCGGACGCCGGTGAACAGGGTGACCGTGGCCGAGAGCAGTTTGGCCCCGCTGGCGCCGGCGTTGCCGAACTGGAAGGCCGCGTTGATCCGGTCGGTGCCGCCGGAGTAGCCGGCGGCCGGGTCGGCCGGGATCTGGACGAGCAGGTCGCGGGGGACCGAGACGAGGTAGGCCCGGTCCAGCCCGGCCGGGACGTGGACGATGAGGATCGAGTCGGCGCGCTGGCCGGCATCCGGGTTGGAGGCGCGCAGGTCGGAGCCGATGAGCAGGTAGTTGAGCGGGCCGGTGACGCCGCCGTTCCGGTCGCCCCGGGCGTCGGGGGCGAGGAGTTGGTCGGTCGTCACCGAGCCGCCGTACCGGTCGGTGAGGCTGCGCAGCCCGGTCAGTCCCGCCGCGGCGACGACCAGCAGCACCAGGCCCAGGGTGATCAGGGCGCGGGTCCAGCGCGGGGCGGGCGGCCGGGGCGCTTCCGCGTCGTCCCGGGGCCGTACGGCCAGCGTGGCGCCCCGCTCGGTGCCGGTCGGGCGGTTCCGGTCGGGGTCCGCCCGTTCGGATCTGGACGTGACGCCTCCCTACGCATGACGTGAACCCTTCTCACGTCAGCGTAGGGAGGACTTGCCTGAGTTGATGGTGTTTTGCCGACCTCGGGGTGGTGCTACGACTTGTTGTTCGCCATCACGGTCGGGTTGTTCATGACGAACTCGGCGAGCCGGTCGTTCTTGACCGCCTCGAACATCTCGAGACTGATCGGCTGGAGCGCCTCGCGGCCGGAGTTGTTGCCGTTGAAGGTGCCGCCGTTGGTGCGCAGCATCACCATGTCGTTGGCCGCGACGCCCCGCAGAGTGAAGACGAAGTCGGCGACCGGCGTGCCGGCGGTGTCCAGGACGAACGCCTCACCGGCCGCCTTCATCAACTCGTTGATCTTCATCGGGTTGGTCATGGCCCCGCTGTCGACGGCCTTCTTGGCGATCGCCTTGACCAGTTGCTGCTGGTTCTTCTGGCGGTCGTAGTCGCCGTTGTCCAGGCCGTAGCGCTGCCGGGAGTAGTCCAGCGCCTCCCAGCCCTTCATCTCCCGGCAGCCCTTCTTGTAGACCACCGGGTTCAGCTTCTCGCCCGAGTGCCGATCCTTGTCGGAGATGTAGACCGGGTAGCCGTCCCGCGCCCGGGTCAGCATGTGGATCGACTCGACCTCCTGGTCGACGCACATCCGCACACTGCCGAGCGCGTCGATGATGCCCTTGAAGCCGCTGAAGTCGATGATCGCGGCGCCGTTGAAGGTGATGCCGCTGAAGTTCTTGATGGTCTGCGCGACCAACTGGGCCCCACCGGACCACTCGCCACCGTTCTGGGCGCCCGCGTGGAACATGTCGGTGATCTTCCCGACCCCGCCCTGGAAGCCGCTCTTCGGGAACGCCGGGGCGGTCACCTCCGTGTCCCGGGGGATGGAGATCAGGTATGCCTGGTCGTGGGTGGCCGGGATGTGCAGGATGATGATGGTGTCGGCCCGGGTGTCGTTCTTGTCCCAGCCCTTCCTCAGGTCGACACCGAGCAGCAGCATGTTGATCGGCCCGTCGAGGTCGTTGCCGCCCTGGTCGTTCATGCCGGCGATGCCCAGCAGGTCGTCCTGCGCGATGTTGCTGGTCGCCTGGTCGATGAGGACCTTGGTGCCGACGATGGCCCCTCCGCTGACCATCATCAGGAACGCGCCCGCGATCACCAGTAGCCGCGACCAGAGCGGATCCTTGCGTTTGGTGCGTTTCGTCGGCTTCGAATGGCTCCGTGCGGTGGCCGAACGGCTGGGCGGGGGTGCCGAACGGGCCGATCGGGTCCGTCTGGGGGTCTCGACGGGCATTGGTACTCCAGGGGCGGGACGATGGGCCGACGTCACTGTACGGACACCGATCCGTTCTTGCGAGCCCTCATCCTGTTTCGATTTTGTGACCAATACTGGTCGGTAGCCCCCGGGACGCCGCCGGGGCGGCCGGACACCCGCCCGGTCCGCCCCGCCGTACCCGGCTTGACCAGGCGATCAGCCGCCGTTGTCGGTCGACGGCGACGGTTCGGCGTTCGCCCGCACCCAGTCGGCCATCTTGTCGGCCGCCATCGCCTTGTACATCGCGAGCGCCTTCTCCCGGTCCGAGACGACCACCGACTCGCCGTTGATGGTCTCGCTGCCGTTGTGTGGGCTGGTCATGAAGCGCAGGTTGTCGCCCCGCAGGTTGCGGAACTTGACCGCCATGTCGACCAGCGAGAACCCCTCGTCGACGGTGACCGCGGCGGTCGTGGCCTTGAGGAAGTCGTTCATCTTCTTCGGGTTGGTCAGCGTGCCGGTGCTCACCGCCTTGTCCATCAGCGCCCGCAGGAACTCCTGCTGGTGGCGCATCCGGGCGAAGTCACCGTCCGGGAACTGCTTGCGCTGGCGGATCCAGTCGAGCGCCTCGGTGCCGTTCATGTGGTTCGTACCCTTGCTGAACTTGCGGTACGGCTTGTGGATCGAGGTGGTGTCCTGCTCGACGTGCAGTTCCACCCCGCCGAGAGCGTCGGTGACCTCCTTGAACCCACCGAAGTCGACGGCCATGACATGGTCCATCCGGATGTCGGTGAAGCACTCCACCGTGTGTACGGCGAGTGGCAGGCCGCCCCACGCGAACGCCGCGTTGATCTTCGACCGCTGTCCCGAACCGCAGGGCGCGCCCGCGTTCTCCGGAATCGGCACGTAGAGGTCGCGCGGGATGGAGACCAGGTACGCCTCGTCGTGCGAGGCCGGGATGTGCATGATGATCACCGTGTCGGCGCGCCACTCCCCGGGCTGGTCCAGCGGAGCATCAGGATCACGGGAGTCGGTGCCGACCAGGAGGATGTTGAGCGCCCCGGTGACCGACTCGGGTCGTCCACCGGTGATGTCCGAGAACGCGTCGGTGCGGTCCAGGTCGCTTTCCAGACTGCTCGCGTACACCCACATGCCGCCAGCGCCCAGCAGGCTGAGCACCAGCACCGCGAGCCCGGCCACCAGGGCGATCCGGCCCCACCTGGGACGTGGCCCGCGCCGGCCCGACCGGACCGTTCCGCCGGACCGGCCGTAGGGCGGGCGAGGCCCGCCGCCGGACCCACCGCCCGGCGCGGGGTGGCCCGGCTGCCGTGCGCCGGCTTGACCGCCGACCCGGGCACGGCCGGAAATCCGGCCCGAACCGCCGGAGCCGGCCTGAGGGATCGAAGACCGGCGGTATGAGCCATCGTGGGGAGACGTCCTGGCTGCCATGCTTTTCAGAGTACGGACAGATGCGAAAAGCGCAGTTCAGGCACGACGATGGCGGCACGAAGTCGGGACCGCCCCTCCCCCGATCAGTTCAGGTGAGCGCTGAAGTGGGCGATCGTGCGGCGCAGGCCATCCTCGGGCGGCACCGACGGGGTATAGCCGAGCCGCTCCCGGGCCAGGGTCAGGTCGGGGCGACGCATCTCCGGGTCGTCGGCGGTCCGGGTGAGGTAGGTGACGGTCGACGTGCTGCCGGTCAGTGACACGATCAGCTCCGCCAGGTCGCGCATCGTCACCTCGTGCTCGGTGCCGCAGTTGACCGGACCGGTCTCGGACGAGTCGAGCAGCAGCAGGATGCCCTTGACCAGGTCGTCGACGTAGCAGATGGACCGGGTCTGGGTGCCGGTGCCGTGCACCGTGATCGGCTCGCCGCGCAGCGCCTGGGTGATGAACGTCGGGATGGCCCGGCCGTCGTCGGGCCGCATCCGGGGACCGTACGTGTTGAAGATCCGTACGATGCCGACGTCGGCGCCCCGGTAGCGGTGGTAGGCCATCGTCGTGGCCTCGGCGAACCGCTTGGCCTCGTCGTAGACGCTGCGGATGCCGACCGGGTTGACGTTGCCCCAGTACGACTCCGGCTGCGGATGGACCAGCGGGTCGCCGTATGCCTCGGACGTCGACGCCATGATGAACCTGGCACCGTCGGTGACGGCCCGTTCGAGCAGGTGGATGGTGGCCAGCGAACCCACCCGCAGGATCTCGATCGGCAGGGTGGCGAAATCCTTCGGACTCGCCGGCGACGCCATGTGCATGATGGCGTCGAACCGCTCGGCCACGGCCGGGTGGTGCACCGGCAGACCGTCCGAAACATCCGCCTCCACCAGCGTGAACAGCGGGTTCTCGGCCAGGTGGGCAACGTTGTTCTTGGATCCGGTCACGAAGTTGTCGATCGCGACGACGGCGCAGCCCCGGGCCAGCAGCGCATCGACGAGATGCGACGGCATGAAGCCCGCACCGCCGGTGACGAGGATTCGCTGACCTTTTCCATAACGTTGAGCTACCACCATGCCGTCAGCCTACTTGTCGCGATCGGGCCCGGCATGAGGTGAGTGGACCCCGGCGCCCGACCCGCCGGTGCCGGGTGGGTGTCGACCCACCCGGCACCGGTCGCGGTCAGTGCGCGCCGTGTCCGGTCAGCGACCTGACCTCCAGTTCGGCGTACTTGTCCTCGTCGCGTTCCTTGGAGATCACCGTCCCGATCCAGCCGGCGAGGAAGCCGAGCGGGATCGAGATGATGCCCGGGTTGGAGAGCGGAAACCACTGCCAGTCCGCGTCGGGGAACATCGACGACGGGGCACCGGAGACCACCGGGGAGAAGAAGACCAGCACCACCGCGGCGAGCAGACCGCCGTAGATCGACCAGACCGCGCCCGAGGTGTTGAACCGCTTCCAGAACAGGCTGTAGAGGATCGCCGGCAGGTTGCCGGAGGCGGCGACCGCGAAGGCCAGCGCCACCAGGAACGCCACGTTGAGGTTCTGCGCGAAGATCGACAACACGATGGAGACCGCGCCGATCACGAAGGCGGAGATCCGGGCCACCCGTACCTCCTGGCGCTCCGACGCCTCGCCCCGCTTGAGCACGTTGGCGTAGAAGTCGTGGGCCAGGCTGGACGACGAGGCCAGGGTCAGGCCGGCCACCACCGCCAGGATGGTGGCGAACGCGACCGCGGCGATCACCGCGAGCATCGCCGCGCCGCCGAGTTCGCCGCCGAAGAAGTCGACGCCGAGGGCCTGGGCGAGCTGTGGTGCCGCGGTGTTTCCGGCCGCGTCCTGGGTGGTGATCGCCTCGCCGCCGACCAGGGCCGCCGCGCCGAAGCCCAGGGCCAGGGTGAACAGGTAGAAGGTGCCGATGATGCCGATCGCCCAGAGCACGCTCTTGCGGGCCGCCTTGGCTGTCGGCACCGTGTAGAAGCGGATCAGGATGTGCGGCAGGCCGGCGGTGCCGAGCACCAGCGCGATGCCCAGCGACAGCAGGTCCATCTTGTTGTAGAAGGTCTGTGTCGCGTTGCCGGCGACCTCGACGCCGTATCTCAGCCCGGGTTCGAGGAACGCGTTGCCTTTGCCGGAGGTGGCCGCCGCGTCGCCGAGCAGCGCCGACAGGTTGAACTTGTAGTGCGCCAGCACCAGCACCGTCATGATCAGCGCGCCGCCCATCAGCAGGAACGCCTTGACGATCTGCACGTAGGTGGTGCCCTTCATGCCGCCGACCGTCACGTAGATGATCATCAGGGCGCCGACCAGGATGATGGTGGCGACCTTGGCGGTGTCGGCGTCCATGCCGAGGAACGTCGTGTCGGGCCGGATGCCGAGCAGCAGCGCCACCAGGGCGCCCGCGCCGACCATCTGGGCCAGCAGGTAGAAGATCGACACGGTGATGGTGGAGACGGCGGCGGCGGTACGCACCGGACGCTGCCGCATCCGGAACGCCAGCACGTCGGCCATCGTGTACCGGCCCGAGTTCCGGAGCAGCTCCGCCACCAGCAGCAGGGCCACCAGCCAGGCGACGAGGAAGCCGATCGAGTAGAGGAAGCCGTCGTAGCCGTACAGGGCGATCATGCCGGCGATGCCGAGGAACGACGCCGCCGACATGTAGTCGCCGCCGATCGCCATCCCGTTCTGGAAGCCGGAGAACGACCGGCCACCGGCGTAGAAGTCGGTGGCGGTCTTGGTCTGCCGGCTGGCCCAGAGCGTGATGCCGAGCGTCACCGCGACGAACACCAGGAACAGCGTGATGGTCAGGGTCCGGGCCGTGCTGTTGCCGGCCTCGGCGGCGAGGTTGCGTACGCCGTCGACGACGCCGTCGAGCGTCAGGTTGCCGCTCACCGCTTGTCACCCTTCCCTTCGAGGTCGGCGTGGATCCGTTCGGCGATCGGGTCCACCTTGCGGGCGGCGTACCGGGAGTACAGCCAGGCGATCAGGAACGTGGTGACGAACTGGAGCAGGCCGAAGAGGAGGGCGATGTTGATGTTGCCGATCAGTTTGGTGCCCATGAAGTCCCGCGCGTACGCCGAGAGGATCACGTAGAGCGCGTACCAGAGGAAGAACGCGACGGTCATCGGGAAGATGAAGCCGCGCAACGCCTTGCGTAGCCCGGCGAACTCGTCAGAACGCTGCACGACGACGTATCGGTCCGGCGTGGACGTGGTCGGCGCGGGTGTATCCGTACTCATGCGGGTCACCACCTTTGTGCAGGACGTGAGTGGGTCCTGCGCACCGTAGGGAGGTGTACCCATCGACGGGAAGCTGTGATCCTCGTCATTGCGACCGGGTGCGCCGAACGGGCGGTTGGCTGCGCCGAGTGACCCCGGTCACGTCGCCGAACGGCGGAGAAGGCGCTGATCGCGGGATCAGGTGCGGTAGCGGCCCCGGTGGTGGATCAGCGGTCCCGGGTCGTCACCCAGCTCGACGTGCTCGATCGTCGCCTCGACCAGCAGCGCCCAGCCGTACTCGCGGGCGCCGTCGAGGCGGCACCCGGCCCAGCCGCCGGCGTCGGCCGGCACCGGGCCGTAGTCGGTCTCCGTCCAGTCGTGCCCCCTGAAGAGGCCGCCGGGTGCCGGCATCAGGCCGGCGAAGCGGTCGGCGAGCTGCCGGTGGGCCGGCCCGAGCGGCGCGACGGCGAAGCGCCCGGCGGCGGACACCGCGGCCCACAGGTCGGACTCGTCGTCGACCAGACCGAGCAGCCGGCCCGGCTCGCCGTCGGCGACCAGCGTGGACGACACGGTCAGGCCCGCCGGTCCGGGCGCCGTCCACAGCGTCACGGCCGCCGCCAGCCGGCCCCGCAACCGGCGTACGGGCGACCGCTCGTGGGCCGGCGCGGCGAACGGGTCGGTGTGGTGGATACGTCCACCCGGCTCCGGATGATTCACGTGAAACATTGTCCCCGGCTAGCGGCGCGGGGTGACGGTCTGCAACAGCTCCGGCATCCGGCGGTCGAGGATGTCGCCGGTGATGTACGTACCGAGCGCCACCGCGCCGTAGCCGTAGCCGATGCCGACCGGAAGTGCCAGCCACAGCCAGAAGTCGGGCAGCAGCGCCGTGGCGATGATCATCGGCAGGCCCAGGGCGGCCGATCCCACCATCGCCACCAGGCTGAGCATGCTCTTGGCCACGCCGGCACCGGTGTTGATCGCGAACGGGTTCGACGTCTCCGGCAGCGCGTACGCGGCGGCCACCGACATGACGAGGTTGACCGCCAGCCCGGTGCCGTACGCGGCGGCGACGGTGCCACCGATCATCCCGATCCAGCCCGGCTCGCCGAGCAGGAGGCCGAAGCCGACCGTGACCAGGGCCAGGAACGGCACGATGTACAGCGAGAACGCCGCCACCCGGGCCTGGAGTTCCACCCGGCCGGGCACCCCCGCGACGACGTTGGCCGCGTACGCGCTCCCGTCGAAGCCGAACTGGTTGGCCAGGGTGACCGCGGCGAGCATGCCGACGAAGAGCATCGACAGGGCGACGGTCGTCGGCGAGGCGGTCAGGCCGGAGACCTCGCCGTTGAATTCGAACGAGGTGAAGTTGATCATGGCCGGGACGAAGATGCCGACGATCGCCAGCGTGATCAGGTTGGCCCGGCGACGGGCGTCCCGCCACCAGTAGCGAGCCTCGCGGGCGACCAGCGCACCGAACCGGGAACGCGGCACCCAGCGCAGGCTCGCCGGGAAGAGTTGGTCGACGGCCTGCCCGGGCTCGCCCTTCGCGGCCCGGACCGGACCGCCGCTGACCGCGCCGACCATCGCCGACTCCAGCGACCGCGACCACCACCAGAGCAGCAGCGACAGGGTCGCCGCGAGCAGCGCGAGCTTGACCGGTACGGCCCACAGCCGCCCATCCGCGACGTCCAGGCCCATCGTGTACGGGGCACCGAACGGCGTCCACCCGATGATCTCCGCGGCACCGGTGAACCGGCGCCAGTCGGTGTTCTCCGCCGCGCCGAGCACGGCGATCTGCAGCGGGCCGAGCAGCGCCGCGAGTACGGCCAGCAGCACGGCCGCCAGGTCGCGGACCCGCCGCGACCGCAGCATCGTGGCGAAGGCGCTGGTCACCGCCCGGCTCACCGCGACGCACAGGAGAAGCCCGGCGACCACGCCGACCGCGGCGACGAGCGCGGCGAACCAACCGCCGTGCAGCCCCGCCGACACGATCAGCCCGGACGTGGCGATCACCAGGGCCAGTGCCGGCACGCCCACCAGGGCGGCCACGAACAGGCCGCCGACCAGGGTCCGCCGGGGCAGCGGCAGCAGCGCGAACCGGGCCGGATCGAGCGTCTCGTCGACGCCGAAGAAGACCAGCGGCAACAACAGCCAGCCGAGCACCAGGGCACCGCCACCGAACGCCGCCGCCAGGCGGGCGATGCCGATGTCGTCGGCCACCCCGGTGACCGCGAAGAGCAGGAATCCCATGGCCGCGAAGAACAGCCCGACCAGGCCGCCGCCGACGAACAGGCCGATCCGCCAGGCCTGGCCACGGAAGTTGTTGGCCATCACCCGCAGCTTGAGCCGTACGAACAACCCGGGTGTGACCGGCCGGACACCCTGCCGGGCCGGTGCGGTCACCGCCGCCGGCTCGCCGACGCCCGCCGGCCCAGGACCGGCGGGGCCGCCGCCGGTGGCGGTCACAGCCATGCCAGTTCCGCACCGGTCGCGGTCCGTCCGCCGACCACCTCGACGAACACCTCCTCCAGCGAACGGTTGCCGCGCACCTCGGCGAGGGTTCCCACCCGCTTGATCGCCCCGTCGGCGAGGATCGCCACGTGGCTGCAGAGCCGCTCGACGACCTCCATCACGTGGCTGGAGAAGATCACCGTGCCGCCGCCGGCCACGTAGCGCTGGAGGATGTCGCGGATCAGGGCGGCGGAGACCGGGTCGACCGCCTCGAACGGCTCGTCGAGCACGAGCAGGCGAGGGCCGTGCAGCAGCGCGCAGGCCAGGCCGATCTTCTTCTTCATCCCCGCCGAATAGTCGACGACGAGCGTGTTTCCGGCGTCGCCGAGGGCGAGCACGTCGAGCAGTTCGTGTGCCCGCTGGTCGACCACCTGCGGGTCCATGCCGCGCAACAAGCCGTTGTACGCGAGCAGTTCGGCGCCGTTGAGCCGGTCGAAGAGACGTACGCCGTCGGGCATCACGCCGAGCAGTCGCTTCGCCTCGGTCGTGCTGCCCCACACGTCGTGGCCGAGCACCCACGCCCGGCCGTGGTCGGGGCGGAGCAGGCCGACCGCCATCGACAGGGTGGTCGTCTTGCCCGCGCCGTTCGGGCCGAGCAGCCCGTAGAAGGAACCGGCCGGAACGTCGAGGTCGACGCCGCGTACGGCGACCTTCGTCTCGAATCGTTTGGCCAGCCCGCGCAGGGCGAGTGCGGCGTGCTCACCAGTCATGAGACGACGTTATCCCGTACCCGTGAGGCGCGCTCCGGCCCACGGGGGATCTTCCGCTCCTCCTCGGGAAGGACCTGCCCCGACGCGGGTTCCGGGAGGTCAGAGACGCAGCGACTCGGGCGCGTGCAGCCGGAGCATGGTCGCGCCGACGTCGAGCGGCGTACGGCGCCGGGTGGCGATCGACACCAGCACCATCACGGCGAACGCGAGCGGCACCGTCCAGGCCGCCGGATGTGCGACCAGGGTCGCCGGCCAGCCTTCCAGCGGCGGACCGGCGACCGTTATCAGGGCAGCCACCACCGCCGCGCCGCCACCGGCGACGATCCCGGCCGCGGCGCCCGCGTCGGTCAGCCGCCGCCACCAGATGCCCAACACCAGAAGCGGGCAGAAACTGGACGCGGCCACCGCGAACGCCAACCCGACCACCTGCGAGACGTCCAGCCCGGCCACGTTGATCGCGAGCACCAGCGGCACCAGACCCGCGATCAGCGTGGCGAGCCGGAAGTCGCGCACCGAACCCCGGCCGAGCACATCGGTTGAGATCACCCCGGCGACGCTGGTCAGCAGCCCGGACGAGGTCGACAGGAACGCGGCGAACGCCCCGGCGGCCACCAGCGCGGCCAGCAGTTGGCCGGTCAGCCCGTCGCCGAGCGCGGCGCCGGGCAGCAGCAGCACCGTCGCGTCGGTCTGCCCGGTCATCACCAACTGCGGGGTGTAGACCCGGCCGAGCACGCCGTACAGGGTGGGGAAGAGATAGAACAGCCCGACGAGCGCCAGCACCACCAGCGTCGTCCGGCGGGCGGCGGCCCCGTCCGGGTTGGTGTAGAAGCGGACGAGTACGTGCGGAAGCCCCATCGTGCCCAGGAACGTCGCCAGGATCAGTGAATAGGTGGCGAACAGCCCGCCACCCTCCTGCGTCGGATCGCCGGGCAGCAGCCAGTCCAACCCGTCCGGCACCCCTGCCACCTGCGGCACCGGATCACCGGCGGCGAACGACAGCTCGTCGCCGGGGCGTACCCGGATGGTGGTGCCGTCGTCGAGGGTGAGGGTCGCGGACTGCTCGACCACGACGGTGGTCGCGGTCCGGAACGCCGGACCGTCCGGCGGGGTGATCGCCGGCCGCCCGTCGGCCTGCCACTGCAGGACCAGGAAGATCGCGGGTACGGCGAGCGCGGTGAGCTTCAGCCAGTACTGGAACGCCTGCACGAAGGTGATCGCCCGCATCCCGCCCAGCGCCACGTTCGCGGTGACGACCGCGCCGACCAGCACCGCCCCCAGCTCGTACGGGCTGCCGGTGACCGTGCTCAGGGTCAGGCCGGCGCCCTGCAACTGCGGTACGAGGTAGAGCCAGCCGATGAAGATCACGAAGACGGTGGCCAGCTTGCGCAGCCGGCGCGAACCGAGCCGCACCTCGCAGAAGTCGGGCAGGGTGAAGGCGCCCGAGCGGCGCAACGGTCCGGCCACGAAGAGCAGCAGGGCCAGGTAGCCGGCGGCGAACCCGACCGGATACCAGAGCATGTCGACACCCTCGGCGAGGATCATGCCGGCGACCCCGAGGAACGACGCCGCCGACAGGTATTCGCCGCCGATCGCCGACGCGTTCCAGGTCGGGCTGACCGTACGCGAGGCGACCAGGAAGTCCGACGTCGTCCGGGCCAGCCGCAGGCCGTAGAAGCCGATCGCGGCGGTGACCAGGGTGACCGCGACGATGCCCGGAACGATGTACGGGTTGTCCACTCAGCGCTCCGGGCGCCGGACCACGGCGGTGAAGTCCTGCTCGTTGCGTTCGGCCAGATGGACGTAGGTCCACCCGACCGCGACCAGGAACGGGAAGGAACCCAGCCCGAGCAGCAGCCACGGCAGGTCGACGCCGAGAACCTGCACGTCACTGACCGTAGGCGCCACCGCGAACAGCAGCGGCAGGGCGCCGAGACCGATCGCGACGACCAGGCAGAGCCGCAGGGCGAGGGCGAGTTGGGCCCGGACCAGACCGCGTACGAGGGCCTCGCCGACCTGGGTCTGCTCGGTCAGTTCACTGCGGGTGCGGTCGTCGTCGGCCGGTCGGCGGGTGACGTCGGCGAGCACCACCCTGGTTCGCTGCGGGGTTGTGGGCGGCTGTGGTTGCCGGTCCGGGGCCGGGCGTTGGTCCGGGGTCGGACTCGGGCCCGGGGTCGGGCTTTGGTTCGCGGCCGGGCGTTGGTTCGGGGCCGGCCGAGGCTCCGTGGCCGGGGTGGGTGGTGGGTTCGTGGCCGGGCGCGGGACTGCGGCTCGGGGTGGGGGCGGGTCGGCGGGGGCCTCCATGCCGGCAGTCTGGCCGGCTGCGGCGGAAAGTCAAGACGAGGTGTTATCCACAAGGTGGACAGCTCTGTGCACAAGCTGTGGATAACTCAGATGGCCTGTGGATAACTTGTGTGTTGTGCGGGCTGTGGATCGCGCTCGTCAGGGCTCGGCCGGACCGGTCACCACGGCCACGATCGTCGTACCCGGCGCGAACCGTCCCGCCCCGATCATCGTGAACAGGCCGGCGAGCATCTTCCCGACGTAGATCCGGTCGAGCCGGACGCCGTGCCGGACCTCGAAATCGGCGACGAACGCGTCGAGTTCGGGAGTGGTACGGGCGAACCCACCGAAGTGGAAGTCGGTTTCCACAGCCCAGTCGACGCCCGGTTCGGATGCCGCCGCCCGGTGCGTTCTGCGCGGTGCCGCCCGGTCGGATGCGGGGCCGGCGGTCCGGTGTGGTTCGGTCGACGGGGCGGCCGGGTCGATCAGGGCGGCGACCTCGGCGGTCAGGAACGTGCCGCCCTTCAACGCCGCGAAGCCGATCGCCCGGGGCCGGGGTCCGGCCGGGTTGGCGGCTTCGGCCGGGTGGGCGTGGCCGGCTGGGCCGGCGGCTTCGGTTGGTCTGGTGGACAGGGCCGAGATGATGCCGGCCAGGGTGCCTCCAGTGCCGACCGGGCAGCAGATCACGTCGAACGGCTCGGCGATCTCGGCCACCAACTCGGTGCAGCCGGGCAGCGCGAGCCGGTTGCTGCCGCCCTCGGGAATCAGGAAGAAGTCGCCGAACCTGCGACGCAGCGCGGCGACGACCTCCGGAGACGTCTTCCGCCGCCAGGTCGTCCGGTCCAGGTAGGTCAGCGTCATCCCCAAGTCGCTGGCCCGCGACAGCGACCAGTTCAGCGGGACATGCTCTTCGCCCCGAACCACCCCGATCGTGGCGAACCCACAGGCCCGTCCCGCCGCCGCGACCGCCCGCAGATGGTTCGAATAGGCGCCGCCGAACGTCAGCAACGTCCGGTGCCCACCCCGGCCGGCCGCGACCAGGTTGTGCTTCAGCTTGCGCCACTTGTTGCCCGGCACCACCGGGCTGAGCAGGTCGTCGCGCTTGAGCAGCAGCCGTACGCCGTGCCGGTCCACCCGGTCGTCCACCAGCCGGACCAGCGGCGACGGCAGGCGTACGCCGAGCAGTTCGGCCGCTGTCGTACCGCCCGAGCCGTTCTCACCCACCGGTCAGCGGTTCCAGTCCTGCTTCGCCGCCCGTACCAGTTTGTCCTTCAGTTCCCGGGTGTGCCGGCGGCTGACCGGCAGCTCGGTGCCGTCGATGACCACCACGTAGCCGGTGTTGGCCAGCCGCAACTCGGCGATCAGCCGCAACTGCACCAGGAAGGAGCGATGGATCCGAACGAAACCGGCATCGGCCCACCGGTCGGCGAGAGTGGCCAGCGACACCCGTACGAGATGGGAGGCGTCGGCGGTGTGCAGCCGGGCGTAGTCACCCTGCGCCTCCACCCAGCGCACGGCCGAGCGGGGCAGCATCCGGGTGGTCCCCGCCAACTCCACCGGAATCGTCGGATCGTCCTCCGCCCGCGCCAGCGCCGCCGGATGCGACGGCACCACCCGTGAGTTGACCACCCGCCGCAACGACTCCGCCAACCGCTCCGCCCGCACCGGCTTACGTACGTAATCGGTGACCCCGAGATCGAAGGCGTCCACCGCACCGTCGTCGTACGCGGTCACGAACACGATGGCCGGCGGCCGGGCGAACCGGTGCAGGATCCGGGCCAACTCCATCCCGTCCAGCCCCGGCATCCGGATGTCGAGGAACACCACGTCGATGTCGTTGTCGCGCAGCACCCGCAGCGCCTCGGTCGCGTCGCCGGCCGTGTGCAGCCGGGCGACCCGGTGATCTGCCCGCAGCAGGTAGGCGAGTTCGTCCAGGGCCGGCGGCTCGTCGTCGACGGCCAGCACCCGCAGGAACGCGGTCACGGTGCCACCTCGCTCCGCTCGGCTTCACCGCGCCGCTCGGTCACGTGCTTGCCCGAACGTGGCGGTGGAACTTCGGAACCCGCATGCTCACTCTCGTACCCGCCCCTACACCCGTGTCGACCACCAGGCCGAACTGGTCGCCGAAGACCGCCCGCAGCCGCTCGTCGACGTTCGACAGCCCGACGTGCTGACCCGAGTCGTCGGCCGGGTCGACGACCCCCTCGGCGATCCGGGCGGCCAGCACGGCCGGATCCATGCCGACGCCGTCGTCCTCGACCGTGATGTGACACTCGGCGCCGGCGTCACGGGCCTCGATGCTCACCATACCGACGCCCGGCTTGCGCGACAGTCCGTGCCGGACGGCGTTCTCGACCAGCGGTTGCAGGCACAGGAACGGCAGGCCGACCGGCAGCACCTCCGGCGCGATCTGCAACCTGACCTGCAACCGGTCGCCGAACCTGGCCCGCTCGATCGTCAGGTAGCGGTCGATCGACCGCAGTTCCTCGGCCAGCGTGGTGAACTCGCCGTGGGCCCGGAACGAGTAGCGGGTGAAGTCGGCGAACTCCAGGATCAGCTCGCGGGCCCGTTCCGGATCGGTGCGTACGAACGAGGCGATCGCCGTCAGCGCGTTGTAGATGAAGTGCGGGCTGATCTGCGCCCGGAGGGCCCGGACCTCGGCGCGGGCCAGCCGCTCCCGCGACGAGTCCAGTTCCGCCAGCGCCAACTGCGCCCCGGCCCAGCGTGCGGTCTCCAGCGTCGCCTGCACCAGCCCGGGTGCGGGCTCGCTGTCGGCGATCGACACCACGACCGCGGCCGCCTGACCGTCCGGCCCGGTCATCGGCGCCACCACGGCGCCGCGTACGGGGCAGTCGACCCGGTCGCAGCGCAGCTCCCGCTGGCCGAGCACCGTCGACCGGTCGGTGTCCAGTGCCCGCCTGGCGGCCGCGACGAACTGCGCCGAGTGGTGCCCGCCCCGGCCGTCGATCGCCAGCACCTCCGCACCGTCGACCACCGCGAGTCCGGGTGCGCCGACCAGGGCCCGCAGATGCCGTACGGCTTTGGCCGCGCCCGTCGGCCTCAGCCCGGTGCGCAGCGGCTCGGCGGCCAGGCCGGCGGTGTGCAGCACCTCGTACGTGGCCCGCTGGGTGGCGGTCGCGATGCCCCGCCGGGCGCGCAGTCGTACGACCGCGAACACCGCTCCGGCCAGCGCGCTGACCAGCGCCAGCACGGCAAGTACGGCGGACAGGTTGGCACCCACGCCGAAATCCTGTCGGTTCGCCCCCCGATCCGCCAGAGGCGAGCACCACCACCCACACCAAACGACACGCGACAGGCACCCCGCAGCGCACGAATGGTGAGTTGATCTGGGCGCAAACCACCTTATTCATCGCCGGTCAGGTGGCTACCGCCCAGATCAACAACGGCCGTCCCAGATACGCCCCCCGACACTCGAGCCACGCGGGCCCGCCACCGATCGACGAAGCAATCGACGGACAGCCCTGGACCGCAACCCAGGTCGCGAGTCGACCGAGCGCCGCCGCACCGTCTGGAGCCCGAGGACATGCGGCGAAGCCGTCATGCCCGCAGGGTGAAGACGGTGCATTTAGGCGGCGCGAAGCGGAGCGAGCCGTCCGAGCGGAGCGAGGACCAACTAACTCAGTACGCGCCCTTGCGGGCCACGACGACGCCGATGGTGCGCCAGAGGATGCTGAGGTCGTAGGCGAGGGACCAGTTGTCGACGTAGTAGAGGTCGAGGCGGACGGCTTCGTCCCAGGAGAGGTCGGAGCGTCCGGAGACCTGCCAGAGGCCGGTGATGCCGGGGCGGACCAGGAGCCGGCGGCGTACGTCGCCGAGGAAGTCGCCGTCGTCGGCGGGTAGGGGGCGCGGGCCGACGAGGGACATCTCGCCCCAGAGCACGTTGATCAACTGGGGTAGCTCGTCGAGCGAGCTGGCCCTCAGGAAGCGGCCGACGGGGAAGACCCGGGGATCCTTTCGGATCTTGAAGAGCATGCCGTCGGTCTCGTTCTGGTCGACCAGTGACGCGAGGCGGTCTTCGGCGTCGACGTACATGGTCCGGAATTTCCAGACCCGGAAGGTGCGGCCCTCGTGGCCGACGCGGGGTTGGCGGAAGAACACCGGGCCGGGGTCCGAGAGCCGGATGGCGATGGCGATGGCCATGAAGACGGGTACGAGCGCGATGAGGCCGACGGCGGCCGCGACCCGGTCGATCAGGTTCTTCACCAGCCAGGCGACGCCGGACAGGGTGGGTTCTTCGACGTGCAGCAGCGGTAGGCCCTCGATGGGGCGGATGTGCACCCGTGGGCCGGCGATGTCGGTGAGCTGTGGCGCCACGACGAGGTCGATGCCGGAGCCTTCGAGCTGCCAGGCGAGCCGGCGCAGCTCGCCGGGTTCGGAGCTGGCCGAGCCGCAGACCGCGATGGTGTCGCCGCCGACCTCACGGACGAGGGCGAGTACGTCGCGTCCGGCGTACACCGGGATCGGGGTCTGCATGCCGCGGGCGGCGGCGTATCCGTCGGTGATGTGGATGGCGACGGGCACCAGCCCGGCGGCGGGGCTGCGGGTGACCGCGGTGTAGACCTCCAGGCACTCCGGCAGGGTGCCGACCAGCACCATCCGGTGGCCGGCCTGGCCGGCTCGTTTGCGGATGAGGTGCAGGACGAACCGGGCCTGGTAGCGGGCCAGGAGGATCAGCACCATCGCGCCGACGAGGGCGGTGGCGACGGAGAGCCGGGAGAGGTCGGTCTTGGTGGCGAACGCGAGGAAGGAGACGCTGGCGGTGGCCGTGACCGCGGCCCGGATGACTCGTTTGAACTCGTCGGTGCCGAGCCCGAGATATCGGCGGTCGTACGCCCCGTTGCCCCACAGCACGATCAGCCAGCCGAGCGGCAGCAGGAGGTAGGTGACGGTGTGGAACCAGGTGGCGTCCTGGTCGGCGTCGGTGAAGCCGGCCGTCGCCTTCTCGAAGAGGGTGATCGAGATCCAGCTCGCGAGTACGGCGGCGGCGAAGTCGAGCAGGAGCAGCGCGACGGTGTAGGGACGGTGCCAGCGGGACGCCCGCCGACGCGAACGCGACCATGCGGACCGGGGCACGCCGTTGGGGGCCGGCGGCGGTGTCGGCTGGATCTCGAAGCTGTTGAGGTGGCGCACGGTGCTCCGGCCTATGTAGGTCACCGGGCGCTGGAGGCTGGTCGTCACCTCACCTACGTCCTCCCGTATGACACGTGCCGCCCGAAGCCACCGAGGTCCGGGTCGCCACCGCTCAAGTCTTGCATGGTGACCGTTCGTGGACGGTGACCCGGGAGACATTACGCCGGGCTGTCACACCGGCGTGGCCCCTGTGGTTTCGCCGCGGACTGACGCGCGGACCGGGTCACTATACCGATGGATGATGCTGTGGGAAGTCTCCGTTGTGCGTGGTTCATCGCTTCGCGGACGTTTCCCTCAGCGTGACAGCACCGCTGTTACTTACCGCACAAGTCGGGACAACCTACGGTCAGCGAGTGGCTTGCCGCCGGTCTGGCAGGTGGCGCAGTACTGGAGGCTGGAGTCGGCGAAGGACACCTCCCGTACGGTGTCGCCGCACACCGGGCACGGCAGTCCGGTGCGGGCGTGCACCTTGAGCCCGGAGCGTTTCTCGCCCTTGAGGGTCGCGGCCCGCTGCCCGACCGACCGGGTGACGGCGTCGGTGAGCACCTCGCGGGTGGCGCCGTGCAGGGTGGCCAGTTGCTCGTCGGTGAGCCGGCTGGAGATCGCGAACGGAGACAGTTTCGCCGCGTGCAGGATCTCGTCCGAGTAGGCGTTGCCGACTCCGGAGAGCACCGACTGGTCGGTGAGCACGCCCTTGATCTGGCCGCGCCGGCCGCGGACGCGGTCGCCGAAGGTGGCGAGGTCGGCGGCCAGGGCGTCGGGGCCGAGTTTCGCCACGCCGGGCACCTGGGCCGGGTCGGTCACCAGGTAGGCGGCCAGCTTCTTCTGGGTGCCGGCCTCGGTCAGGTCGAAGCCGGAGCCGTCGTCGAGGCGTACCCGGACCGCGATCGGGCCCTTGCCCGGTTTGAGCGGGGCGGGTGAGGCGAACGAGTCACGGTAGTGGAGCCAGCCGGCCCGGGCCAGGTGCACGACCAGATGCAGGTCGCCGTCGAGGACCACGTCGAGGAACTTGCCGTGCCGGGTGGCGCCGACCAGGGTACGGCCGGCGGCCGCCGTCGGCGGTGGGTCGTACGTCTTCAGGGCGCTGATCGCCGCGATCTCGACCCGCTCGACACGCCGGCCGACAGCGCGCTCGCGCAGGTAGGCGCCGAGTGCTTCGACCTCGGGTAGTTCGGGCACGTCATCAAAGGTAGCCTCTGGCGCGACCGGGCAGGTGGAACAGACGGGTGGGTGGCGCGGTGAAGGTCGTGGTGGCGCACAACCGCTACCGGCAGGCGCAGCCGTCCGGCGAGAACATCATCGTCGACCTGGAGATCGACCAGTTGACGGCGGCCGGTGTCGAGGTGCTGCCGTTCCTGCGCAGCTCCGACGAGATCCCGTCGATGTCGAAGGCCGGCAAGGCGCTGCTGCCGCTCTCGCCGATCTACGCGCCGAAGGCGCAGCAGGACCTGACCCGGCTGATCACCGAGCATCGGCCGGACGTGCTGCACCTGCACAACCCGTACCCGTTGATCTCGCCGTGGATCGTGCGGACCGCGCACCGGCACGGCGTGCCGGTCGTGCAGACCGTGCACAACTACCGGCAGGTGTGCTCGTCGGGGCTCTACTTCCGGGACGGGAAGATCTGCCAGGACTGCCGCGGCAAGGCGTTCGGGCTGCCGGCGGTGGTGAACCGGTGCTACCGGGACTCACGGGCGCAGAGCGCCCTGATGGCCACGACGCTGGCGGTGCACCGGCCGACGTGGAAGTCGGTGGACCGCTACATCGCGTTGACTTCGGCGATCAAGGACCATCTGGTCGACTACGGGGTACCGGCCGACCGGATCGTGGTCAAGCCGAACGCGATCCCCGACCCGGGACCACCGGCTCCGCTCGGCGACGGGTTCCTGTTCCTCGGCCGGTTGTCGCCGGAGAAGGGGCTCGGGCTGCTGCTGGACGCGTGGCGGCGGCACCCCGACGGGGCGCTGGGGCCGCTGCGGATCGCCGGTGACGGCGAGTTGCGATCGCTGGCCGAAGAGGTCGCGGCGAACCGGTCGGACGTCGAGTTCCTGGGGCCCCTCGACCGGGACGGCGTACGCCGGGCGCTGCGGGCCTCGGCGGTCGTGGTCGCCGCGTCGACCTGGCACGACGTGCTGCCGACGGTGGTGATCGAGGCGTTCGCGGCCGGCCGGCCGGTGTTGGGCACCGCGCTCGGCGGCATCCCCTACCTGCTCGGTGCCGACGGGTCCGGCGAGGTGCCGGCGGGGTGGGTGGTGCCGGCGGAGCCGGCGGCGATGTCGGCCGCGCTCGCGGTGGCCCGGGCCGGTGCGGCTGAACTGTCGGCGGTCGCCCGCTCCCGCTACGAACGCACCTTCCACCCCGACGTGGTCACCAAGCAACTGCTCGACGTCTACGCCAACATGTCCGCCCCGAGATCCGCGTGATCAGGGGTTGACTTGCACGTGCCGTCGGCGGGCGGCGGCACGAACTCCCTGATCACGCGGATCTCGGGGCGCTCCAACAGCGAGCGGGGCGGTAGGGACGCGGTCTAGCGGACGGCGGCGCGGGCGGAGAAGGCGATGCTCGCCAGCAGGAAGCCACCGTTGACCAGGCTGAAGGCGGCGATCAGCCACACCGTCAGGGCCGGGGCGAACAGCAGGACCAGCGCGGCCACGAAGATCACCGCGCCGTAGTCGCGGATCAGCTTCACCAGACGCACCGGAAGCGACGTCGAGGTGACCATGCTGGCCGCGTTGTCTCCGGACTGGAGCACCGACGTCACCAGGTTGACCATCCAGGTGCCGGCGAACACCGCGACCAGCCAGACCGGAGTGTCCGGCCGTTGCGCGACCGTGGTCGCGGACAGTGCCGTGACCAGGGCGATCTGGGCGGCCACGTCACAGAGGATGTCGATCCGGGCGCCGGCCGCGCTGCCCTTGCCGGTGACCCGGGCCAACTGACCGTCCGCGCAGTCCAGGGCGTATGCGACCTGCCAGCCGACCAGCGCGACCAGTCCGACCACCCAGGCCGGCAGGGACCCGTCCGCGACCGGCCCGGCAAGCGCGATCACCGCGACCGAGGCCGACAGGCCGATGACCAGGTTGGTCAGCGTCAGCGCGGTGGGGCTGAGCCCGAAGCGCTGGCCGGTCAGGGCGAAGGCGGCGCCCAGCCGCTGGCTCAGTGCCTCGCTGAACAGCCCACCACCACGGTTGACGCGGTAGAAGTCGTTGAACGTCGGCCGGGGAAGATCAACCGGCATGGTCGCGGAGTGCATCGGCGTAGTCTGCCAGCCGCCTACGGATCTCGTCGGGCCCCATCGCGAGGTGTTCGAGGATGGTGTAGCGGTCCGGCCGGGTGGCCGGCGCGTGGGCGACGACATCGACGAACTGCTCGTCGGTGAGTCCCAGGTCGGCCGGGTGTACGGGCAGGCCGTGCCGGCGCAGGCAGAGCGCGAGTTGCCCGAACCGTTCCGGCTCGTCGCGCAGGAAGGTGCAGAAGAGCGCGCCGAGCCCGACCTGCTCGCCGTGCGAGCCGGTGCCGGGGTGGAGGTGGTCGATGGCGTGGGAGATCTCGTGGCAGCCGCCGCTGGCGGGGCGGCTGGAGCCGCAGACCGCCATCGAGATTCCGCCGAGGATGAGTGCTTCCGCGAGTGTGGTCAGGAAGCCGTCGTCGGTGATCTTGCCGGGGTGGTTGACCAGCGCCTCGGCGCCGGTACGCGCCAGCGTCACGGCGAGTCCGTCGATCGGCTCGGCCCGGACCCGGTGCGCGAGTTCCCAGTCCGCGACCGCGTTGATGTTGCTGACGGCGTCGCCGATGCCGGCCTGGGTCTGCCGGTCCGGCCCGTTCTCGACGAAGTCGAGGTCGACCACGATGGCGATCGGCACGTGGGTGCCGTAGGAGCCCTTGCCGGTGCCGTGGTCGAGGGAGGCGACCGGGGAGGCGATCCCGTCGTTGGCGAGGCTGGTCGCCACCGACACCATCGGGATCGCGAGCCGACTGGCGGCGTATTTGGCGGTGTCGATGGTCTTGCCGCCGCCGATGCCGACGACGGCGTCGTACGACCGCTCGCGTAACCGGTCACCCAGCTGGTTGGCGGCGTCGAGGGTGCCGCCGGCGACGGTGAACAGGTCGGCCCGGTGCAGCCCGGGCAGGCACAGGTCGGCGATCCGCTCGCCCTGTCCGGGGCCGACGACCAGGGCGACGTCGCCGCCGGCCGAGATCCGCCGGTCGGCGAGCAGGGCGCCGAGTTCGGCGACGGCGCCGCGGCGTACCTCGATGGCCAGCGGCGTGCTGACGGTCCGGGCTAGTAACGGCACGCGATCTCCCGCGCCCGGGCCAGGTCGTCGTGGTTGTCGACCTCCACCCAGTCGACCTCGCCGATGGTGGCCGCGCGTACCTCGCCGCCACGGTCGGCGTATTCCTGGTAGCCGTCCTCGTAGTAGAGGTTGGGGTCGCGCCGCCAGGTCGCCTCCAGCGCCTCGGCCAGGCCGGCGGCGGCGTGCGGCTCGATCACCGTCGCCCCGATGTACTCCCCGAACGCGGCGGCCGGGTCCATCAGCTTGGTGATCCGGGTGAGCTGGCCGGACGCGTCGAAGGTCGTCTTCATCTCCTCGTCGGCGAGCCGCTTGACGTTGTCGATGGCGAGCAGGATGCCCGGCCCGCGTTCGGCGAGCAGGGTCTTCTCGATTCCGACCGGGTGGACGGTGTCGCCGTTGACCAGCAGCGCGCCCTGCGCGAACCGGTCGCGGGCGAGCCAGAGTGAGTATGCGTTGTTCCACTCCTCGGCCCGGTCGTTGTGCACGAGGGTCAGCTTGACGCCGTAGCGCCGCTCGAAGCCGGCCTTGCGGTCCTCGACCGCGCCGGCGGCGTAGCCGACGACGACCGTGACGTCGGTGAGGCCGACCTCGGCGAGGTTGCGCAGCGCGATGTCGAGGATCGTGGTGTCGCCATCGACCGGCACCAGGGCCTTGGGCAGGGTGTCGGTGTAAGGGCGCAGCCGGCGGCCCGCACCGGCGGCGAGCACCAGACCGATCATCACGAGATCCTCTCTGAAGGTGAACACCTGACGGACGGAGGATATCCGCCACACCAACCGGTCCACCGGTCGTGGCGGTCGGGCGGCCTTCCAAGATCCGGGTGATCAGGGACCTGGAGCCGCGCCGCGCCGACGACACGCGCGACTTATTCCCTGATCACGGGGATCTTGGCGGGCGCGGCGGATAGGGGCGATCAAGGAAAACGGGTCAGGTGGGGAGGGCGGCCAGATCGGCCAGGAGGCGGAGGCGGGCTTCCGGCGCCAGCGCGGCGTACGGGGCGGCGGAGCGGCGGTCGGTTTCCTGTTCGATGGCCAGGCGTTCCGGGCCGGATGGCAGGTCGGCGATGGTGAGCCGGGTGTGGCCGGCGGCGGTCCAGGCGGCGGCGTGGGCGTCGGCCCGGTGCTGGCGCAGCACGCTCAGCCGGTTGAGTAGCAGCACCCCGGGTGGGCAGCCGTCCGGCTCGTACGGCGGGGCCAGCGCGCCGAAGGCGTCGCCACCGTCGCGCGCCGCCTCGGTGACCAGCACCCCGAGTACGTCGACCAGCCGGGCGACCCGCCCGCCGTGCCGTTGCTCCCACAGTTCGCCGGTGATCCGGGCGTGCAGTTCGTAGACCTCGGCGAGGTAGGTCCGGCCGCGTTCGGTGGCCTGCAACCCGCCCTCCGCGGTGCGGTGGATCATCGCGTACGCGACCTGCTTGTCGAGGCCACGTTGGCAGCGCACCGGGTCGCGGTGGCGGGTGACGGCGGCGAAGCCGGGGGCGCTGACGGTGCCGCCCGGCGCCGCGAGCCGGGTGCGGAACTCCATCAGGAAGCCGGTCGCCGCCGGCCCGCCGTACCGCTGGCTCAGGGCCGCGCCGCCGCGCTCCCAGCCGGTCGCGGCGGTGCCGACGACGAGCCGGTCGACGGCCGGCGCGACCAGGGCGGCGAAGCCCGGCGGGTCGAGCGGGACAGGGTCGATCACAGGCCGATGACGTGCAGTGCCGCGAACCCGTCCTCGACGATGCGCCGGATCAGCCCGTCGTTGACGTGCCGGTGCTCGTCGAGCAGGACGGTCTCGTGCTCGGCGAGCCAGCGGAACTCGGTGTGCTTGCCGGCCTCCAGCCGGGGTCGGGTCAGGTCGCCGTCGACCCGGACCAGGAAGTCGCTCTCGACCCGGGCGATGTCGTCGTCGCCGACGTACGTGTATTCACCGACCAGACCGAGCACGTGTGACACGGTCCACCCGGTCTCCTCGGTCACCTCGCGCTGCAGCGCGTCCTCGATGCTCTCGCCGGGCTCGACGTGGCCGCCGACCACGTCCCAGCAGTTGGGGAAGAGTTTGCGGGCGGCGGACCGGCGCTGGACGAAGATCCGGCCGTCGTCGTCGACGATCAACGCTCCGGCGCACGAGAGGGGCTCGGTGGACACGCCCTGACAGTAGCGATCAGGGGGAACCCTCGAACAGGACGAGGCGACCCACGCCGGACTGCTCAGGATGCGGACTTCGCCCGGTCGCCGGAAAAGGGCGCGACGGCGGCCGTAGGCTGAAGAACCATGACCGCCGAGCAGTTGATCTCCTTCGCCCGTGGGGCGCCCTCGCTGGACATCGTCGACATCGAAGGGCTCAAGGCCGCGGCTGTGCGCGCCTTCGAGGCCGACCCGGCCGGCCTTACCGCGTACGGCACGTCGGTCGGCTACCTGCCGCTGCGCAAGTGGATCGCCGACAAGCACGGCGTGACCCCGGAGCAGGTGCTCATCACCAACGGGTCGCTGCAGGCCGACGCGTTCCTCTTCGACTACCTGGTGCGTGAGGGCGACGCGGTCGTGGTGGAGCGGCCGACGTACGACCGCACCCTGCTCAACCTGCGGCAGCAGGGTGCCGAGGTGCACGCCGTCACGATCACGCCGGACGGCGTCGACACCGACGAGCTGCGCAAGCTGCTGGAGTCCGGAGTACGCCCGAAGCTGGCGCACATCATCCCGAACTACCAGAACCCGGCCGGGGTGACGCTGTCGCTGGAGAAGCGCCGCGCCCTGCTCGCCCTCGCCGTCGAGTACGGCTTCACGATCTTCGAGGACGACCCGTACGCCGACATCCGGTTCCGGGGCGACGCGTTGCCGTCGATGCTCTCGCTCGACGAGCACGGCGTGGTCGTGCACGCGTCCAGCTTCACCAAGACGGTCTGCCCGGGCGTACGGGTCGGCTACCTGATCGGGCCGGCGGCGCTGATCGCCGACATCGCGAAGCGGGCCACCAACCTCTACATCTCGCCCGGCATGGTCGCGCAGGGCATCGTCCACCAGTTCTGCGTCTCCGGCGACATCGACCGGTCGATCCGCACCGTGTGCGACGCGCTCGGTGAGCGGGCCGGCCTGCTGGCCGCCGCGTTGCGTGAGCACATCCCGGGAGTGCGGTTCACCGAGCCGGACGGCGGTTACTTCCTCTGGATCGAGCTGCCCGACGACGTGTTCGCGGCGGACGTGTTCGTCGCGGCGCAGGAGCGCGGTGTGGCGGTCGTCAAGGGCAGTGACTTCGTCGCCGAGGGCGGGGAGCACGCGTTGCGGCTGGCGTACTCGGCGGTGACCGTCGATCGTATCGACGAGGGTGTACGTCGTCTGGCGGCTGCCGTCGAGGCCGTCCGCCGCTAAATTTGTGTCGGATTTTTGACAATGAGCCGTCGTGGCCGGTCCGGGGTTCCCGCCGGGCCGGCCAACGGCCCACAATGCTGCGAGCGGTCGATCCCCGTACGGATGACCCCCTGGACACCACCCCCGCCCCTCGGCGCCGGGCGGGCCGCTCGCACCCCACCCCCCTGTAAGCGGTCGGTCCGCCCGGCGCCACCCCGTCGGCACGCCGGCACACCCTCGTGATCCTCCCGCCGGACCCCGCCCGAGCGGCGTACCGTGCAACCCGCACACCCGTGCCGGTGGAGGGAGGTCGACATGAACCGACGTGCCTGGCGGGGCCCCGTACGAGCGGTGACCCGCATCCTCACCCCCGAACCCCCGCGGCCGCCGACCCGTTCCGCGCCGTCGTCCGGCCGTAGCGCCATCGTCGACTGCGCCCTCTACGTCGACGGGACGCGGCAACCGGGCCAATGGCACTACGCCGACGCGCTGGCCGCCGCCCGCGAGGCCGACCGCGCCTTCGTCTGGGTCGGCCTGCACGAGCCCGAACTGCCGGAGATGACGCAGATCGCCCAGACGTTCGGGCTGCACGAACTGGCGGTCGAAGACGCGGTCAAGGCCGAACAACGCCCGAAGCTGGAGCGCTTCGGTGAGATCAACTTCCTGGTGCTGCGTACCGCCCGCTACGTCGAGCACGGCGAACTGACCGAGAACTCCGAGGTCGTGGAGACCGGCCAGGTGATGCTGTTCATCGGCCCGTCCTTCGTGATCAGCGTGCGGCACGGCGACGCCTGCCGGCTCTCCCCGGTCCGGGCCGACCTGGAAGCCAAGCGGGACCTGCTGGCACACGGTCCGTGGGCGGTGGCGTACGCGGTCGCCGACCGGGTCGTCGACCTCTACATCGCGGTCGCCGACCAGGTCGAGATCGACCTCGACGCGCTGGAGTCGGAGGTCTTCGCCCGCCACGGCCACGGCCGGATCCAGCGGATCTACCAGATGAAGCGCGAACTGGTCGAGTTCAAGCGGGCGGTGGCTCCGCTCCAGCGGCCGCTGATGACGCTGACCGCGCAGATCAACCGCGAGGTGCCGAAGGAGATCCGGCGCTACTTCCGGGACGTGCAGGACCATCTGACCCGCACCGTCGAGCAGGTCAACTCGTACGACGACCTGCTCAACTCGATCCTGCAGGCCCGGCTGGCGCAGGTCACCGTCGACCAGAACAACGACATGCGCAAGATCGCCGCGTGGGCGGGTATCGCCGCGGTGTGGACCGCGATCGCCGGCATCTACGGCATGAACTTCACGTTCATGCCGGAACTCGGCTGGCGGTACGGCTATCCGATCGTGCTCACCGTGATGGTGCTCAGCTCGGTCGGGCTCTACCGCTGGTTCCGCCGTAACGGCTGGCTCTGACCCCGTCCCGCGACCTCGCGAAACGACCCGTCCCGCGACCGGGCGAAACGCGCCGGGACACGAATCGGCCCCGGCGGGCGGTGCCACGCCGGGGCCGAGCCGGGCCGGTCAGCTACGGCTGTTGCGCGACGGCGCGGAGGCGTTGCTCATCACCCCGTCGGGCTTCATGGCGTTGCCGGTGCTCTGCTTGGCGGGCTCCGTCGTCGACTTCGCCTTCGACGAGGCCGAGTCGGCGGCCGAGGACGCCTTGCCCTTGGCCTCGCTCAGGGCCGAGGCGGCCCGGTTCTTCGCCTCGTCCATCGCCGCGGCGGTCCGGTCGCCCATCGATCCGACCTGCTCGCCGGTCGTCGAACGTCCCGCCGCCGGATCGCGCAGCGGGTTGTCCGGCGCGGTGTCGATGGCCGAGGCGGGGTCGTCGGGCAGCGTGTCCAGGGGGCGGCTCGGGTCGTACTCCTCCCACTGCTGTTGCTGCCGGCGGCGCATCGCGATCGCGCCGACCGTGCCCACCGCGGCCCCCGCCACCACCAGTCCGGTGATCATCGGCCACTTGCGGCCCGACCGCTTCGACCCGGGCTTCCGCAGCTTCTTGAGGTTGTTGCTCTTGGCCTTGCGCGCCACCGTGCCGGCCTGCCGCGCTCCGTCGGACGCGGCGACGGCCAGCGGTGCGAGCGCGGCCATCGTCGACCCCCAGCCCGACATCGCGCCGTCGCGGATCCGTCCCGCCGTCGGCTGCATGTACTCGCGTGCCGATTGGACCCGCGGTCCGACGGTCGCGCCGACCCCGCCGGCCGCGTGTGTCGCGGCCTGCCTCAGATGGTCGAAGCTCTCGCTCAGTTCAGACTTGGCGAGCTGGCCATGGGTCTTGCGCCGCCCGATTCCAAACACCAGTCCCCACCTCCCTGGGTGTTGTTCCAATGTCATCCTGCACCTTCGGATGCCTCCGCACTGCCGGAACGGGCACATGGGAGGATCCGCAAGGAACTGACCAACGACAGAGGAGTACCCGTGGCCGAGGCCATTTACGCCACTCTGCACACGAACCACGGCGCGATCCGGTTGGAGCTCTTCCCCAACCACGCGCCGAAGACGGTCCGCAACTTCGTCGGGCTCGCCGAGGGCACCCAGGAATACACCGACCCGCGCACCGGCCAGCCGGGCAGCGGCCCGTACTACGACGGCACGATCTCGCACCGGGTGATCAGCGGCTTCATGATCCAGATGGGTGACCCGACCGGCACCGGCCGCGGTGGCCCGGGCTACACGTTCGCCGACGAGTTCCACCCCGAGCTGAGCTTCAACCGGCCCTACCTCCTGGGTATGGCGAACACCTCGCGCCCGGTCACCAACGGTTCGCAGTTCTTCATCACCGTCAGCCCGACGCCGCACCTGACCAACGCGCACACCATCTTCGGTGAGGTCGCCGACGAAGAGTCGAAGAAGGTCGTCGATTCGATCGCCAACACCCCGACCGGCCCGGGCGACCGTCCCCGCAGCGAGGTCGTCATCGAGCGGGTCGAGATCGAGCGCACCGCCGCCTGATACGTCCTGCGGGTATCTTTGCCGGCATGACCGAGCGCTGCTCGCGGGCCGTCCCGCCCCATGCCGTCGATGATCACCGCCGGTCGCCCCGGCGCGGGGCGACCCGGTGAGCCAGTCCCCGCCGACCGTCCCGGTCTGCTACCGCCACCCGGGCCGCGAGACCTACATCCGGTGCACCCGGTGCGACCGGCCGATCTGCCCCGAATGCATGCGTGACGCAGCAGTCGGTCACCAGTGTCCCGAATGCGTGGCCGAGGGCCGGCGGACCCAGCGGCCGGTGCGCACCGCCTTCGGCGGCGGTGCCGCCGGCCAGCGGGGGTTGGTCACCAAGACCCTGCTCGGGCTCAACGTCCTGATGATGATCCTTTCGGTCATCTCCGGCGGCGGCGAGGGCCTCGCCGGTGGTGGCTGGGGCGGCCTGCTCGGCGGCTACACGCCGCTGATCGGCTGGGGCGCCAACTACGCGGGCGACCCGGTGCTGCAGACCCAGCTCTCCGACGGGACGCTCATCGGCGGCATCGTGCAGGGCGAGTACTACCGCATGTTCACCTCGCTGTTCCTGCACTACGGCGTGCTGCACCTGCTGATGAACATGTGGGCGCTGTGGGTTCTCGGCCGCAACCTGGAATCCGCCCTCGGACCGCTGCGCTTCCTCGGCCTCTACCTGCTGTCCGGGCTCGGCGGCAGCGTCGCGGTCTACTACTTCGCCCCCAACGCGCTGACCGCGGGCGCGTCCGGCGCGATCTTCGGTCTCTTCGCCGGGCTGTTCCTGCTGCTGCGCCGGATGGGCCGGGACACCTCGGCCGTGCTGCCCGTGATCATCATCAACATCGTGTTCACGTTCGCCGTACCGGGGATCTCGATCGCCGGGCACCTCGGCGGCATGGTGGTCGGTGGGCTGGTCGGCACGATCCTGGCGTACGCCCCACGCGAGCACCGCAACCTGGTCCAGGGGGTCGGCTGCGGGGCGATCTTCCTGCTGCTGGTCGCCCTGACGATCATGCGAACGGCGATGCTGAGCATCTGACGGCCGGTGGCCGCCTACCCGGGCGGGCCGGGCCGGATGGTCAGCCGGGCGGGTCGCCCGCGGCCACCCGCCGGGCCGCCTGGAGGGTGGCGGCCACGTCGGCCGGGGCGGCGCCGAGGTCGTACGCCCCGAGCAGGTGCAGCGAATCCCCGGCGTCGATCTCCAGGGTCTCGGTACGCAGCCCGAGGCGGGGCCGGGTGTCGACGGTGATCCGCTCGATGCGGCCCCAGGGCAGGTGTCGTCGGCGGGCATAGCCGGTGACGACGGTGACGCCGTCCTCGTCGACGGCCAGCCGGACCGGCACGACGAGGTCGCGTACCGCCCAGCCCAGCAGGACCACCGCGACCAGCACCGCCAGGCCCAGGGTGACCGGGTCACCGCCGGCGAGGCCGTACCCGATGAGCAGCAGCGCCGCGGCACTGACGAGTTTGAGCAGCGGCATCGACCGGGCGACCCGCCAACTCGTCACCACACCCACGTCACCCATCCCCCGAGCATGCCACCCCGCCTCCCCGCCACCCGCCCCCGCCGCCTTCTGCTGCCCCCGCCGCTTCTTGTCGCTGATCAAGGAGTAGTTGCGGGATTCGCGCCCTGATTTGTCGGGGACATCCCCTTGATCGACGCGATCTTGAGGGGGCGGGTGCGCGTGGCGGGCGGTAGTATCGATCCGACTCAAGTTACCGGGGAGTAGATATGCGGGATGCGGTCATCGTCGGCGCGGTACGGACCCCGGTCGGGCGACGCAAGGGCGGGCTGTCCGGCGTCCACCCGGTCGACCTCTCCGCCCACGTCCTGCGCGCCCTCGCCGAGCGCACCGGCCTCGACCCCGCCGACGTCGAAGACGTGGTCTGGGGCTGCGTGTCACAGGTCGGCGACCAGTCGTGGAACGTCGGTCGCAACGCCGTACTCGCCGCCGGCTGGCCGGAGTCGGTCCCCGGCACCACCCTCGACCGGCAGTGCGGGTCGAGCCAGCAGGCACTGCACTTCGCCGCCGCCACCGTCGTCTCCGGCCAGGCCGACCTCGTCGTCGCCGGCGGCGTCGAGTCGATGAGCCGGGTGCAGATGGGTGCCAGCGCGGCCGGCGGGCTGCCGTACGGCAACCAGGTGCGGGACCGCTACCGGGGCGTCGAGGGGTTCGCGGTCGACGAGCCGGTCCCGTTCAACCAGGGGGTCGGCGCCGAGATGATCGCCCGGCGGTGGGGCCTGTCCCGCACCCGGCTCGACGAGTTCGCGCTGGCGAGCCACGAGCGGGCGGCGGCGGCCCAGGACGCCGGTGCCTTCGACGCCGAGATCGCGCCGGTCGGCACGCCCGACGGCGGCAAGGTGACCGCCGACGAGGGGGTACGCCGGGACACCTCGGTCGCCAGGCTCGCCGAGTTGAAGACCCCGTTCCGGGCCGACGGCGTGGTCACCGCCGGCTCCGCCTCGCAGATCTCCGACGGAGCCGCCGCCCTGGCCGTCACCACCTCGGAGTGGGCCCGCGCCCACGGCCTGTGCCCACTGGCCCGTGTGCACACCGCCGTGGTCGCCGCCGACGACCCGGTGATCATGCTGACCGCGCCGATCCCGGCCACCGCGAAGGCGCTGCGCCGGGCCGGTCTCGACATCACCGACATCGGCGTCTACGAGGTCAACGAGGCGTTCGCCCCGGTGCCGCTGGCCTGGCTGGGCGAGACCGGGGCCGACCCGGCCCGGCTCAACCCGCGCGGCGGGGCGATCGCCCTCGGTCACCCGCTCGGCGGCTCCGGCGCCCGGATCATGACGACGATGCTGCACCACATGCGGGACAACGGCATCCGCTACGGCCTGCAGACCATGTGCGAGGGCGGCGGGATGGCGAACGCGACCATCGTGGAACTTCTTTAGCCGCACTTTTCACGACCGACGCCGCGTCATAATGTGTCAACGCGTCGTTAACCAGGTCATGGACGTGTTCTCACGTACGTTCCTTCCCGCCGCGGCCGAGGCCGGGGTGGCCATCCCGACGGTGAGCCGGCACATGCCGGTCTTCCGCCGGTGTGTCGAGGCCGACGACGCGACCGTGCTGGTCAGTCGCTGCATCCGGGTCGACCGCCCGCTGCGGGGAGAGTTCCTGATGCTGCTGACCTACCGGCGCCTCGTCGTCACCCAGGAGACCCGGCTGCTGCACCGGCTGCGCCTGCACCTCAACACCGAACTGCGGCACCTGAGCAACGTGACCTGGAACCCGGACCCGCGTACGTCCGCGATCGAGGTGGCCGCCACCGCCGTCGACGGCGTACGGGAGCGGTTCGCGATCCCGGTCAGCCAACCGAAGCAGGTCTGGCACGTCGACGCGTTGCTGACCCACCTTTTCCGGCCGCGGATCACCGTGGACCGCACCGAGACCCGAAAGGGGCTGGCCGGCGCTCCCCGTGCGCCGAAGCTCAGCCCCGCCGTCGCGTTCTGAACCCGGGCACCGTCGGGTGTCCGGGTTCGACGTGACGGAGGTGCCCGCCGAGCCGCCCGATCGGCCCGGCGGGCACCTTCGCCCGCGGGCGTCAGTAGACCCGCGACCCGATGAAGTCGTCGTGGCCGTAGCCCACCGGGTTGGCGAACGAGGGCGACTCGAACGACCACTGCTGCCGGGCGTTGCCGCCGCAGTTGGCCAGCCGCAGCCGGGGCGAACCGATGATCGGGTTGTCGAAGGCGAGGCACAGGTTGCCGGCGCCGGCCGGCTTGATCTGGTTGCCGGCGAAGACGAACTTCTGGTTGGCGCCGCCGTGGCAGTCGTGGATGTTGACCGCCTGGCCGGCCGCCAGCGTGCCGCCGGAGACGTCGAGGCACCGGTCGTGTGACAGCTCCGAGTGCAGTGAACGGTTGGTCGGGTCGTACCAGAAGCCCTGGTTCCGGCCACCGTGGCAGGTGTACGGCTGCTGCGGGGTGCCGTTGCGTGAGTCGTACCCCTTGCCGTCGAGGCAGTTGCCGGTGCCGGCGTTGCGGAGCTGCTTGAACTCGAACAGGCCCGGGTAGAGGACGCCGCTCCCGGTGCTGGCCGGGTCGACGCAGGTCGCCCGCTCCTGTCCGGAGTTGTAGAACGCCGTCATGCATTCGGCGAACATGCCGTGGCCGCGGTAGTTGGGGTGGAACGACTGCCGGGCGGCGTTCTCGTCCCAGATCCCGACCTCGATGAAGAGCCCGCGCACCGACGTGTCGTCGGTGCACACCTCGTGGCCGTGGAAGAGCCGGCTGGCGTCGAGGTAGCGGGTGCCGGTGTTGGTCGCCGCCCGGCGCAGCGCCGCCTCGAACAGCGGTACGGCCTTGTTGCGGGCGAACGCGGTGTCGGACAGGTAGAACAGGCAGCCGCCCGAGTACCAGCCGGGGAAGTTCGGATTGTCCTCGACGTCCGGGCTGACCGGACCCGGGTACGACTGCAGCACCAGCTCGTAGTCGGTGCGCAGGTAGCCGGCCTTCGTCATGGTGTCGCGGATGCTGTTCAGCGCCTCCTCGACCGCCGCGCGGCTGCCGTCGGTGCGGATGGTCCACTGGTCGGTGTAGTCGGGGAAGCAGTTGCCGAGGAAGAAGACCCGGCTGATCGCGCAGTCGGTGGCGACGGGTCCGAACTGGATGGTGCCCTCGCCGTTGGCGCCGGCGACGACCCAGATCAGCTTGATCCGGGTGTTCCGGGCCTTGATCGCGAGATTGTCGCCCTGGTTGAGTTCGTTCCACTGGGTCGGACCGCCGGCGACCAGGTTCCACGGCGTGGCGCCGGAGCAGGCGACGTTGAACTGCACGTCGGAGGCGATGCCGGTCCGGAACACGGCCTGGTCGAAGCTGCGGTCACACCAGTTGCCGGCCTGATGGGTGCCGGGGACGTAGTTGCCGACCCCCTCACCGGAGATCTCGCTGTCGCCCATCGTGATGAGGGCGGCCTTGCGCTGCTCGAACGGGCGGATGGCCGGGCTGCCGTAGAGTTCGGTCGCCTCGGCGGCGCGGATCGCTTCCAGGTTGGCGGGCAGCGGCTGGACGACGGGACGGTCGGCGGCGCCGGCCGGAGTGGCCACGCCGGCGAGCAGGGGAAGGACGAGTCCCGCGACGAGGGTCGCGGCGGTGAGGCTGCGCCGCCGGGACGTTCGCGCGGTGCGTCCTCCCGGCGCACGGGTGCCAGGCATCGACGCACTCCCTTCAATCTGATCGTCGAGGATCGATCGAGTCTTCAGAACGTAGCGTGACGGGCGGGCAGATGTGAATAGATTTCGTTAAATATGTTTCCGGTTGATTTCCAGGTCACCGTCCCTGTGTCGACGTGCGCACCTTGCCTTGACGCCGGCGAGAACGTTTAGCGTGGCTGTGACGGGCCGGGCAAGGAGGTCGAAGATGCGGATCGGCGAACTGGCGGGACGCGCCGGCACGAGCACCCGCACCCTGCGGTACTACGAGGAACACGGGCTGGTCCGGGCCGAGCGCTCCGCCAACGGCTACCGGGACTACGACGAGGCGGAGCTGCGGGTCGTGCACGAGATCCGCACCCTGCTCGCCGTCGGCTTCGGCCTCGACGACATCCGCCCGTTCGTCGCCTGCCTGCGCGCCGGGAACAGCTCCGGTGACGTCTGCCCGGACTCGGTGGCCGTGCTTCGGCGCAAGATCGCCGAGGTCGACGCCTACGTCGACCGGCTGAGCGCGGTACGCCGGCAGCTGCACACGCAACTCACCCTCGCCATCGCCAACCGGGAGGAAACATGCTGCACGACACCGAAGCCGGTGCGCTAGCCGTCGTCACCGACGACACCTTCGCGAGCACCGTGCTGGCCAGCGACCGGCCGGTGGTGGTCGACTTCTGGGCGCAGTGGTGCCCGCCCTGCAAGGCGATCTCGCAGAGCCTGGTCGAGCTGGCCGCCGAATTCGGCGACCGGATGGCCGTGGCCACGCTGAACATCGACGAGAACCCGGCCACCGCACGGGCCTACGGCGTCATGTCGCTACCGACGCTGCTGGTGTTCCGCGACGGCGACGTCGTCGGATCGGTCGTCGGATCCCGGCCGAAGGCCCATCTGCGCTCGGCGCTCGGCAAACACGCCGAGCCGGTGACCGGCTGACCGTTTCGACCCGGCGGGCGCTCACGTCGGCGGGACGGCGTAGCCGACGTACCCGCGGAACTCCAGCTGCCAGCCGTCCGGCACCAGGTCCGCGCACACGTCCCGGTTTCCGGTGCAGACGATCGCGTCGACACCCGCCGGATCGGCCGCCGGACGCTGCGGCAGCACCGACTGGAGCGCGACGATCTCGCGGTCCGGCCGGCCGTGCGGTGCCCCGTCCCGCAGCAGCAGCCACCAGGGGTACTCCCAGTTGTCGTTCTGCTGCACCAGCCCGACCCGGCGGGCACCCGCCTCGTCGACCTGCCGGGCCGCCCACCGGAACTCCTCGGCCCACTGCGGCCGGCGGATGAACCGGGTGTCCCAGTCACTGGTGGTCAGCAGTGAGCCGGCGCCGACCAGCCGGCGCGGGAAGCCGTACGAGATCGCGAGCACCCCGGCCAGCGCCGATCCGGCGAGCACGGCGACGGCCAGCCCGGCCGCCACGGACCGCCGCCCGGCTGCCGCGCGGGGCCGGCCCGTGTCGGTGGCCCCGGCCCCGGCCCCGATCGTGGCCCGGCGGCGGAAGAGCGCGTCGAGCCACAGCGCCGCCAGCGGGGCGGCCAGGATCAGCGCGAACAGGATCAGCCGGTTGCCCCACGGCTGCCACTTGATGGTGGAGACGTGCAGCAGCACCGCCACCCCCACCGCCGCGGCGTACGCCCGCACCGCCCCGGCGCGCGCCGGGGCGATCCGCCCGGGGCGCAGCAGCGCCAGCGTGCCGCCGATCAGGCAGAGCGTTCCGGCCAGCGGGAACGCGACCCGGTCCTCGTCGGGATACCAGGACCGGACCGGGAACGTCGTCGTCCCGAAGGTGATCGCCCGGTCCTGCGGGTCGACGCCGACCAGCCGGGCCACCCCCTCGATCGCGGCCGCCGACACGTCGCGCAGCGGCGCGATCGGGGTGTCCAGCGCGGTGTGGGCGATCCGCAGACCGTTGACCAGGATGGACTGCGGGTCGTGGCGTTGCATCGGGATCGACTCGCGCAGCCGGGGCGGCCCGAGCGGGTGGTCGAAGTCGGCGGTCATCCGGATCAGGAACGGCCCGGCCAGCGTGGCGGCCACCATCAGGATGGCGACCGACGCGCCGGCCGTACGCAGGGTGCCCCGCCACCACCCGCCGCCGGCCGGCCCGGCGTCGACCGCCGAGCCGGTCGTCGTCACCCGCAACTGGGCGACCCCCCACAGCACCAGCATCGGTGCGGCACCGAGCAGCCCGCTGGTCTTGGTGATCGCGATCAACCCGGTCGCCGCGCCGAGCGCCAGCATCTCGCCCGCCGTCGCCCGGCGGCGCAGCCCGTCGAGCGCCAGCGTGGCCACGCACACCGTCCACGCCGCCACGACCAGGTCGGTCTGGGTGCTGGTGGCCTGGAGCGTCACCATCGGGGTCGTACCGATCAGGAACGCGGCGAGCAGCTGCGCCCGCCGGCCGCCGCCGAGCTGGGCGACGATCCGGGCCACCAGCAGCAGGCAGCCGACCCCGGCGGCCCACTGCACAAGGTTGTAGAGCGCGTCGCCGCCGGTCAGCAGCCGCAGGTGCAGCAGCAGGTATTCGGCACCCGGCGGAATCGTGACCTGCCGGTGGATCGCGGTCGGCCAGGGCGTCAGGTCGGCCTGCGCCACCCACCGCTCGATCTTCGGCAGGTGGTAGGTCTGCGAGTCGAAGTTGTTGGGCTCGGCCAGCAGCGCCACGACCAGCTCGGCGACGACGAGCAGCCCGATCCCGCCGGCCAGCAGCAGCTCGCCGCGACCGGCCGTACGCCGGAACCCGCGCAGCCGGCCGACGGCGGAGGCCCACGGGCGGTGGTCCGCGCCGCGGCGGCGGCGCAGCCCGGCCAGCGTGCCGGCACCGGCCAGGAACAGCAGCCAGGCCAGCGCCACGGCCGGGGCGGTCAACGCCCCGAGCGCGCCGAGCCCTTCGACCACCAGTACGGCGTACGCCCCGACGGCGAGCGCGGCGCGCACCACCGCCAGCCGCAGCGGCGCGATGGTGCCGGCCGGCGGCCACGTGGCATAGACGAGCGCGCCGAACGCCACGACCGGCGTCACGAGAAGGGGTGACCACGCAGCCGACATGGCGGGAAGTAAACACCACCATGCTGAGCGCCGATCCGCGACCGGGGCCGGTGGCGGAGTCTCTCCAGGCTAGGCTAAAGCCGACCAGTCGTCCGTAAGGTGGAGTTCAAGTGAAACTCTCGATCCTCATGCCGGTCTACAACGAGGAAGACCGCGTTGCGGACGCGCTCAAGCAGGCTCTGGCGGTCGACTACCCGTGCGAGATCGAGCTGGTCGTGGTCGACGACGGCAGCCGGGACGGCACGTCCGAGATCCTCGGCCGGGCCGACGACGCCCGGGTCCGGGTGATCACCCACCAGCGCAACGCCGGCAAGGGTGCGGCGATCCGGACGGCGGTCGACAACGCCGAGGGTGAATACATGGTCATCCTCGACGCCGATCTCGAATACGACCCGCAGGACATTCCGAAACTGCTCGACCCGGTGCTCGACGGTCGTGCCACGGTCGTCTACGGAAATCGGACCTTCGGCAGCCACAGCGCCTACAGCTTCTGGTACGTGATGGGCAACAAGGCTGTGACGACCGCCGCCAACGTCATGTTCAATTCCTACATCGGCGACCTGGAGACGTGCTTCAAGCTGCTGCCCGTCGCCCTCTACCGGTCGCTCGACGTGCGCTCCAAGGGCTTCGGCATGGAGGCGGAGGTGACGGGCAAGCTGCTGCGCCGCCGCATCCGCCCCTACGAAGTGCCGATCAGCTACCGGGCCCGGGGCCGCGAGGAAGGCAAGAAGATCACCTGGAAGGACGGCGTCGAGGCGCTGTGGATCCTGGGCCGGGAACGCGCCCGCCGCCAGGTCAAGCCAGGAAAGCGTTGATCGAACGCCGCAGCCCGGCGGCGTCCAGCCCGTGCCACCGGTCGTGGTCGGCCGGGGTGCCGTAGCGCCGCAGGTCACTGCCGCCCACACCGAGCGCGAGCAGCCGGTGCGGCAGGTCGGACAGCCCCCGGGCCACCACCGCGCTCGACGTCCCGGCCAGATACGGCTCCACCAGGATCACGTCGCGGCCGGCGAGCGTCCGTAGCCCGGCCACGTCGAACGGGCGCGGGGTGTGCGTGTACGCCACCGTCACGTCCAGCCCCTCCGTCGCCGCCAGCAGCGGATCGAGGGTCGGCCCGACCGCCACCGCCAGCGGCGCCCCGGCGCCGGCCCGGCGGACCACCCGCAGCCGCCCGCTGCCGGGCAGCGCGGTCGCGTTCGACGCGGTGCTGAGGCGGACGTACACCGGCTCGTCGTGGTCGGCCGCCGCCCGCAGCAGCGCCGGCACCTCGTCGCGGTGCCCGGGTACCTGCACCGTCCAGCCGGTCAGCGTGTCGAAGAGCCGTACGTCACCAGGGGACATGTGGGTCCGGCCCATCTCCGCCCCGTCGTACGAGGCGCCGACGCTGACCAGGACCGCCCCGACCCCCTGGTGGTCCAGGTCGAGCTTGATCTGCTCGTACGCGCGGTCGACCACGAACGTCGCGTACGAGTGCACGATCGGCCGCAGTCCGGTCAGGGCCAGCTCGCCGGCGACGCCGATCATCAACTGCTCGCGGATGCCGACGTTGAGCACCCGGTCGGGGTGCCGGCGTGCCGCCGGTTCCAGTGCGACGACCGAGATGTCGGCCAGCACCACCGCCGTACGCGGATTCTCGGCCAGCAGGGTCGTCGTGGTCTCGATGAAGGTGTCACGCATGGGGTTTCTCCGTCTCGGATCGGTCAGTGCTTCGGGGCGACAACGGCGACCACGACGTGCGGACGCCCGGGCCGATGCGCGGTGAGCGCGGCGGCGAGGGCGTCGTGGTCGCGACCGTCGACCGTCGCCGCGGTCCAGCCGTTGACGGTGAACCGGGTGTCGATGCCGCCCGGCCAGCCGTGGGTGGCAGAGCGGTTGTCGACGACGACGGCGGTCAGCGTGTCGAGTCCGGTGGCGCCCGCGTACGCGATCGCCTCGTGGTTGGCGCCCTCGTCGAGTTCGGCGTCGCCGAGCAGGACGTACACCCGGGGGTCGGTCAGGCCCTGGGCGCGCAGGCCGAGCGCGGTGCCGACGCCCAGCCCCAGACCGTGCCCCAGCGAGCCGGAGCCGATCTCGACGCCGGGCACCAGCAGCCGGTCCGGGTGGTAGCCGAGCCGGCTGTCCGGCCCGCCCAGGTCGTCGAGCCATTCGGGCGGGATGAACCCCTTGGCGGCCAGTACGGCGTAGTAGGCGGCCGGACCGTGCCCCTTCGACAGCAGGAACCGGTCCCGGTCCGGGGCGTCCACGGTGTCCGGGGTCACCCGCAGGATCCGGTCGTAGAGGACCCACAGCACGTCGAGGGTCGAGTGGGCGCTCGGGGCGTGCTTCTCGTCGCCGGTCACCCGGCGCAGCAGCCCGCCGAGCACGGACGCATCGGCGGTCGTTGTCGTGACTGTCATGCCGGTAGCCTGCAAGTTGAAGTGGACTTCAACTCAAGGGCGAGGCGATGCAGGAGACACTCACCATCGGTGATCTGTCCGCGCGGTCCGGGGTGGCCGCGTCCGCACTGCGCTACTACGAGCGGCTCGGCCTGATCCGCGCCGGACGCACCGGCGGCAACCAGCGCCGCTACGAACGGGCCGAACTGCGCCGGGTCGCGTTCATCCGGATCGCCCAGCAAGTCGGCGTGCCACTGTCGGACATCCGGGCCGCCCTCGACTCGCTGCCGGACGCCCGTACGCCGACCGCCACCGACTGGGCCCGGCTGTCGGCGGGCTGGCGGGCCAAGCTCGACGAGCGGATCGACCTGCTCACCCGGCTACGCGACGACCTGAGCGGCTGCATCGGCTGTGGCTGCCTGTCCCTGCAACGCTGCGCCCTCTACAACCCCGACGACACCCTGGCCGCCGAGGGGCCGGGCCCCCGGCTGATGCAGCCCGGCCGCCCGGCACCGGCGCAACCGCCCGTACGGCCCCGCCGCCGCGGCTGAGCGCCACCGGGCCGGCGGTTCTCACCGGTCCGGCGGCCGTCCTCAGCCGAGGGTGAGCAGGACCTTGCCCAGGTGGTCGCTGCCCTCCACGATCCGGTGGGCGCGGGCCGCGTCCGGCATCGGCACCCGCTGGTCGATCACCGGCCGGATCGCACCCGACTCGACCAGCGGCCACACCTGCTCACGTACGCCCCGGACGATCTCGGCCTTCTCGTCGTCGGGCCGCGACCGCAGCGCGGTGGCGAAGACCGAGCCACGCTTGGCGAGCAGGGCACCCAGATCCAGTTCGGCCTTCCGCCCACCCTGCATCCCGATCACGACCAGCCGCCCGCCGGTGGCCAGCGCCCGGACGTTCCGGTCCAGGTAGGCGGCACCCATGATGTCGAGGATCACGTCCGCGCCACCGGCGACCCGGCGTACCTCCTCGACGAAGTCGGTGCTCGTGTAGTCGATCGTGTGCGCCGCGCCCAGCTCCCGCAGCGCGGCATGCTTGCCCGGCCGGGCCGTCGTGACGACCGTCGCACCCAGCGCGGCACCCAACTGGATCGCGAACGTGCCGATCCCACTGCCACCGCCGTGCACCAGCAGCGTCTCGCCCCGACGCAGCCCGGCCAGCCGTACGACGTTGGACCAGACCGTGCATGCCACCTCCGGCAGCGCCGCCGCCTCCTCGACGGACAGCCCGCGCGGCACCGGCAGCGTGTGCGCCCGCGGCACGGCCACCTTCTCCGCGTAGCCGCCGCCGGCCAGCAGCGCGCAGACCTGCTCGCCGGTGCCGGCGACGACCCCGGAACACTCCAGACCCGGGTACGGCGGAGCACCCTTCGGCGGCGGATAGTGGCCCTGCCGTTGCAGCAGGTCGGCGCGGTTGACCGCGGCGGCCACCGTCTCGACGAGCACCTCATCGGGACCGGGCGTCGGATCGGGGACCTCGGTCCAGGCCAGCACGTCGGGGCCGCCGGGCTCGGTGATCGTGATCGCGTGCACGTCCCAGTCATACCGCAGATCCGCCGTCCCCGCGTGGCGACTGGTTCGCCTGTGGGCGCTCGCGGCGGCTCCGGCCGGCCTGGTCAGTCCGGTACGGCCGCCTCGGACCAGGCCTGGGCCAGGATCTCGTCGACGGTCTGCTCCGGCGACTGCGCCGACGTGTCCAGCCACAGCCCGATCCGGGGGGTGCCCGCCCGCAACCCGGCGTCGAGGTCGGCGGGCGTCCAGTCGCCGTACCCGGTCTTGGGCCGGCCGGCCTCGCGGGCGGTGACCGCCGCGACCGACGGCGCGAGCACCACGACCAGCAGCGGCCGGCTCCGGATCCGGGCCACCATCGCCGGCAGCTCGGCCCCGAGTACGACATCCTGGGCGACGACGGTGAACCCGGCGTCGAAGTAGCCGTCGGTGACGTCCGCGGTCAGCGTGTGCCGCAGCCGGAGCTGCCGCCGCGCCTCCTCTTCCGTGTCGGGCGTCATGTCGGCGCGCCCGTTGACCACCATCCGGCGGAACACGTCACCCCGTACGTGTACGGAGCGGGGCAGGCGTTCGGCGAGCGCCTGCGCGACGGTCGACTTGCCGGCGGCCATGATGCCGGTGAGCAGCACGACTGCCTGCGGTCGCTCGACGCTGGTGGGCACCCGCGTCCTCCTTCCGGGTGAGGCGTGCATGACCGTGGCACACTAGGCACGACTCCGGGTCGGCGCAAGCAGGGCCGGGTCAAGGAGGGTTCGCCTAGAGGCCGATGGCGCTGGTCTTGAAAACCGGTAAGGGAGCAATCTCTTCGTGGGTTCGAATCCCACACCCTCCGCTCTCGCGACAGCGAAACGCCCCCTGAGCAGCACGAACGCTTCACCCGCCGGCTGGGCAGGGTTCGGCAAGGGGCGATCTTGGCGCAACGGCACTTGCTTACGTTCGGTGATCGGCGTCGTCACGACGGTGCCGATCATCTGAGCTAGCAAGGAGCGTCTGATGCGGGTAACTCCCGTCCCCCGAAGACTGGCAGCGGCGGCGGCCGCGGCGGCCGTGACCCTGACCGGCCTGATCACCCTCGCCCCCACCGCGAACGCGGCCGTGGACGCGCCCGGTCTCGAACTGCTCACCAGCGACATCGACCCGGCGCAGCCGCGCGCCGACGTGCTCCGGGTGGCCGTCGTCAGCGACTTCGGTGCCTGTGGCTACGGAATCCCGGCCAAGTGCGCGGACCAGAACGCCGTCGCCGACATGATCCACTCGTGGAACCCGGATTTCATCCTCACCGGCGGCGACAACAACCAGCAGCAGGCCACCGAGGAGCAGGTCCGCCTGTCGGCCGAGCCCTACATGGCCGACATCGAGGCGGGGAAGTTCTTCCCGATCTTCGGCAACCACGACTTCGGCAACACGTGTGACGCCGTCGGCGCGCAGTACTCGATGCAGTACTTCAAGGTGCCGCTGTCCTACCGGGCCGTTCTCGGCAACGGCCTGCTGGAGTGGGTGAACCCCAACGGCGCCTGCCAGACCTCCAACGGCACCAGGATGCCGGCGATCTACGACGACTACCTCGCCACCGTCCAGAACTCCCAGGCGTCCTGGGTGCTCACCGGCGTCCACCAGCCGCCCTACTCCTCGGGCGTCTCCGGCAACAACATCAACCGCCGCTGGGCGATCCAGCCCCAGGTCGACCTGCTGATCTCGGGCCACGACCACCACACCGAGCACATCATCACCCCGGACGGCGACAACCTCGTCCTCACCGGCAACGGCGGCGACGGCACCACGCGACTCTTCACCCCGACCACGGGCAGCCAGTGGCGTGACAACAAGCACCTCGGTGCGATGCGCCTCACCATCACCCCCGAGACCCTCCGGGCAGAGTTCGTGGCCCTCGGCGGCGAGACCCTGTACGAGTTCACCCTCGGCCACGACGCCGACGGCGACACGGTCGTCCTCGACCAGTCCGAGGTGGACCCCGGTGGCGGCACCGACCCCAACCCCGCGGTTCCCGCGAAGCGCGAGGTCTCCTTCGACGTCGCCGCCGGCACGACCGACGGCCTGACCGCGGTCCAGTACCCGGACGGCCCGTGGACGCAGGCCGAGGTGGACGGACGCCGGGCGATCCAGTTGCAGACCAACCCGATGGGCGGCGCCAACCAGCTCTACCTGCAGGTCGACGACGCCGCGATGTCCGGCGGCCCGTTCGACATGGCGGCGGAGGTTACGTACCGCAGCCCCGTCGCCGGGTCCTTCAACCTGCAGTACGAGAACGCCGCGATCGGTGAGGCGTACTCGCCCGCCACCCCGGTGACGATCGCGGGCGGCCAGGTCGGCACGTGGCAGACCGCGACGATCCCGCTGCCCGCCGCCGCGTTCAACAACCGGCAGAACGGCAGCTCCGACCTGCGTCTCACCGCCCCGGCGAACCTGCCGCTGGCGATCTCGGCGATCACGATCCGCAGCACCGCGCCCGCCGGCGTGACCGCGCGGATGGTGGCGGGTCAGGAGCCGGACGGGCTCGCTCCCGTCGAATACTCCAGCGGACCGTTCACGTGGGGCGAGGCCGACGGCCGGCAGGTGCTGCAGACCCAGCCGAACCCCGAGTCGACCACCTCCGGCAACCTCTACATGGCGGTCGACGACCGCTACCTGTCCGGCGGTCCGCAGCACGCCTGGCTGGTGCTGACCTACCTGCCGCAGACAGCCGGCCGGTTCCAGGTCCAGTACGAGAACGCCGCCGTCGGCACCACCTACTACAACGCCACCGTCGTCGAGGTGACCGCCGACCAGGTGGGCACCTGGCAGACCACGACCGTCGACCTCCCGGACGCCGCGTTCAACAACCGGCAGAACGGCGGCGCCGACTTCCGCCTGCGCCTGCCGCAGAACTACCCGATGGCGATCGCCGAGATGCGCCTGACCACGGTCGACCCGGCGAACACGCCCGACCCGCCGACGGAGGAGGAGCCGCCGACCATCCCCGGCAGCGTCCTCAACCCCGTGTCCTGGAGCCCGGAGCGGGCGGGCGGCCTCGACCCGATCGCCTACGAGTCCGGTCCGTTCACTCTCGAGTCCGACGACACGGGCAGCTACCTGCAGGTCCAGCGCAACACGATCAACTCGGGCAACAACCTCTACCTGACCGCGGACGACGCCACGCTCTACGGCGGGCCGCACGAGGTCTGGTTCACCATCGAGTACCGCTCGCCGGTCGAGGGCAGGTTCGAGCTGCAGTACGAGGACGCCGTGACCGGCGCCGCGTACCTGTCGACCGACCCGGTCACCGTCACCGCCGGGGACGTCGGCGTCTGGAAGTCGGCCACGTGGCACCTGCCGGCCGCCCAGTTCCAGAACCGGCAGAACGGTGGCGCGGACATGCGGCTGCGGGGCGCGGACAACCTGCCCCTGCAGATCCGGTCGATGCACATCAGCCCCACCGATCCGGCGACCAATCCGCAGCAGCCGACCGGGCCGATGACCATCCGCGACACCTCCGTGACGGCGCGCGTGCCGGCCAAGGGCAACGCCGTCGCCCAGGTGGTGCTCACCCTCCAGTGCAGCACCGACAAGCCGTGGTGCCGCGAGCGTGTCACGGTCACGTACGAGGGCGAGACCATCGACACCAAGCAGGTCACGATCGAGGCGGACGCCTCGCGCCAGCTGACGCTCAACTTCCGGGGTGCGGCCCGCGAGGCCCTGCGTGCCGGCGCCGACATCACGCTGGACGTCCAGATCGGGGACGCGACCAGCCAGGTGACGGTCACCCCAGTGAGCCGGTAGGTAGGCGCTTAGCCGCGTGCGGCCCTTTCCTCTCGGGGAGAGGGCCGCACGTCGGTGTCGGCGGCGGGGTCTCTAGGACCTCGGTCGGGGTGGCAGCAGCTCGGGGGCCCCGCACCGGATGGGGCCGGGGCGCGAGCAGCGGCCGTACGACGGTGTTGCCGAGCAGCCCGACGGCGCAGGTGACGACGATTCCGACGGCGAGCCCGGCGGTTACGTCGTGGACGTAGTGCACGCCGGCGCCGACCCGGGACAGCGCGATGAGGGCCGCGATGGGTGCGACGACGTACCAGCTACGCCGGACGACGAGGATGCACGCGGTCGCGAGCGCCGCCGCGATCGTGGAGTGGTTGCTGGGCCAGGACCAGTCGCCAGGTGCCGGACAGGCGAGCACGGTCACCGGGTCGAGTGTGCGGCAGGGGCGTTCCTCGCGTACGACCAGCTTGACGAGTTCGCTGGTCAGGTAGGCGCTGATCGTGCCGGCGCCGAGGCAGGCGAGCAGGACGAACGAGTCGCGTCCTCGTCGCCACGCGACGATCGAGACCAGTCCGGTGATCGCGACCAGGACGAGGAGCCCCTGGCGGGCGGTCAGGTCAATCGCGTCACGCATCGCCTCCGGCGGCATCCGGTCGAGTCCGGCGACGGCGCGGTAGAGCCGGTCACGGGCGGTGTACGCGACGATGCTCAGGACGACGAGCAGGCCGGTGGCCAGCGCGAGGGCGGGCAGGGTTCGGCGTGGTGGGTTCATGTACCTCGACGCTAGGAACGTCGCGGTCGCCGTGCTTCTGACCGGATTCCGGGGTCGACTACGACCCTGGTCGTAGAACGGCCGGTGGCGGTCATGACCCTGGTCTGGTCACGCTGTGCGGGCGGCGGGCGATGATGGGGCGGATGGTCTCCTGGGTCCGCGCGTCCGCGCCCGCTGGTGGGAGGCGTTCGCCGGGCGGCGGGCGCCGGGTCGGTGACGCCCTGGTCGCGGCCGCGTTCGCGGTGCTGCTGGTGCTGCCCCCGGTGTCCGGGGTGTTCGTGATCCCGCTGGCCGTCGTCGCCGCGACGTGTGGCTGGTCGAGTCGGGGTGCTTGGTCCGGAGGGCTGGCGCTTCTGGCGGCCGCCGTCGTGGGCGCGATGGCGCCGGTGGTCTCGGCGGTCTCGCTGCAGGGCGTACTGGTCGTGGCTGCTCTGGACGTCTGCTTCGGTGTGTTGCCGTGGCTGGTGGCGGTGGCCTGGCGGGCGCGTCGCGCGTCGACGGAGGCGGCGGCGGCCGCCGCGGAGCAGCGTGAGCGGGTACGACGCCACGAGGCCGAGGCCGCTCTCGCCCGCGAGCGGATGCTGCTCGCCGAGGAGTTGCACGACGATCTCGGGCACGCGCTCAGCCTCGTGGCGTTGAACCTGGGCAGGTTGGAGTTGGAGCCCAGGATCGAGGAGCCGAGCCGGGACGCGATCGCCGCGTCCCGCCGGCAGGTGGCCGAGGCGGTCGCCCGGCTCGGCGCCTCGGTCGAGGTGTTGCGCAGTGGCGAGCAAGCCGCGCTGGTGTCCCGGCATCGGCAGGTCGACCTGGACGGGTTGGTGGCGGATGCCCGCGCCGCCGGTGCGCTGATCGAGGTGGTTGGCCGGCCATCGGCCGACCGGGTGGCCGAGTTCGGTGCCGCGACCGTGTTCCGCGTTGTCCAGGAGGGCGTGACCAACGCTGTCAAACACGCCCCGGGGCAGCCGGTGACGCTGCGGTTCGACGACGCGGGAAACCGGCTGCGCATCACCGTCACCAACGACGTACCCGCCGGGCGGGGATCCGACCGCTCCGGGGGCGGGGGCGGCTACGGCCTGGTGGCGCTTGGTGAACGTGTCCGCCTCGCCGGGGGCACGGTCGAGACGAGCGACGGTGACGGGTTCACGCTGTCGGTGGTGCTGCCGAGGGAGGGGACCGTGACAGCCGACCGGCCGGTATCGGTCGGGCAGGCGCCGAACGAGGTGGTGCGGGCGCGGCGGCGCAGCACGGCCCTGATCTGGGCGGCGGCGTTGGTTCCGGTCGTCGCCGTCGGCTGCATCGCGGTCGCGGTCCAGTTGTTGACTCTGCAGCGGGCCCGCGAGGCGGAACTCGAACCGGAGGTGTTCGCCCAGATCGCTCCCGGCGACGCCCGCGCCGGTGTCGAACCGCTGCTGCCCGGCGGGCAACTCGACATCGACGACGACCCGCCGGCCGGGGGCGACTGCTCCTACTACGCCGTCACCTCGAATCCCCTGGACGACGCGTCCGGTGACTACTACCGGATCTGCTTCGACGGCGACGTGGTCGCGTCGGCCGACCTGATCTCGGCTGGGCACCGGTGAGCGGCGGCGGTCCGCACGGTGACGGCGCGGCACTGCGGGTGCTGATCGTCGACGACGAACAACTGATCCGGCTGGGCCTGGCGAGCATCCTCGGCACGGATCCCGCGATCCGGGTCGTGGCCGAGTGCGCCAGCGGCGAGGAGGCGTTGAGTTTCGTCCGCGGCCACCGGGTCGACGTGGTGCTGCTGGACATCCGCATGGCAGGCATGGACGGCCTTCGCACGCTCGAGGAACTGCGGCGCACGGGTGAGGTTCCGCGGGTCCTCATGGTCACCACCTTCGGCGAGGACGCGTACGTCGCCCGGGCGATTACCCTCGGCGCGGACGGGTTCCTGCTGAAGTCCGGCGACCCCCGTGAGATTCTCCTCGCGGTGCACGCGGTCGCCGCCGGTGGTGCCTTCTTCTCGCCGGCGATCTCCCGCAAGCTGATCGGTTCCCGGGTCACCACCCGCTTCATCGAGCAGGACGAGGCCGGCCGGCGCTTCGAGCGGCTTACGCCACGTGAGCGGGAGGTGCTGCTTCTCATCGGCGACGGGTTGTCGAACCCCGAGATCGCCGGCCGGTTGTTCCTGTCGGAGGGCACGGTGAAGGCGCACGTCACCTCGATCCTGCGTACGACGGGTGCCCGGAACCGGGTCGAGGCCGCGCTCATCGCCGTGCATGCCCGCCCCGACCGCTGGTAGCGCTCCTGTCGGGTCGACGGCGGCTCACGGGTTCGGGTGCCAGCCGAGTTCGACCGATTGGCGGGACCGGTCCGGTGCGTCGCCGCAACTGGTGAACAGGGCGGTGAGCATGGGTACGCCGTGGTCGAGTGCCTGGCGCGGCAGAGGGCCGGTGGCCACCAGGGACACCAGCCCGTGGCCGATGACCCAGGTCTGGGTGGCCAGGGCGACGGTGTCGACGTCGGGACGGAACCGTCCGGTGTCCTTGGCCCGCTCGATGGCGCGTACCAGGGAGTGCAGCGATTCGTCCGCGGCGGCGGGGTCTTCCAGGGCGAAGCCGGCGTCGAACATCACCCGGTAGAGGTCGGGGTTGCTCAGGGCGTTGGACATGTACGCGGCACCCAGGGCGGCGAGGTCTCGAACGGGATCCGGGGTCAGGGGGACGGTCGCGAGTCTGGCGGCCAACCGGGTGAATCCCTCCTGACGCACCGCCTGCCACAGGCCGTCCATGCCGCCGAAGTACGTGTATACGGCCATCGTCGACACGCCGGTGCCCGCGACGATCGAGCGCAGGGTTACCGGCTCCCGGGCGCGCAGCATCTGCGCGGCCCGCTCGATCAGCAGGGTGCGGACCGCGGGGTCTTTTGTTCGGACCATGGCGTCACATTACATAGCGCTGCTATGTTTAGCCAACGGACCACCGGATGCAGGGAGTGACTCATGGCCGTGGAACTGATCAACCCGGACGGGCTGCCGAAGCCCGAGATGTACCGACAGATGTCGATCGCCACCGGTTCGAGGCTGGTGTTCCTGGCGGGGCAGGTCGCCCGCGACGCCGAGGGGAACCCGGTCGGCGAGGGGGACCTGGCCGCCCAGGTCGAGCAGGCGTACGTCAACATCGGCACGGCTCTCGCCGCGGCCGGCGGCTCGTTCGACGACGTGGCGAAGCTGACCGTCTACGTCGTCGACTGGTCTCCGGACAAGCTGCCGGCGCTGGGCGAAGGCGTGGGCCGGGCGGCCGCGCGACTGGGGGTCGACCCGGTCAAGCCGATCACCCTGCTCGGTGTCGCCGCCCTGGGCGAGCCCGATCTGCTGGTCGAGGTGGAGGCCACCGCCGTCATCGACTGACTCCGCCGGCGAAGCGGTCGGTGGCCGGCCTCCTATCCGTTCACAGCCGGACCCAGTCGGTGCGTACGCCGCTCCCGGGTGCGGCCGGGTCCGCCGGCTCGACGACGAACCGGGTCGGGCCGGGCGGCAGGTCGCGTACGGTGAACCGGCCCATCTCGTCGGCCGTCACCTCGACGCTCACGCCGGGCTGCTCGACGCGGAGCCGGGCCGCCTGCGGCGGCACCAGCTGGCCGAGGATGCGCAGCCGGCCGGCGGCCTCGCCGACCTCGACGTCGATCGAGCACGACCCGGCCTCGTAGCTGAGCAGCCGGGCGGGTTCGCCCCGGACGTCGGCGGTGGCCAGCGAGCTGTCGGCGGTGAGTGCGGCGAGTTCGAGGTCGAGCGTCCGCCAGTCGTAGCTGTTGCGGGCCGCCTCGATGGCGCGGGCCGGTACGGGGTCGACCCGCCACAGCATGTCGCGCAGTTCGGCGAGCAGGGCGGTGTCGTCCGGGTGCTCGGCGGGGTTCATCCGTCCACTCCCGACTGCGCGAGGTGGCCGCGCAGGGTGGTCAGGCAGCGGGCCCGGGTCGGGCCGAGGCTGCCGACCGGTACGTCGAGCGCGGCCGCCACCTTCGTGTAGCTGCCGGCCGGGTCGATGACGAGCAGCCGGAGCAGGGTCTGGCAGCGGGCGGAGAGCCGGCGGAACGCGGTCCACAGTTCGCGGTTGCGTTCGTCGACGAGGATGTCGTGCCAGGGCGGCGGCTGCTCGTCGTCGGCCACCTCGGGGGCGTCGGCGTCCGGCAGCGCGCCGGTGCGGCGCTGGCGGAGCAGGTTCAGCGCTTCGCGGCGGGTGGTGGTGACCAGCCACGAGCTGAGTGCGGCCGGGTTGCGCAGATCGTCGAGGTGTTCGACGGCGCGTAGCCAGGTGACCTGGCTGACGTCGGCGGCGTCGGCGTCGTTGAGCCGGAAGGCCCGCGCGGTCGCCCAGACCAGTCCGGCGTAGCGGTCCACAAGGGAGTTCCAGGCGTCGCGGTCGCCGGCGGCCGCCGCCGCGACGAGGGTGTTCGGGTCGGCGTCCATCGCTTCGGAGCCTATCCGGGCGGTGGCGGTGGTTGCCCGGCCACGGTGCCGGCCGGGGCGGGGGTCGACGGAGATGCTCATGGCAGTCCGATGTAGCCGTCGAAGGTGCTACCGGCGGTGCCGACGACCTGCCGCAGCGCCGCCACGGGCGACCGGCCGGCGGCGACGTGACCGGCGATCTCGGCGACCACCCGTGGGGTGGCGAACGACGTACCGCTCCACTCCGCCCAGCCGGACGGGAAGAACTTGTCGTGGTTGATGAACGTGCTGTGGATGTCCTGGCCGTGGGCGGCCAGCGTCACCCAGGGGCCGGCGTTGCTCCAGTCGCAGATCGCGGCACCGTCGTGAGCGGCGACGGCGACGATCCGGTCGCTCCACGGGTGCCCGGCACCGGCGAACGCGGCCGGCCAGAACGGGCTGGTCCGGTTGCCGTTGTTGCCGGCGGCGGCGACCACCACCCGGTCCGGTACGGCGAGCACGTTCTCCAAAGCGACCCGCATCCCGACCGGCGGCAGGTCGTCCTCGGTGAAGCCGCCGAGGGAGAGGTTGACGATCTGCACCGTCGGATCGAGCCGGCCGAGCGCCCGGACGAGCTGCTCCTCGGTGCAGACACCGAACGTGTCCAGCACCTTGAGCACGCTCAGTTCCACCTGGGGCGCGTGCCGGACGATGACGCCGGCGATGAAGTTGGCATGTCCGACGTCGCCGTCGAGCAGGCCGTCGTTGTCGACGTCGGTCTCGGTCTCCACGTCGACGCCACCGGGCCGGTAGTAGCCGGCCGGCAGCTTGCTGTCGGCCCACACCCCGGTGTCCACGATGGCCACCGAGACCAGGTCCTCGTCGTGCGGGCGGCCGGCCAGCTCGGCGGCACCGGCCGGGACCGGCGGCCCGCACGGCCCGCCGTGGTTGAACGGGGTGCCGAGGAAGACGTGGTTGGGGCAGAGCACCGCGGCACCCCGGGGCGCGCCGCCGCGTACGGTCCGGACGGTGTCGGGCACGTCGAGGCCGGTGGCGAAGTAGCGGCGCAGCCCGGGTACGACCTCCTCGTCGCCGAGTGCGTTCACCTCCCGGCGCTGGCCGGTCAGGTAACGCTCCACGTGTCGCCGGTCCTCCTCGACCACGAGCAGTTCGTCGGCGACGTACCAGACCGGGTGGTCCGGACGGGTGGCGGTGGACCGCAGTCTGGGCAGGCTCCGCAGCCGGCGCTGCCGGCGGTGGTGGTAGCCGGCGAGCCGGTCGTCGGACGGTGACATGGGGCCTCCCGGTTCGTCTTTCGTGGACGTTGTCTGACCTCATAGATCAGACGGCGGTACCGGGGCCGCCGATACGTCCGGTACCCGACAGCCGGGCGGCGTGCCAGGATCGTCCGGTGACCGCCATCGAGGGGGCGTTGGGGGACGGGCCGGCCCAGCGGGCGTTGCGACTGGTGACCGCCGATCCGCGGCAGGCGGGCAGGTTGGCGGTGGAGGCCCGGCGCGAGGCGCGCCGGGCCGGGGACCGGGACGCCGAGTCGACGGCCGAGCGGGCGCTCGGGCTGGCGGCCCGGGAGCTGAACGACTCCGGTACGGCGCTGCGGCACCTGCGGCGGGCGGTCCGGGTGGCCCGGGCGGCCGGGCTGGCGCAGCGGACGGCCGAGGCGCGAATGAGTCTGGCGCTGGTCCTGGCCGAGGTGGGGCGGCCCGGCCAGGCGTTGCGTGAGCTCGACGAGGCGGCACCGGCGCTGGACGGCCTGCCCGCCGCCCGGCTGGGCATGCAGCGGGCGTTGACGCTGGACCGGCTGAGCCGGTTCGCCGAGGCGATGGACGGCTACACCGGTGCGATCGCGGCGTTCCGGCGGGCCGGTGACCAGCTCTGGCAGGCCCGGGCGCTGACCAACCGCGGTGTCCTGCACGCCTACCGGGGCAGCCTGCGGCAGGCCGAGGCCGACCTGTTCGCCGCCGAGCGCCTGTACGACGACCTCGGGCAGCACCTGGCGGTGGCGCAGGTGCGGCACAACCTCGGGTTCGTGGCCGCGCAGGCCGGTGACGTGCCGGGGGCGTTGCGGTGGTACGACGTCGCCGACGAGTACTTCGCCCGCAACGGCCGTCCCGCGATCGCCCTCATGGACCGTGGTGAGCTGCTGTTGCGGGCCCGGCTGCTGCCCGAGGCCCGAGATGTCGCGCAGGCGGCGCTGGAGGCGGCGCGGGCCGGCCGGACCCGGCTCTACGAGGCGCAGGCGCGGCTCATGCTGGCCGAGGTCGCGATTGGTGGCGGTGACCGCCGGACGGCCCGCCGGCACGCGTCGGCCGCGTACCGCGCCTTCGTGCGGCAGGGCCGACCGGCGTGGGCGGCGCTGGCCAGGTATACGGCGTTGCGGGCGGCCGACGAGACGGCGCCGGCGCGGCGGCTGCGCCGGGCCCGGGAGGTGGCCGCCGAACTCGCCGCCGCCGGCTGGCCGACGCCCGCGCTCGACGCCCGCCTCTACGCCGCCGGGCTGGCCGCCGGCCGGGCCGAGGGGGCCGAGGAGCTGCGGCTGGTGCTGGCGGCCGGCCGTAACGGGCCGGCGGAGCTGCGGGTACGCGCCTGGCACGCCGCCGCCCTGCTGCGCGACGCGGTCGGGGATGCCGCCGGTGCCCGCCGGGCGCTGCTGGCCGGGGCCCGGATTCTCGACACCTACCGGGCCGCGCTGGGCGCGACCGAGCTGCGTACGTTGGCCGCCAGCTATGCCACCGACCTTGCCGCGACGGGGTTGCGGTTGGCCCGGCAGACCGGGCGGGCCCGGTCGGTGCTGTGGTGGGCGGAGCGGTGGAAGGCGGCGGCGCTGCGGCTGCCGCCGGCCCGGCCGCCGCACGAGCCGGCGCTGGCCGCCGACCTCGCCGAGCTGCGTCGGGCGGTCGCCGAGGCGGACTCCGGGGTGGCGGCCGGGCGGGTCAACGCGCTGTGGCGGCAGCGGCGGGCGCTGGAGGAGCGGATCCGGCGGCGGAGCTGGCACGCCCGGGGCAGTGGTTCGGCCAGCCGGTCCCCCAACCTGCTCGCCCGCCTCGGTGGGGAGCTGGCCGACCGCACCCTGTTCGAGCTGATCGACATCGGTGGCGAGCTGCACGTGATCGTGGTGCACCGGGGCCGGTTCCGGAGCCGGCCGTTGGGGCGTACGGACCGGGTGGTCGCGGAGTTGGAGGCGTTGCGGTTCGCGCTGCGCCGGATCGTGCTGCGCCACGGCGGGCCGGCGTCGCGGTCCGCCGCCGTGCAGGGTGCCCGGCACGCCGCCGAGCAGCTCGACCGGGCGCTGTTCGCGCCGGTACGGGGCTGGCTCGGGGACGGCGAACTGGTGGTCGTACCGGTGGGGTTGCTGCACGCGACGCCGTGGGCGCTGCTGCCGACCTGCCGGGGACGTGCGGTCAGCGTCGCGCCGTCGGCGACGGCGTGGCTGGACGCGACGGCGCGGGCGGCCGGGGCCTCGCCGGGCGGGCGGCCGCTGCTGGTGGCGGGACCGGGGCTGACGCACGTCGACCGGGAGGTACGACGGCTCGCCGACGCGCTCGCGCCGGCCGAGGTGTTCGTCGGGGCGGCGGCGGGCGCGGAACCGGTCCTGGCCGCGCTCGACGGCGCCCCGCTGGCGCATGTCGCGGCCCACGGCGGGTTCCGGTCGGACAACCCGATGTTCTCCTACCTGCGGCTCGCCGACGGGCCGATCACCGTCTACGACCTGGAGCAGGTGGCCCGCCCGCCGGCGGTCGTGGTGCTGTCGGCGTGCGAGTCCGGGCTGTCGACCGTGCATCCGGGCGACGAGCTGATGGGGCTGGCCGCGGCGTTGCTCGGGGTCGGGACCGCGACGGTGCTCGGCAGTGTGCTGCCGGCCCAGGACGAGGCCACCCTCGAACTGATGCTGGACCTGCACCGCCGGCTGGCCGGCGGGAGCGGTGCGGCGGCCGCGCTGGCGGCGGCGCAGGCGGCGATGAACGGCACCCTCGACGAGCGGTCGGCGACCGCGGCGGCGTTCGTCTGCTTCGGGGCGGGCTGACCGGCGGCTCCGGTATCGGCGGCCCGGCACCGCCGGGACCGGGCCGGCACGCGAGCATGTCGGGTTCATGACGGTGCGTAGCCGTATCACGGGCACCGGATCACGGGTCTGCCTCACCGGCGAGCGCCAGCCGCCGACACCGATCCCGTGAGGAACCCGAAATGACCATCGACCACCCCACCACCGACCGCCCCGGCCCGGTCTCGGTCGCGGACCGCCGCATGCGGCGGGTCCGCTCGTACCTGGTACGCGAGATGCCGGCGGGCGGCGACGCGCCCCGGGTCGCCCGGCTGACCCTGGTCCGCGCCAACCCGCGTACGGAGGGCCGGGAACTGCTGTTAGTCGACCACCATCCGATTCCGGCCCGGAACTGGGGCTGGGACCGCCGCGCGAACCGGCTGCACTGGTCGTACGGCACCGGCGCCCACCACCTGGCGGGCGGTGTCGAGTTCACGCCCGACGGCCTGACCGGGTACGGCAGCACCACGGTCGGCGACCGGACCAGCCCGGTCGAGGTGACGCTCGCCCCGATCGAATACACCTGTGACCTGGCGGCCGACGCCGGCGCCTATTACAACACCGCGACCCACGCGTTGACCTGGCCGGCCCCGGACAGTTCGAAGTGGACGGCCGCGACCTGGGTGGACCGGGCGCTGCGGTTCGGCTACGACATCACCGCCGCCCCGGCGGTCGGCGCCCCGCAGTACGACGTCCGGGTCGCCTTCGCCGACCTGCAGACCGGGGTCGACTGGACGCCGGACGTCGGCGACTTCTCCTACCTGGTCAACGGCGACCTGCGGTTCACGTTCACCGCCTACCCGTACGTGGAGCCGCCGGAGGACGACCGCAGCGGGCTGCCGGCACCGGCGTCCGGCATCCAGTCGGTGCTGCCGTACGAGATGGCGTTCGACTTCGACCCGTTCGGTGACTCGATCACCGGGGCGGTGCGGACCGGCACGAACCCCGCCACCGGCGTCTACGCGGTCCGTGGCGTCGCCGACAACAGCGCGACGATCGGCATGTACCGGCTGCGCCGGCCGGACGGCCGCTGGATCGCGGTCGGGCTCGGCGCCGGGGAGCTGGTCGTCGACGAGCGACCGGTCGCGGTGTTGCACCGGCGCGGCGACACGGTGTCGTGGCGCGGGCTGGACCGGGCCGCCGCCATCGCCACCGGACTGCCGCCGGCGGGCACCTGGTTCTTCTCACCGGACGGTGCCCGGGTGCTGTCCGGCACCGGGATCGCGGCCGGTCACCGCACCAGCTACGAGAGCCTGGCCGGGCACCGGGAAGCGCTCGCCGGCCAGCCGGGTACGGCGAAACGGGCCCGGCGGGTCGCGGCCCGGCGGGCGCCGAACCTGTCGGTCGACGAACTGGCCGGCTTCACCCAGTTCCGCAAGGACGACAAGGGCCGGTGGATCGACCGGGTGCAGGACCTCGCCGGCCAGGACTTCTACAAGATCCTGCTCTACCAGATGGACAAGGACCTGCGGGAGACGTACCTGACGTCGAACAAGGTCGACCTCGATCCGGCGCTGAAGCAGATCGCCGACCTGCCGGGCAAGGACGGCACGAAGGCGAAGGGCTGGTACGAGACGCTGAGCATCGCGTACCTGACCCAGGCGCTGGCCCGGACCGAGGACCCGGACGCGGCGAAGCTCAACGACCGCAAGGCCCAGGCCTGGCTGAAGGAGGCGGTCTCCCAGGCCACCGTCTACCAGGCCCAGGCACCGGAGATGTACACCCGGCGGTACGTCGAACTCAACCCCGACGTCGACGACTACCTGATCGACCAGTACGCCAACTACGAGGCGTACGAGGCGGTGATCGAGGCCGACAGCCAGGCGTGGATCGCACAGGTGCGGGCCACGGTGGCCAACACCGAAGACGCCCCCGACCGGGTCGAAGACCTGGTCGAGACGATCGAGCGGCTCGCCGAGGTCGGCAAGGACGGCCGGTACTGGGCGTACAAGCTGCTGCGGCACGCCACCAGCCCGGCGGCGCTGCGGCTGCTGGAACTGATGTCGCTCAACGGCAGCTACCTCGACGGGTCGGAGTACACCCGGCGGATCCAGACGAACGTCGCGACGCTCGGCGTGCTGGACCCGTCCGGCTCCTTCGTGCACGAGTACGCCAACATCATCCAGCTGTTCCAGCTCACGAACGTGTTGCCGAAGCTGATCGACTACGCCGGCAACGTCGACACGTTCAGCTACGCGGTCGAGGAGATCCTCAAGCAGTTCGTGACCATGTACGTCGACTCCCCCGATCCGGCGATCCAGGACATGCTCACGCAGTTCCAGGAGGCGCTGGACCACAACTGGACCCGCGAGGTGCTCGACGGCTTCGCCAACCTCGCGTCCACCTTCGCCGGCGTCTACTCGTGGGAGCAGGTCGCGGCGAAGTTCGAACGCGAGTGGCCGAAGATGAGCAAGATCCCGCTCGGGGCGGCGAAGCTGATCACCCTCGCCGGCTGCTCGGCCGGTACGGCCGCGTTCGTCTTCGGCGTCATGAACTGGCAGGACGTCAAGGACCCGATGGAGCGTACCCAGCTCATCGTCGGCGGCCTGGACGTCTTCGTGCAGATGAGCACCGCGCTGGTCAAGCGCGGTGTCGCGTACGCCAAGGTGCTCGGCACCGACGGGGTGACCTGGGCCAACCTGTGGAAGACGTTCAAGGGCGACGCCCTGCGGCTGGCCGAGGGTCGGATGAACACCGGCGTCAGCCGGTGGCTGATCCAGGCCGGCCGGGTCGAGATCCAGGCCAGCGAGCAGTTCGGCACCCTGTTCATGCAGGCGGGCGAGTACGAGCAGACCATGATGACGAAGCTGTTGGGACGCAACCTCGACGAGTTCGTCGCCACCCGGCTCGGCGCCGCGCTCGCGATCATCAACATCGTGCTGTCGGCGATCGCGATCGCCAACTCCACCTCGGAGATGGACACGATCGCCAACTCGCTGTTCCTCGGGTCCGCCGCCCTCGAACTGTTCGCGATCGCCGGCGGCTGGGTGCTGGGCTACTTCGGGGTCGCCACCATCGGCGGATTCGCGGTGGCCAGCATCGCGGCGGCGATGACCGCCGTCGCCGCGTTCGCCGCGATCGCCGGCGTGGTCCTGATCCTGATCATGCTGTTCGGGCCGAAGCCGAAGTCGGCGGTCAACCAGTTCGCGACCGGGGCGGCCGACAAGGCCGGCTACTACATGCCGCACGGCACCGCGGTCGAGTACTTCCGGGTCGCCGAGCCGGCCAAGGGCCGTCCGCAGCTCGTCGGCGCGGCCCTGCGGTTCGGCGAGCGCTACCTGACCATGAACGCCGACGGCTCGGTCACCCTCGGCGGGCTGGACCGCACCTCGGCGACCTGCTTCTACCTGACGACCGACGTCCAGGGCCGGGCCAGGTTCACCGCGACGCTGCGGGCCAGGCCGGCGGACCGGCTGCTGACGTCGTACTGCCTGACGTACGTCGACGGGCGGCTGGCCGCGAGCCCGGCCACGGCCGCCGGGCAGGGGCAGTGGTGGCGGGCCGAGGTGCTGTCGACGTCCGGCACCGGCCCCGACGGCCGGCCGGAGAGCGCCGAGTTCGCACTGTCCATGCCGGACGGCAGCGGTGGTTGGCGCTACCTGGCCGAGGTGAACGGCGGTGTCGGAATGGTCGGTGACCGGCGCGGCTGGTGGCTGAAGATGGAGTCGACGCAGCCGGGCGCGCTGACCATGCAGGACCTGACGCTGTACACGTACCAGAACGACGGCCGGTTCGGTCCGGCCCTCGGCGAGCCCGGCAGTATGCCGCGCACCTTCGAGCTGTCCGAGCCGCCGCCGGACTTCCTGGTCTTCAACCCGGAGACCGGGCAGCTCTCCTGGAAGACGCCGGGTGAGTACCCGCCGGTGATGGCCCGCCGCAGCTACCGGATCGGCGTACGCAACGAGGTCGCGGCGGCCGAGCCGGTGACGTTCACGATCGAGGTACGCCCGCAGGACGCCGGCGCGGCGGCGGTGGGCTGACCCGTGCCGCCGACGGACGATCCGCTGGCCGCGCTGTTCGCCGCCCTGCCCGCGCAGGCGTCGAACAGTGTCGGCGGCACGGCCCGGTCGGTGCTGGTGAACAGGCTGAAAGGGGTCACGCCGGGGTCGCACACCCAGGCGTGGCCCCTGAAGGCCCAGCCGACGTTCCGGGCGATCTTCTTCCCCTCGTACGCGCCGGTGCCGCTGGAAGGCGACGTCGCGGCGGTGACCGGGCTTCCCGACCAGTGGTGGTCGGATCTGGTGGTGGCGCTACTGGCCCGTGCCGTCTACGACGTCTCCGCCGTCGAGCGGGGGCATGTCGACGTCGGCGCCGTCGACGCGGCGGTGGCGGCGGCCGGAGCGACGCTCTCGCCCCGGCTGGTGGACTGGTACGGGCACGTCCTGTCGGTCGCCTTTCCCCCGGTCGCGTCGGCGCTGGCCGCGCTGCCCGACCGGGCGGCGGCCCTCGACGCGTACGCCGGGCACCTGACCAGCCCCGACTGGGTGGGGATGAAGCGCCTGCAGTGGCTCGGTGGGACGTGGGTCGGTGCCGACTGGGAGCTGTTCCACCACTGGGTCAAGCTGGCGTTGCTCGGGGCGTCCGACGACCGGGTGGCCGGGGTGATCACGGCCGCCGCCGGTCTGGGGCTGCCGGTCCCGGCGCGGGTCGGGGCGGCGGCCTGGCGGTCGTACCTGGCGTGGATGACGCCGTCGTCGATCGGTCCGGCGGACGTGGAGGGTGACGCCCGGCCCGGCCTGTTGGGCTGCGCCGCGCTCAGCGGCTGCTTCGCGGAGGAGAACTCGGTGGAGTTCATGGCCAGGTCGCAGCCGGGTGGCCGGTACTGGCGGTCGTAGCGGGTCTCCGCACGGGCGGTTCGGTACGCGCGGCCGGCGCGCGATGGGGTATGAACCCATGAGCGCACACCAAACGGAAGGAAGCCTCATGAGTCTTGAGCGCCCGATCGCCCCGGATCCGTACGACCTGCTGCCGCCCGTGCCGTCGTTCACGCTGATCAGCGAGGACGTGCGTGACGGCGAGCCGATGGACGTCGAGTTCGCGCACCTGAGCGTCGGCGGGGAGAACCTGTCGCCGCAGTTGGCGTGGTCGGACTTCCCGGCCGAGACCCGTGGGTTCGTGGTGACCTGCTTCGACCCGGACGCTCCGACCGGCAGTGGCTTCTGGCACTGGGTCCTGGTCAACGTGCCGGTGTCGGTCACCCAGTTGCCCCGGGGTGCCGGGAGCGAGGCGACGGCCGGCGGTGTGGCGGGCGGCGGCGCGTTCAGCGTCCGCACCGACTACGGCTCGCACGGGTACGGCGGTGCGGCGCCGCCGGCCGGTGACCGGCCGCACCGGTACGTCTTCGCGGTGCACGCGCTCGACGTCGACCGGCTCGACGTGTCGCCGGAGTCGACGCCGGCGGTCGTCGGCTTCAACCTGGCGTTCCACACGCTGGCGCGGGCGACGATCCGGCCGACGTTCGCGGTCAAGGAGTAGCGAGGCGCTGATCCGGCGCCGTGGCCGCCGTGCCACGGCGCCGGGACCGGCGCGTCGGTGTCGGATGTGCTGCCGGCGGGGCCGGTCCGGCGGCCGGTTACGGGACGCGGGCGACCGCGAAGACCGACTGCCCGAACGGCGGGCGCACCAGCGATTCGGCGGCCTTCGTCGTCGGCAGGACCAACGTGTCGTAGACCTTGACCATCGGGCCTTCCTTCGGCGTCAGCTTGAAGACGCTGGTCGCCATGTAGTAGCCGATGAGGCCGAGTGCGTTGGCGTAGTGGAGCTTCTCGACGGTGAGGCCGGCATCCTCCAGTGCGGCCCGCATCGTCTTCTTGGTGTAGCGGCGGACGTGCCCGGTGGCGATGTCGACCGGGCTCATGGCGAACGGGAAGGCCGGCACGATCAGGACGATCTTGCCGCCCGGCCGGACCAGGTCGCGCATGCTCTGCAGCGCCTCGACATGGTCCTCGATGTGCTCCAGCACGTTGTAGGAGACCGCGGCGCTGTAGTCGCCGTGCTCGGAGTGCGGCAGCAGCATCTGGCGGACCTCGACGTTCGGTACCGCGGACATGCGCTCCTTGAGCAGCACCAGACGGTCCGGGTCGGCTTCGGTGGCGGTGAAGCGGTCGAAGTGCTTGGCCCATTCCAGGGCGTAGTCGCCCAACCCGCTGCCGATTTCGATCGGGTTGTCACCGAGGTGGGGGATGGCGAGGTTGACAAACCAGCGCCGGTGGTTTACGGCGGTGGCGAGGCCTTCGAGGACCTCTGATTGGACTCGCTGATCCCCCGTAATTTGTGTCATGCGTAGATTCCTCACGCTCTGAACCTGATCTGCCCGGGACCGAAAGAGTGAACCATCTAGAGCGACCGTAAGGAAAGTCAGGGTCTGATGTAGGCAGAATGTTCGAGTTGGGCCATGTTTGCCCATGCCAAAGGCTGATATATGGCCATCATACGGCCAGCTTTGGCCTACCTACGTCACTCTCGGGGACTACGTCCGTTACGGTCTGGTTACCACTTTTGCGCCTGCGGGAGCCGGGCAGCTCAGGGAGCAGGTTTCCGTCACGTTTCCGTGACATGTCGCCAGGGGAGATCATCACACCGGTTGCCCCTGCGCAAGAGGCCGTTGGGCTGGAATCGGCGAGGGTCGCTGCGTGGTGTCCGGCGGTGGGCGATTTGGCGGCTATGCCGGTCGGCATTGATCTGTGATCCGCATCACAATTCGGTCGATCCTGGTCTGGGGCCGGGGCGGTGCGGAACAGAACTGACGCCCGGGTCAGGCTCGCTCCGACCGGATGCAGCAGCCCGCGCAGACCTTCGGCCGGGGCAACGTGAACGCCAGACAGCAGGTGCGCCGCTGCACCGTGAGGTCGCCGTTCGGGCCCGGCACCAGGTCGACCAGATCGCCCACGTCGAACGTCGCCAGCAGCGTACGGATCGTCTGCGCCGAGGAGCCCGGCAGCGCGTCGGCCGCCCGCAGCACCGCGTGCGCCACCCCGGAGGCCAGCGAGCCGAGCAGCGTACGGGTGCCGAGCCGGACCCGATCGTGGATGGCGTCCAGCATCGGCGTGACGTGGTCGTCGACCAACGCGGTGCGCAGCGCGGCCAGCAGTTCGGCCTCACCGTCGACCACCACGACCTCGGGCAGCCCGGCCACGGCCAGCGGGTCGCCGGGCAGCACCGCGATCGTCGTCGAGCGGCGCAGGCCGATGGTGACCAGCGGGCCGTCGTCGTCGACGCGTACCAGCACGTCGGACGGGTGCGGCAGCGGCACCCGGCGGGCCGACGCCCAGCCCAGAACCGCCGGCAGTGCCAGCCAGTAGACGTATGCCTTCCAGGCGAGCGCGGTCGCGGCGTGCGAGGAGCCGCCCCAGCGCCGCCCGGCCGAGTCGAGCAGATGCGGTAGCTGACTGCCGTCGACCAGTTCCGTCGCCGGCAGCCAGCCGCGCTCGTCGTCGACGAGCAGGCCGGGCGCGAGGCCGGGCAGGTCGTCGGTGCCGAACGTCGCCCGCAGCGTCGCCGTCACCGGGCCGAGCGGCCCGGGAGCGGTGCGGAGGTCGACGGTGGCGGTCACGCTGGGTCGCCGGTTCCGGGGTGGGTGAGGTTCCACGCGGCGGGTGTGACTAGGGCCAGCCCCTGTCCCATGGTCTTGCCTGTCACCTTGAGAATCCCCCTGCCACCTGCGCGGACGGCTCACGATAGCGCGATAAGGCTAGCCTAACCAGGCCGGGGCGTGTTGACGCCACAATCGCCACTCTCGGTATCCGGCGTTTCGCGGCTCGTCGTCATGTGGGTGGGGGTACCCGGGCCGGCCGTCGATCAATCTGGCCGTACGGTCTTCGGCGCATGTCGCCTTTGTCAATAGTTATGTCGGTAACAAGGCACTGATGCCCGGCTGGGCGAGTCAGAACGGAGACTTGAAGGTCCCGGCCCATAGGACGTGCGATGACCATCTCGCCCATCGAACGGGCTGCCGACACCTTCGCCGCCGAGCTCAGCCGGTGGCGTGTCGACCGGGGCATGACCAAGAAGCAGCTCGCCGCCCGGATGGGCTTCGACCCCTCCTACGTCAGCCACGTCGAGGGCCGCCGACACCGGCCCACCGAAGACTTCGCCCGCCGGGCCGAGGCCGTACTCGGCGCCGGCGGCGCGATCTGGCGCTGCTTCCAGCAGTACGACGAACTCCGCCACGCCCGGGCCCCCGGCTCGGCACACCGCGACCCGCCCGTACCCGAGCAGTGGCTGCCGCCCGGCACCGGCCTCATCGTCGAACAGGAGGTCGCCACGCTGTCCTACCGGGACGGCGCCTATCGCTGCGTGATCCGCCGGGCGCTCTACAACGCCGGCACCGAACCGGTCACCCGCTACCTCATCCGGGTCGCCGTCGACCGCTACCCGCACGACCCCGAGCTGTCCAACCGCTACCACCGCGACCGGCCGCTGACCTTCGACGAACTCGACCTGCGGGCCAACTGCGGCGACCCGCCCACCCGCGAGCCGATGCACTGGCGCAAGAAGCACGACCGGGACGCCTTCAAAGAGGTGTGGCTGCTCTTCGAGAACGCCGAGGGGCGCTTCCCGCTCTACCCGGGCGAACGCGTCGCCATCGAATACGGCTACACCGTCGGGCAGGAGAAGTGGGGGCAGTGGTTCCAGCGCGCCGTACGCGTGCCGACCCGCAAACTGACCGTCCGCCTCGACTTCCCCGAGCGGCTCGACCCGCACGTGTGGGGGGTCGAGACCTCGCTGTCGGCGGAGGAGGCGCCACTGCGTACGCCCCTTCAGCGGCGGGTCGAGGACGGCCGCACCCACGTCGACTGGACGACCGAGGAGCCGCTGCTCAACGCCCGCTACCGGCTGGAGTGGCGGTTCCGCGCCCAGGCGGCGGCCGACCCCGCCCCCGACTTCACCGCGGCCGACCCGGCCGAACCCGCCACCGAAGGGCCGGCGACCGTCGGGGCCGCGGCGGCAGACGGGGCGACGGCGGACGGGGCGGGGCCGGTGGCCGAGACGCCGGGCGCCGTGCCGGCCCGGGCCAGCGACCGCATGCGGGCGGCCGGCATCGTCCAGCGCGATGCCGAACTGCTCCGCCACGCCGCCGACCCGTTCGACCTGCCCACCGACGCCGGCACCGCCGACGATGTCGTCACCCGGCTCCGTGAGGCCCTCGCCCGCGTCGACCAACTCCACCTCTTCAGCAAGGGGGTCGGGCTCGCCGCCCCGCAGATCGGCCAGCCCCGGTCCGCCGCGATCGTCCGCCCGCCCGACGGTGCCGAGCCGGTCGTGCTGCTCAACCCGCGCGTCGTCGACGCCTCCGCCGAAACCGACGAGCAGTACGAGGGCTGCCTTTCGTTCTTCGACGTACGCGGCCTGGTGACCCGGCCGCTGCGCATCGACGTCGAACACGCCCGGGCCGACGGCAGCCGGATCATCACCTCGTTCGAGCAGGGTATGGCCCGCCTGGTCGCGCACGAGATCGACCACCTCGAGGGCCGGCTCTACGACGACCGGATGGCCGCCGACGTGCCGCTCGTCCCGGTCGAGGAATACCGCGAGACCGGCCGCCCCTGGCACTACTGAGGCGAGCTCAGCCGTCGCTGAAGCTGTCGTACCTGATCCGGATCGACGGCACCTGCAACTCGGCGAGCGTACGCAGCGTCGCCCGGACCATCGGCGCCGAACCCGAGACGAAGAAGTCGTGCTCGGCCCACGGCCCGTAGCGCGCCACCACGTCGGAGATGTTGCCCTGCTCGCCGGTGAAGCCGTCGTCGTCGCTGCACGCCGGCACCACCGACAGCCACGGGTAGCGGGCCGCCAACTGGTTCAGCTCGGCCAGGTCGTAGAGGCCGTCGCGGTCGCGGGCACCGAAGAACACATGCACCCAGCGGGTGCGGTTGTAGCGGGTCAGCTCCTGCACCAGGGCCTTGATCGGGGCCAGCCCGGTGCCGCCCGCGACGCAGACGATGTCGCGGGTGGACGACGCGTCCAGCGTCATCGACCCCATCGGTGCCGCCACCCGCAGCAGTTCCCCCGGCCGTACCTTGCGAACCAGCGCACTGGACACCCAGCCGGCACCGACCGCCTGCACGTGGAACTCCAGCGTGTTGTCGGCGTCTGGCGCGTTCGCGATCGAGTATGTCCGCCACAGCCGGGGCCGGTGCCGCGGCGTCTCGACGCTGACGTACTGGCCGGCCCGGTACGACAGCGGATACTGCAACGGCCGGCAGGTCAGTACGGCGACGTCCGGTCCCCGCCGCTCGTGGGTCAGCACCTCCGCGTTCCAGTACGGCGGATTGGTGTCGGTCGCCGCCCCGGCGATCATCCGGGCCGAGATCACCTGGTACGCGTCCCGCCACGCCTGGTCGTACTCGATCGCCCACCGTTCGCCGGCGACCGCCCGCAACGCCTCGAGCAGCGCCGACCCGACGATCTCGTAGTGCTCGGGTTCCACGTGAAACTTCCGGTGGTCGCGCCCGAGCGCGTGCAGGTATTCGTCGGAGCGGTCCGGGTCGTCGACCAACTGCATGGAGGTGACGAGTGCGCCCAGCAGGCGGGCCCGCTGCACGTCCATCGTCACCGGAAAGAGGTTCCGCAGTTCCGGGTTGGACAGGAACATCCGGGCGTAGAAGTATCCGGCGACCTTGTCCTGCTGCTCCTCGACGAGCGTCCAGCTCTCCTTGAGCAGTCGCGAGAGATTACCCATTGACGCCCTCTTCAGTGACGGCGGCGGCGGGTGCCGCGCACCTGGGGGACTAGGTTGCGTTCCGTGGGTGGGTGGTCGTTCGTTGTAGATCGTGACTCCAGATTGGGCACAGAACGTGAGGAGTTATCGCACAGACTGTGCGATGTGAGGTCGTCATGCCTATGGTCGGCAGCGGAATGGACCAAAACGAGGGACCGCCGACCCGTTTTCCAGGGCCGTCCGGCACAGTGATCGGGTGAGCGTGGATCTCGTCAAGCCGCCGCTGTCGAGGCGGACGATCAGCACCGAGGTGCTGCTCGTCCTCGGCCTCTCCCTCGGGCAGTCCGCCATCTACGCCATGGTGAGCCTGACCGCCCGGCTCACCGCCGACCGGCCGCTGTCGCAGCAGACCGCCACCCTCAACGCGTCACAGTCGGCCCGGCCGTGGCTCGACCTGACGTACCAACTGCTCGGCATCCTCTTCTCGCTCGTACCGGTGCTGCTCGCCGTACACCTGCTCAACCGGGACCGCGACGACCCGCGCCGGCTGCTCGGCCTGGACGCCCGCTCACCCTGGGCCGACCTGGGCTGGGGCGCGGCGCTCGCCGCCGCGATCGGCCTGCCCGGCATCGGGCTCTTCTTCGTCGCGGCCCAGCTCGGCGTCAACGCCAGCCTGGTCCCGGCCGCCCTGCCCGACCTGTGGTGGGCGGTGCCGGTGCTGATCCTCGCCTCGTTCGAGAACTCGATCCTCGAAGAGGTCATCGTCGTCGGTTACCTGATCACCCGGCTACGCGACCTCGGCTGGCGGATCGAGCTGATCGTCCTCACCAGCGCGGTGCTGCGCGGCACCTACCACCTCTACCAGGGCTTCGGCGCCTTCGTCGGCAACGTGGTGATGGGGATCGTGTTCGCGCTGTTCTTCCTGCGTACCAAGCGGGTGATGCCGCTGATCGTCGCGCACGCGGTGCTGGACATATTCGCGTTCGTCGGATACGCCCTACTGCCCCGCGAGTGGTTCGACTGGCTCTGACGGCCCGGCGCGGTCCGGCGCCGGACGCGGTCCGGTTCAGGCGGTGTCGGAGGTCAGGTGGCGCCGGCCCGGTAGCGGGCGACCGCGCGGGCCGCCAGCCGCTGCGCCGCCGCCGAGTCACCCGCCGTCGCCGCCAGCAGCGCCGCACCCGGCAGCATCCGCGCCGCCAGCCGCAACGCCAGCCAGCCGCCGGCCTGCGCCACCAGCGGCGTCGCCAACCGCCACGCCGCTTCCGCCGCCCGCCGCGCCGGCACCCGCCCGTCCGGCCGGGCGCCGAGCGCCGCGTCCAGCGCCGCCCGCGCGAACGTCTCGTCCGGATGCACCTGCGTCAGCACCAGCAACTCGACCGCCCGGTCAGGATGCGCCGGATCGTGCCCGTACGCGGCGGCGACGTGCAGCACCAGGTCCGTCTGCGTCCAGGCGACCGCCGCCAGCTCCGCCAGCGGCGCGAGCACTCCGGCGGCCGCCGACACCGCCCCGCCCGCCCCGGCCAGCCGGACGAACCGCCGGGTCGCCAGCCGGGCCAGCCCGTCCGGCGTCGCGGTCGGATACTCCGCCCGCAGCCGCTCCGCCCACGCGGCCGCCGCCGGCCCGCGCCGCCGTACCGCGGCAAGGGCCAACAACTCCGGTGCGAACCCCGGGTGGTCGACCAACCGGCCGGTCGCCGGTTCCGCTCCCTCCCCGGTACGGTGCACCGTCCCCTCCGGTGCCCGGCCGGTCATCTCCATCGCGGCGGGGACGGGGTGCCGGGACCGGTCCGGGGGCCGGCGGTCGGCGACCTCTGTTGAGGCTGCCGGTTCCGGGCTGACGTGCTGCCCGGTGGGCTGCTGCTCGACGGGCTGCTGCTTGACGGGCTCCCGGGGGGCCGGCTGCTGCCGGTCAGTGGGCTGGTCGGCGCCGGCCTCGGCCGGTGCCGTCTTGCGGCGGGTGGTCGTCTTCGCGGGCGCCACCTTCTCCGCAGCGGCCGCCTTCCTCGCCGGCACCGCCTTCTTCGCGGCCGTCTTCTTCGCCGGGCTCGCCTTCTTCGCGGCGGCCGTGGTCGCCGTCTTCGCCGGGGTGCGCTTCGCCGCTGTCTTGCGGGCGGGCCCCTTCGCGGTATCGGTGCCCGCATCGTCACCGGCGCCCTCGTCGGATGCCGGCGTCCGGGCGGCCGGCACGTCCGGCGACCCGGCCCCGTCGCCGGTGTCCCTGCCATCGTCGGCCCGGGCCCCGGCCCGCCGGCCACTCGTGGTCCTGGCGGCCGGCGGCTGGAAGAGGACGGCCGGCGCCGACGCCTTCGCCCGCCGCGCCCGCGGCGCCGGCGCGGCAGCCGTCTCGGTCGGTTCGGCCGGCGTGAACGCGGCCTTCGGAGTGCGCTTGCGTGGCTTGCGGTCGGCCGGCTCGGCAGGCGGCTGTTCCATGACCAGGAAGCCTATCCGGGCCGGCCGGCGTACACCTCTCGAAAGCGCCCGGGCCGGCGACGCGTCACCGCCGCCGGCCCGGACACCGTCACCGTCAGTTGATCGGAACGACCAGGTCGAGGGTCCGACCCTGCGCCGGCACCGCGACCGTCCGGGCACTGGCGAAGTCAGTGCCGTTGTCGTACCAGAATTCGACCTCCTGGTCGTCGACGTAGGCAAGCGCCCAGACCTTGACGAGTTCGGGTGCGAGCACCCGCATCTCGTAGGTGTCGCCGTTCTCCCACTTGATCCCGATGATGTCCTGCGTCAGTGCGCTGTGTGCCATCAGGTAGGCGTCGGGTACCGGTTGACCGGCCCGGTCCCGGATGGAACCGGTGATGACGGTGCCTGTCTTCAACCTGATGTCGTAGGTGGCCGTCGCACCCGAGGTCACCTGGATCTTCTGGGCGACCATCCGGTTCGCGGTGCCCCCGGACCACTGCCGGGCATGCTGGTGGTCCATGAAGAACAACGGCCAGGCGTACGGGCCGAGGCCGCGCACCGTGTACCGCCCGTTCTGGTCGGTGACCGGGTAGTTTCCGCCGACACCCGGGTGGATGCTCGACAGCGCCACCCCGACGCCCGCGCGCGGCGTGTTGTCCGCACTGCGGACGACGCCCGTGATGGCGCCGGCCGGATCGAGCAGCACCGCCGGCGCGGCCGTCGTCGCGCCCGCCGTGACGGTGATCCGCTTCGCGCTGCTCGCGGCACCCGTGCCACCGTTCGCGCCGAGCCACTGCGCGCCGAGGCCGGTCGATTCCCGGGGGCGTACGAAAATGTGGTAGTCGCCCGGCTCCAGCAGCCTGATGTCGATCTGTCCAGCGCCGTCGCTGCAGTGAGGCTCGCCGTCGGGAAGCCGGGCGGTTCCGGCCGCCACGGTGGCGACGCAGACGCCGGCGACCGGTGCCCCGGTGGCGCGGTTGCTCACCGTGGCCGTGATCGCACCGCCGAGCGGGACCGGCACGGCCACGTCGGTGGTCGCGTTGGCCGTGACGGTCGCCTGCGCCTTGCCGTCGAGGTACAGCGAGGAGGGGGCCGGATTGACCGACACGATGTAGCGACCGATACCGATGCCGTCGAACAGGATCTCCGAGTTGGTGGTGCACTCGTAGCCGTATGACGGCCCCTCGAGGTGGGCGCAGAACGCCGTCAGCGGGGCGCCGGTGCCGGAGTCGGTCGCCGTGACCCGCAGCGCCCCACCGTCGATGAGGGTGTCGTCGACGGTGGCGGTGGCGTCCGCCTGCACCACGATCGTCGCCGCGTCCTCGAAGTTGCCGACCCCGTACGCGTACTGGCGGCGGCCGGTCGTCGGGTCGACGAAGGACACCTTGTAGTCGCCGACGATCAGGTCGTCGAACCGGTACGCGCCGGTCTCGTCCGTCATGACGTAGGCGCTGTTGTTGTAGCTGTCGTAGGCGGTGACCTCGGCGTGGCCGATTCCGGCGCCGGACTGGTCGACGAACCGGCCGGCGATCGCCCCGGTCGCGAGCAGCGTCTCGTTCACGGTCGTCTGGGTGCCCACCGCGACGCTGAAGGTGTCGGCGTAGTCCTCGGCGGGTTGGCCATGCCCCCACTGGGTCGCCCCGCTGGGAAGCTGGAACCGAACCTTGTAGTTGCCGGGGAAGAGGCGCGGAATCTGGAAGTCGCCGTTGTCGTCGGTCCAGGTGGTGGCGCCGCCGCCGCTCGTGATCGACCGCGCGCTGACATCGACGTTCGCCGCCGGCTGTCCGCTGGCGTCGACCACCCGGCCGGTCATCGATCCGGTCGGTGCCACCACATCGTCGGCGACCACCGTGCCCCCGGGCTCGACCGTGAACACCTGGGCGGTGTGGGACTGCTCCTGCTGCGGGATCCACTGGGAGAATCCGGAGCCCAGAAGAAGCTCCACCTGGTACTCCCCGGGCAGAAGCGAGAGCGTATAGCGGCCGTCGATGTCGGCGCTGGTGCCGACGGATCCATCCGGCCCCCGGGCGCTGACCCAGATACCGGCCTGTGGCACGCCGTTACTGTCGGTCACCCGGCCGGTGATGGTGCCGGGCGCCAGGAGCGAGTCGTTGACGACCGTCGCCGCGCCGGCCACCACGGTGATCTCGGTGGCGGTTTCGAAGGACCGCTGCTGGTGGGCCCACTGCACCTGGTTGGCGGAGTTGGTGAAGCTGACCTTGTAGACGCCGGCTCGGACCAGGGGGAACGTGAACTGGCCCTGGCTGTTGAGGCCGACTTCGCCGCGGTGGAAGTGGTTGGTGTCCAGCAGCGTGACGCGTACCCCGGTGGCCGGGGTGCCGGTGCTGGTCGTCAGGGTTCCGGTGATCGAGCCGAAGGTGGGATTGGCGGTGGCGGGCGACGCGAGCGCGACCGTGGCTGTCAGAGCCACGATGCTCGCGATGGCCACCGAGCGGAGCAGTTTTCTGTACACGGCCATCCTTGAGGGGAAGGAAGGTCCGGGGACGCGGTCCGGCAACATAGCGTGACGGTCTGGTCCCCGTGTGCCATGATCGGCTCACGCAGGATAGTTGATCCACTTCGTACGGTGGGGGCCATTTATCGGCGGTCATCGGTGAACACTTGGAACTCTGCCGGGCCGGCGGCCGCCGGCCCGGCAAATCCGTGAGCGTCAGTTCACCGGGTTGACGATGTCCAGCTCTGTTTCCTCCGCTGGGGGCGATTTTCCGCGGGTCAGGGGTCGTACGTGGACGAGACCAGCGACTTCGGACAGAGATGGGGGCGGCGCGGGGATGAACCCGTCGCCGCCCCGTCGAGCCGGTCGCGCTTGGTCAAGCCATCATGCTCACGAGGTCAGTTGACCGGTACGACCACGTCGAGCGTGCGTCCCTGCCACGGGACGGCGAGCGTCTGGGCGGTGTCGAAGTCGGTGCCGTTGTCATACCAGAAGTTGAAGTTCTGGTCGTCTACGTAGGCGAAGACCTGCACCTTGACGAGTTCGGGGGCGATCAGCCGCATCTGGTAGGTGCCGCCCGTGTCCCACTTGACCCCGACGATGTCTCGGGTCAACGCGCTGTACGCCAGCAGGTAGGAGCTGGTCACCTCCGCACCGGCCCGGTCCCGGATCGTGCCGGTTACCAGGGTGCCGGTCTTCAGCTTGATGTCATAGCTGGCGGCCGCGCCCGCCGTCACCTTGATCTTCTTGGCGACGAGGCGGTTCCCCGTGCCGCCCGACCACTGCCGGGCGTGCTGGTCGTCGACGAAGTGCAACGGCCAGGCGTACGGGCCCAGACCGGTGACCGTGTAGCTGCCGTCCTCGTCGGTGACGGCCTTTCCACCAACGTATCCAGGATGGACGTCCGACAATGCCACCATGACATCCGGCAGCGGAGTACCGTCCGCGCCCCGGACCACGCCGGTGATGGAACCGGCCGGGTCGAGCAGTACCGGCGGGGCGGTCGCGACCTGGCCCGCGGTGACCGTGATCCGTACGGCGTTGGCGGCGGCGCCGGTGCCGCCGGTGGCGCCGAGCCACTGCATGCCGTACCCGGTCGCCGGCACTGGTTGGACGAGCAGGTGGTAGTCGCCCGGCGCGAGCACCCCGGTCGTGGCCTGGCCGTTGCGGTCGGTGCACCACCCGTAGCCTTCGGTGGGGACGGTGCCCGTACCCGCCGCGATGGCGGAGTAGCAGGCCCAGGCGACGGGTGCGCCGGTGGCGCGGGCGGTCGCCGTGGCGGTGATGGCGCCGCCCCGGTGCAGCGGCACCGTCACCTGGGCCGTCCCGCCGGGGGTGACCGTCGCGTCCGCCCGGTTGCCCAGGTACAGCGAGCCCTCTTCCGGCGTGATCGTGACGACGTACGAGCCGGGGCTGAGGCCGGTGAACACGACCTCGGAGTTGGTCGTGCACCCGTTGGCCGTCGATGACGGCCCACTGTAGTCGGCGCAGAAGGTGCTCAGCGGCGTGCCGGTCGCCGCGTCGGTCGCGGTGACCCGGATCGACCCGGGGATGAGCAGGGTGTCGTCGACGGTGGTGGTGGCCCCCGGCAACACCGTGAACCGGGTGGCCTCCGAGTAGTCGGCCGTCCCGTACGCGTACTGCTGACGGTTGCTGGCCGGGTCGCTGAACCGGACGATGTAGGCGTCGCCGACGGTGACACCATCAAACCGGTACGCACCAGACCCGTCGGTGTAGGTGTGCAGGCCGACGTCGTTGTCGTCACTGAGGAAGACAAGCGCGTCGGCCACCCCGGCGCCGGTGGCGTCGAGGAACCGGCCGGCGACGGATCCGGAGCCGAGCAGGGTCTCGTTCACAGTCGTCTGGTTACCGACCGAGACGGTGAAGACGGTGGCGAGATTCTCAGCCAGTTGGCCGGGCGCCCACTGGTAGATGTTGGCCGGATGGCGTACCCCCACGAGGTAGTCGCCGGGGAAGACGCGGGAGATCCGGTAGTTGCCGTTGTTGTCGGTGCGGGCGGTCGGGCCCCACTGTCCCTGGTTACGGGTGGCGACCTCGTGATCGCGGACCGGTTGCCCGGCCTGGTTCACGATCCGGCCGGCGATCGAGCCGGTGGGGACGAGGGAGTCGTCGACGACGACGGTGCCGCCGCTGGTCACAGCGAATTCCTGTGCCGTCTCGGCGTACTGCTGCTGCGGGATCCACTGGCCGAAGTCGTCGGCCAGGATCCGGACCCGGTAGGTGCCGGGCGGGACGTCGAGGCTGTACCGGCCGGCGCTGTCGGTCTGACCGCTGGCGACGGGGTTGATCTCGTCGTCGTAGGCGGTGACCGAGGCTTCGACGAGTGGGGCGCCGGTCTCATCGGTCAGGTGGCCGGTGATGGTGCCGGTGGCGGGGTTGGCGGCGGCAGGGTCGGCGGAGGGTGGTGCGAGCGCGACGGTGGCTGTCAGCACCAGGGCGCTCGCGAGGGTTGTCCAGCGGAGCGATCTTCTGTACACGCACGTCCTTGAGGAGAGGAGGGCCGGGAACACGCGTTCCGATGCGGAGTGTGACGAAGCGGTGTCCCCGCGTGCCATGATCGGCTAGCGCAGGATAATCGCGTCGCCGCGTACAGTGAAGGCCTTTACTTGCCGGGCGCAGGCGGCCACGGCGGACGGGGTCGGGCCAACCGCTGACCCCGGCCATCGGGCTTCTTGACCAGTCGAGGAACCAGCCCGCGATCGAACTCTCAGCGGCGGTACGGCGACGACGACCGTGTTCTGGGGGAGGAGTGTCGGTAGCGACGCCTCGTCGACCGCGAGGGCCTGGTCGGAATTCCGGACGCGCGGGTCGGCGGATTCGAGAAGCGGACTTCTGGTGCCGGCTGCCGCAGGCCCCCTGCGTACAGAACTCGATCTTGCAGCTGTTGGCCGGATGCCGGACAACAGGTAGTCGCCGTTCCGTCGAGCGAGGTGTGGTCGACAGCGTCGCTGTCCCGTACGAGCCGGGAGCGCCGGCTGGTGGTCAGGGTGCGGTTGGTTGAGTCAGATGGCGTCGGTGGGGTTTGCCGGCGGCCGGAGCGACTACGACGGCCGAGGCGGCCAGTGCCGTGCGGCAACCGTCAGACCGGCCCAGACGGGCAGGAATATGCGCACGACGCCCCTGAGGCGGGAGGTTCGAGAGTATTCGCGGCAGCGGAACGTGCCGGTGCGGTGCCCCAGAGTGTCATGATCGGCGCGCGCGGGATAGTCGCTTTGCCCCGCCCGGTGGGAGCACTGTATTCTCGGTCGGCGGTGGTCTACGGGCCACCTGGGAGACTTCGCCTAGTCTGGTCTATGGCGCCGCACTGCTAATGCGGTTGGGGTCTTAAAGCCCCTCCCGGGTTCGAATCCCGGAGTCTCCGCGCTCAGGCCGGTGTGTAGACTGGCTCAGGCACCAGCGCCCGTAGCTCAATGGATAGAGCATCTGACTACGGATCAGAAGGTTAGGGGTTCGAGTCCCTTCGGGCGCACAAGATCGAAAGGCGTCTGACCTGCGGAAACGTGGGTCGGGCGCCTTCGTTGTTTCGTCCCTTGTGGACGTGTGGGTGCTCGGTGGGTGCTCGTCCGTCGAGCTTCTCCACGTCCTGCCCCGTCCGTTGCCTGTTGTGGTCGAGGTAGCGGACGATGCGGCGAGGCAGCCAGCCTCGCCATGATCGAACGTCACCTCATCTGACGGCCATCGTCGCCGCTGGCCGCCATGCCGTGTGTCGCTGCACGCGCATTGGAGCATGGCACCGCACCCTGGCCAATCGCTGACCACCTCAACAACCAAGATCAGTGCGCTCCTCTTGGCCCGATTGGCGAACCGGTAGGGCGGATGCGCGCAGTGCCGCGGCCAGCCACTCGAACGGGAACCGCTCCGGCGGCGCGTTGTTCACGGCGGTGACCAGCGCCATGTACCGGTCGAACGGTCCCTCCAGCTGCGGCGGGGTGCGGTCCCACTCCGCGCCCGCCAGCATGTGGTCGGCCGTCTCGATCCGGAACTCGGGCGTGTCCGGTATCCCGGGGCTGTCCGGTGTCGCGAAGATGCCGGTCAGCCACCCGATCCACCGGTCGGCGATCTCCCGCCCCCGCGGCGAGTCCGGCGGCACCCGCTCCCGCGCCGCGTCCATTGCCGCCTGGCCGATCGGGGTGGCCGCCTCCAGGCTGTTCAGCATCGGCGACAGGGTCATCAACGGCCCGGCCCCGGTGGTGCACACCTCGTACAGCTCACGGCGCACGGCCTGTCGGGCCTCGGTGTCCCGGACCAGTTCGGCCAGCTCGATCCACGCCCCCAGTTGGGTCGGGGTGGGATGCTCGGGCAGCTCCGGCCGGGCCGCCCGCCACCACTCGACCATCCGCTCCGGCGGCTCCCAGCCGGCGGTGACCTCGGTCCAGAACTCGTCGATCAGCCGGTCGCGTTCCTCGTCCGGCATGCCGGCCAGCTTGTGCATCAGCGTGACCTGCTCGGCCGTGGAGTCCTGCCGCAGGATGGCCGACAGCACCGCGCGGCGGCTGCGCAGCCGTGCCTCCTGCCGTGCCAGCAGGGCCAGGTGGGTGGCGGCCAGTTCGCGCAGGGTCGCCTCGCCGGCCAGCACCCGCCGGATCTCGTCCAGGCCCGCGCCGAGTTCCCGTAGCGTCCGGACCAGTTCCAGCCGGGCGATAGCCGACACGTCGTACAGGCGGTGGCCGGCCGGGGTGCTGGCGGCCGGCGTGACGACGCCGGCGTCCGCGTAGTACCGGACGGCGCTGACGCTCAGGCCGGTCCGTCGGGCGACATCCCCGATGGCGTACAGCTCGTTCATGTCCACGACGCCCACTATGCGATCTCAAGCGGCTTGAGATGCAAGCCCCATGCCGGCGGTCGCCTGGGCCTCGGCAGTCGTCGGTCGTGCACCGAAAGGCCGCCACCGGCGGCGTACGTGGCGCCGAGTTCGTGTCAGGCCGTTGGTGGGTCGCACGCCAGGTGGTGAGGTATCCGGCGGGCGGTGGTCGGTGTGGAGGCGGGGACGTCGGCGCGGATGCGGGTTGCGATGGTGTCGCGGTCGGATAGCTGGGGGCCGGGGCGGCAGGTGTGGAGCAGGTCGGCGATCTGGATGGCGCGGCGGTCGTCGCCGGTGGCGAGGTTGAGCAGGGTGCGGGTGGGGTGTCAGCGAATCGACTGGCGGGGCACTCGAGGCACGCTGATTGCGTCCGATCCTCGCCGTGCCCGGCGGCGAGCGGGACCGGTGCCCCTGTCAGGCCCGGCAGAGGCCCGCACCTCAAAGTGAGCCCTGGCGAACGCCGGCCGCTCTCACACGAGACTCACAACACCGAGAGGAGAACCGAATCCCAGGGCCGCCCGCGCTGGCTCGGACAAAAACTCTCGGATGAGACGAGTAGATGAGGTGCCCGCAGCCAGGCAACGATGGATCGTGCAGGCCGCATTCATCGGCTACGCGGTGGATGGTAGATCACGCTCTGAGCGGCCTGCCACCCCGTGTAGATCCGCGGCGTGGACAGGAAGTGGTCATTGGTTTCAACTCATCCGATCGTTGCTCACTCGGGCTTCGGTCGAGATGCCCGGCAAGGTCATGCCTCGCCCGGGACGCGCGGGTCCGATCGAATCTTCTCGACTACCTGCCTGACGGCGTCATCGACCATCGTCAGGGCTGTGTTCCCCTGAGAGTCGTTGATTAGTGCGAATGTTCCACGTACGCCGCCGCAGTAGTCAACGATGCCGTGTTCCAGTTGGGTGCGCAGGGCCGATTCGTACCCGCGCCGGGCGAAGGGTTCTGCTCTCGTGGCGGCGATGGGCACGAAGTGCATGGTCAGCCACTGGAGCGCCGGGGCGATTCCCGTATCGGTGCTGCGGTAGGCGAAGCCATTGGCGAATACGCGATCGAACCATCCCTTGAGCTGGGCGGGCATGGACCACCAGTACACCGGGAACACCACTACGAGATGATGGGCACGCGCGAGTCGCTGCTGTTCGTCCAGCACATCGGTCGGAAGTCCGCGCACTCCGTTGTAGGCGAGGTGGTCGTCGAGCGTGAAGCGCGGGTCGAACTTCTCGGCGGTCAGGTCGGCGACGGCGGTACTCAGGGGCGCAAGTCCGGTGATCAAGCGATCGACCACGTGATGGGTGAGGGACGTTTCGTCGGGGTGGGTGGCAACTATCAGGGTGTGCATGGACCTCCTGTCAAGGGATGGTCGGCTGCAGCCGCTTCCCATCGCACGGCGTTGCCTCGGACGTTGTACCACCACCGACCGACGGATTCACACTCATCGACCTGGCCGCCGGCGATCCACCGGGACCGCTTACGGTCTGGCACACGGCCGCACGGCCCGGGGCCACTGCCGGGCCGGCGGCGCCGGTGGTGGACTGGATACGGTGTTGCCGTGTTGTCTCCGGAGGTCGTGCTCAGCGTCCGCTACCGCCTGGACGAACGTGTCGCCACCGGCGGCATGGGTGACGTCTGGCGTGCCTCGGACCTGATCCTCCGCCGTTCGGTCGCGGTCAAGGTGCTGTTGCCCGCGCTGGTTTCCGACCCCGACTTCCTTGCCCGGTTCCGCGCCGAGGCGCGGATCCTGGCCGCGCTGCGGCACCCCGGGATCGTGCAGGTCTACGACTGCGGTGAGGACGAGCTGTCCGACGGCGCCCGGGCCGACTACCTGGTCATGGAGTTCGTCACCGGGCAGCCGCTGTCGAAGCGGATCGAGGCGCTCGGTGCGCTGGACGTGGCCGAGACGATGTCGATCGTGGCCCAGGTCGCGGAGGCTCTGCACGCCGCGCACACCAACGGCATCGTGCACCGGGACGTGAAGCCGAGCAACCTGCTGGTGCAGGAGGACGGCTCGGTCGTGCTGGTCGACTTCGGGGTCGCCCGTTCGACCAACATCACCAGCGTCACCAACGCGAACGCGGTGCCCGGCACCGCTCTCTACATGGCCCCCGAACAGGCCGCTGGCCGCCCGGTTTCCGGCGCCACCGACATCTACGCCCTGGGTGCGGTGGCGTACTGCTGCCTCACCGGCAGCCCGCCGTTCAACGGGGACAGTCCTCTCCAGGTCGCTGTCCGGCACCTCGACGACGAGCCGCCAGAGTTGCCGTACGACATCCCGGAGGCGGTCCGCGGGCTGGTCTCCCGCGCCCTGGCCAAGGATCCGGCCGACCGGTTCAGCAGCGGGGAGGCGATGGCCGCGGCGGCCCGCGCCGCCGTCTCCGACGCGCCGGAGCCAACCGAGCCGGCCACCGTGGTGCCAGTCCCCGGCGTGGCCGCGTTGCGGGACGCCAAGCCGGGCATCCGCGCCGACGCGCCGGTTGTGACCGGGCGGAAGAGGCGCCGTGGCGCCCTGATCGGCGCGGCCGCGGCGATTCTGGTGGCGCTGGCGAGCCTCGGGGCGGCGCTCGGTGCGACGGGTGAGGCCGATGCGCCGGCGGTCAACGCACCGACGGCGGCGCCGGCCGCCGTACCGAGCGGGAGTGCCGAGGTGCCGGTGGAGGAGCAGCAACCGAATTCGGGACGGCCTTTCCGGCCCACCGGTTCCGCCTCCAGCCCGCTGCCGTCGGCCACCGCATCCCCGGTCTCGCCACAGCCGAGCCCGTCGGCGGCCCCGGAGTCGCCGGAGCCGACGGGGAGTACGGATCCGCAGCCCACCGGCGGGACCACATCCAGCCCGACGGAGACTACGGCCCCGACGCCGACCGACCCCCAGACCACCCCGATGGGTGTGGGTGAACCCGCCGGCCGGCCGGGTGCCCTGATCCCGGTGTCCCCGCGCCGCGCCTGATGTCGAAGGCCGCCCGGCGCAGCCGGAATGATTCCGGCCGGCGCGATGAGTTCGGTTCCGGTCGGCCCGTCGCTGTCGCAACCTTGGCCGACGGGTGACGACTGTGGTCGAGTGTGCCGCACCGAACACCGGTGTAGGGGGCCGCGTCCATCGGCCGAACTGGCAATCACTGATCCATCTAACTGGTGGGATCTATTGCGCGAAATGAGCGACAACGGCAAATCGGCCTACATCGGCAGGGTTCAGATGGGTGATCTGGTGTACGAGGGATGCCGCAGAGGTGAACGCACTGCTACGGTCTCCACCGTCACCCCTTACATCGTCATGCTCCGTTCCATGCCGTCACGGCCGGCCGGAGCAGGGACAGCGCGTCCGCCGATGGAGTCGCGCCTCCCTTGAGGAGTTCGGTGGGTGACGGACGGCGATGTGGAGAAAGGACGGTCAGCGATGTCCGCTGGCAAGACCTGTGACTGCGCGTGACGGCTGGTTAGGCAACCCGGTCCGGCCGGCGCTGACCGTGTTCGCCGTCGAGGCGTCAGTCCGAGGTGGAGGACGCGGCACATGATCGCCCTGCGGGTCTACCGCATGCTGCCGTCCCCGGTGCGGCGCCGACTGGTCCAGATGCTTCCCGCGCACCGACGGATCAGCCTGGTGGGCACCATCGTCAGCCCACGCGGCAGTGCCAAGCTCCACCAAATCGGATCGCGGGTGACGGTCGACGACGACGGCGTCCGGACCCGGGCCGAGGTCGTCGCGGCGGCCACCCCGCTGGAGTTGTGGCACCGCAACCTGATGGCCGTCACGACCGCCCTGGACGCGGCCGGCATCCGCTACCACTGTCTGCGCAACGACGATCACCTGCGCAGCACCGTCGCGGTCCTCGCCGACAGGCGCGACGCCGTCGGTCGGATGCTCCGCTCCGATCCCGCGCTGTCGGGCGCCCACGTCCGGACGGTGCAGGCGCAGCCTGGTCGGCACCAGCCCGACCTGGCGCCGACCGAAGTGTTCGAGGTGTGGTTCCCGGTGACCGACACCCGGGCGGAGCTGGTGCTGGGCTCGCGGTTCGCCTGCGAGATCGAGTTCTGGACGCGTGACGGCGATGTCGTCCGAGCCCCCCGGCACAACGCGGTGATCGACGAGACGCCCGCCGAGGCGGAGCCGGTTCGGGTCGCCGCGGCGCTGCTCAGTCACTTCGTGCCGGAGGCGGACGATCACACCTACGGCACCCGCCGCGACCTCGCCGTCCGGGCCTTCGACCGGGTGGGTTTCCCGATCGACGCCGTCTACACCTGGGTCGACGGGGCCGACCCGGCGTGGCTCAAGCGGAAGGTGGCCGCCCTGGGCGCCCCCGACGGGGCGCTGCACCCGGTGGCCGCGAACGAGTCGCGCTACCACAACCGCGACGAGCTGCGGTTTTCGATGCGGTCGCTGCACAGCTTCGCTCCCTGGCTGCGGCGCATCTTCCTGATCACCGACAGCCAGCTGCCGAGCTGGCTGGACCCACACCATCCGCTGGTCACCGTCGTCTCACACGCCGAACTCTTCGCCGATCTCGGCGGGCGGTCGTCGTTCAACTCGCATGCCATCGAGTCCCGGCTGCACCGCATCAACGGCCTTGCCGAACACTTCCTCTACCTCAACGACGACGTCTTCCTGGGGCGTCCGCTGCTGCCGACGCACTTCTTCCACGCCAACGGGATCGCGAAGTTCTTTCCCTCGCCGGCCCAGTTCGGGCTGGGCGAGGCGAGGTCCACCGACCTGCCGGTGAACGCCGCTGGCAAGAACAACCGTCGCCAGATCCAGCGACAGTTCGGCGTCACCATCACACAGAAGATGAAGCACACGCCGTTCGCGCTACGGCGCAGCATCATGCACCAGATCGAGCAGATGCTGCCGACGGAGGTGGCCGAGACCGCCCGGCACCGGTTCCGTCACCACGGGGACCTCTCCATCCCCTCGTCCCTGCACCAGTACTGGGCGTACCTGTCCGGGCAGGCGGTTCCGGCCGACATCGAATACGAGTACGCCGATCTCGCGCACCCCTCGACACCTGCCCGCCTCGCCGAACTCCTGTCCCGTCGGCACCGGGACGTGTTCTGCCTCAACGACACGGACTCGGATTCCCGGGCGATGGCTCAGCAGGAGAGCATGCTCGCCCACTTCCTCCCCCGCTACCTGCCTTTCCCCGCGCCGTTCGAACTGCCCGACGACGTGGTGGCCGAGCGGCGGAAAGTGGGCGCGACCGAGCTGTGGCGCAGGTCGTCCCGGGCTGTCCCGGGCCAGCGGCGGGCCGCTCCCGTCGACGCGCCCACCCTGCCGAACAACCCTCTCGACACGGTCGGGTCCTTCACGGCGGTCCTACGGCAGCCGGACGGCTGATCGACTGACCCCCGCCCGGGTCCGTATCGCGATTTCGTATCCCATTCTCAGTGGAGCCCAGAGTGGTAAGCCCCGCCCGCCAGGTCACGATCATCGTCCCGGTCTACAACGTCGCGGACTACCTGCCCGAGACGCTCGATTCGATCGCCGCGCAGACCGTCTTCGCCCAGTGCCATGTCATCCTGGTCGACGACGGCAGCACCGACGGCTCCGATCTGCTGGCCAAGCAGTTCGCGACCGAACACCCGAACGTGACCGCGGTCCAGCAGGAGAACAGCGGACCGGGCGCAGCCCGGAACCGGGCGCTGGACATGGCCGACACCCCGTACGTCGCGTTCGTCGACTCGGACGACCTGCTGCCGCCGCGTGCCATCGAGGTGCTGCTCAAGGCGATCGTCACGCACAAGGCGAGCATCGCGGTCGGTGACATGGACACCTTCCCGAAGCCCACCATGTTTCTGTGGAAGAAGCCCTTCGGCAAGGGCGACCGGCTCCTGGAGACGGTGGTCGACGCCCCGGATCTGATCTTCGACGCCGGGCCGTGCCACAAGATCTACGATCTCGCCCAGCTTCGCGCCCACGGGCTGCGGTTCCGGGAGGGAGTGTACTTCGAGGACGCCTTCCTGGCGATTCCCATGCTGCTCAAGGCGGAGCGGATCGCCCTGGTGGACGAGGTGGTCTACCAGTACCGCAAGCGGGAAGCGGCCAGCTCCATCATGGACAACCTTTTCGTCCGGAAGCAGAACTTCTGGGACCACCTGGAGCTCTGTGCCACCCTGGCGGACCTCCGTCCGGAACTGGACGTGTTCCGGCGCGAGGTGCTGGAGCGGTTCCTGGTGCGCAGCTACCAGGGCTTCGCGATGCGTGCACACGGGGTGTTCGAAGACGCGGACCTGTGGAAGATTTTCGAGAAGCTCATCCGGATCTACCAGGACATCGACCCCTCCTTCATCGCCCGGTGGACGCTGGACACCCGGCACCGGGTGGCGTACCTGGCGGTGAAGTCCTATGACTTCGAGTTGTTCGCGCGGCCCGGGGAGCGGCTGCGGGGAGTCGTTGCCTGCGGTGGCGACCTGTACCTCGACTACCCCGTCACGCCGGCACTGCTACCGCTGACCCGGGTGAGCGCCGTGTCGGCCCGTCTCGAGCAGGCGAGGCTTTCCCCCTCGGGGGACGTACTCAAGCTCTCCGGACATGTCGTGATCAACGGGCTGCCGATGTGCGGACCGATGCGTACGCCGTTGGGGCTGCGGGTGCGCGGCAGCGGCCTGACGGTGCCCGTCGTCCAGGAACGACGCCTCGACCTGAAGGCCGCTGACGAAAGTCATGAGTGGAGGGGATTCTCCGCGGAGATTCCCGTGAGCCAGCTACGCAACGGCCAGCACAACCTCCGACTCGTGTTCCTGAGCGAGACCGGGCAGGCGTCCCGGCAGTGCCAGATCTCCGCCGCGTTCCTGCGGGATGCGAACACCAAGGTCGCGGGCGACACCAGGATCCTGCCCACCTTCACCGGGCGGGAGGACGCGGCGCTGCTGGTCCAGCGTCAGGCCGGGCCGACCGGACGGCGCCGGTGGCGGAACATGATGGTGCGCAAGGACCTGCGGCACATCGCCGCGCGGGCCCCGTTCTGGAAGCAGCGCCTGCTCCGCCTGGTCACCGCTCCACTGATGGGCCGGCGGGACATCTGGCTGGTCGGTGAGCGTAAGGACACCGCCCAGGACAACTCGTCGCACCTGTTCCGCCACCTGCGCCAGGTGGAGCGCCGGCGGAACGTCTACTACGTGCTGACGAAGGACAGTCCGGACCGTCATCGGCTGCGCGACCTGGGCAATGTCGTCACCTACGACTCGTTCCGACACAAGTTCCTGATGCTGCACACCACGAAGCTGATCAACTCGTACGACATCGACGCCTACATGCTGCCGACGCGGTGGGAACGCTCGCCCTTCCTGAAGCACCTGAACTGGCGGATCGGATCGTCCCGGGTCTTTCTCCAGCACGGCGTCATCGAGAAGGACGTCAGCGCCGGCCTGCACCGCGGTCGGGGCGCCTTCGACCTCTTCGTGACCTCGGCCCATCGTGAGGCGGAGTACGTCTCGACGGACCTCGACTACGGCGACCTGGTGAAGACCACCGGGCTGCCACGGTTCGACGCTCTGGTGCCTGACCGGGGCCGCCGGCGCATCCTCTTCATGCCCACCTGGCGCACGTATCTGGTGACCCCGTCGTACAACAAGGCGGCCCGTCCCCGGGTGGCGTTCCAGGGATCCGCATACCAGGTCTTCCTGTCGGAGTTGTTCGGCAGTGAGCGGCTGCGGCAGGCCCTGCGCGGGCACGGCTACGTGCTGGAGTTCCTTCCGCACTACGAGATGCGCTCGCTGCTGACCGACGTCGTACCGGCCGACGACTGTTTCGCGATGGCGGACCAGACGACGCGCACCGTGCAGGACGCGCTGCGCCAGTGCGACCTGTTCATCACCGACTACTCCTCCACCGCGGTCGACGTGGCGTATCTCGGCACTCCGCTGATCTACACACAGTTCGACGCCGAGGAGTTCTTCACCATCGGCGGCTACAAGAAGGGCTATTTCGACGCGCGGGAGGACGGGTTCGGCCCGGTCGCCGAGACGGCGGAGGAAACCGTCGACGCGATCGTCCGCTACCTGGAGAACCGGTGCGTTCGCGAGGAGAAGTACTCGCGCCGGGCGGCTGACTTCTTCGCCGTCCAGGACCGCAACAACTGCCAGCGGGTGGCCGCCGCGATCGCGGCGCTGCCGGGGCCGCAGCGGTGAGCCGGCGGCCGGTCGGATCGGAGGACGCGGATGACTGACGGGAGCGCCAACCCGCCCGAGACCCCCCGGGCCCTGGCCGAGCCGTCGGGCCTGGTGAACGTCTACCGTCGGATGCTCAGCCCGCAGACCCGGCGTGCCATCGCGACGAAGGTGAGCCCGCAGGCCCGTCACCAGTTGAAGCAGTGGGTCGCCAGGGTCTCCCAGGACACCCAGATGGCGGGCCGGCACGCCGAACGGATCGCCCGACGGCATCCGGAACTGCTCGCCGGCGGCGACCGGGCGGTGGTCACGGCGGACCGCGCACCCCGCATCGCCCAGGTTGACGCGGACGCCACGCCCTTGCGTGCCCGGATGGCGAACCTGGCTTCGGTGACGGCGGCGCTCGAGGAGGCGGGCGTGGAGTACTTCCGCGTCCGCGGCCGGTCCGACCGATCGTCCGTCGTCGCCGTCGACGCCGCGGACCGCGCCCGGGTGTATGCCGCGCTGGCAGACAGTTGCCGACAGGTCCCCGGTTACGTGACGGTCCCACGGGCCAGCGGCGAGCAGCCTCCGGCCGCCGGGTTCGATCCGAAGGTCTGGGAGCGACTGGCCGACGCCACGGTGCTGCGGCTGACCTGGTACCTGACCGATCCACGGCAGCGGCTGGTGCTGGGCCAGGCGTACGGCTGCGACGTGGAGTTCTGGACCCGGCAGGATGAGGCCCTGGTCGCACCCCGGCGCAATCCCGTGGCACAGCGGGTCGCGGCGTCGGCGCCGATCGAGCCTGGCTCCGAGTCCCTCTTCACCGGCATGGTGGCCGCGACCGACCCCGACCCCGCCCTCGTCCGCACCCGGCCGGAGTTCGCCGGTCGGCTCCCGGACGACGTCGCCTTTCCGATCGACATCGTCTACACCTGGGTCGACGGCACCGACCCCGACTGGCTGCGTCGCCGTGCCGAGGCAGCCGGAGTTCCCTACCACGCGGAGGCGGCGAGTGCTGCCCGGTTCCTCAGCCGGGACGAACTGCGCTACTCGCTGCGGTCGGTGCACCTGTTCGCGCCCTGGGTACGCACCATCTATCTGGTGACCGACGACCAGGTGCCCGGCTGGCTGGCCCCGTCCGTTCCGGGCCTACGGGTGGTCGGCCACCAGGAGATCTTCGCCGACCCTTCGGTGCTTCCGACATACAACTCGCACGCGATCGAAAGCCAACTGCACCACGTCGACGGGCTCTCCGAGCACTTCCTCTACTTCAACGACGACGTCTTTCTCGGCACCGACGTGTCGCCCCAGGACTTCTTCCTGGCCAACGGCATCTCCCGGTTCTTCCCGTCACCGGCGCTGGTGCCTCCGGGCCCCCCGAACGCCGACGACATCCCCGCGTCCGCGGCCGGCAAGAACAACCGCGCCCTGATCGCCGAGCGTTTCGGCACGGTGCTCTCCCGGAAGATGAAGCACATGCCCCACGCGCTACGGCGCAGTGTGCTGTATGAGATCGAGGAGACCCTGCCGGTCGAGCACCAGCGGACCGCCGCAAATCGTTTCCGCAGCATGACGGACATCTCGATCGCCTCGTCGCTGCACCACTACTACGCGTTCCACACCGGGCGGGCGGTGCCGGGCGATCTCGAATACACCATCGCGGAGCTGTCCCACCCCGACACGCCCGCACGGCTGGCGCACCTGCTGGCCCACCGTGACCGGCACGTGTTCTGCCTCAACGACGCGTTCTCCACCGAGGAGGACCTGGCCCAGCAGCTCAAGATCCTGACGCCCTTCCTGGACACCTACTTCCCGGTGCCCAGCCCCTGGGAGAAGGCCTGAGCACCGATCGTGGTCGGGCGACATGAAACCGGGCGGCGGCCCGACCGGTAGGTCGGACCGCCGCCCGCGCGGGTCACGACGTCCTGCTGCCCAACCCGGGCCAGTACGAGGTCCCGTACGTCGTCGGTCCGCCCCTACGGCTGCCGTTCGGGTGCCACCGCCGACACCGTGGACGGGACCTCACGCACCGGCAGGCCGAGCCGTTCGACGGCGGCGTCGATCAGCTCCTGTGTGGACAGCCGGAGGTCGAGCACGACGCCCTCCTCGTCCGGCCAGAGCGGCTCCAGGGTCGCGGTCTGCGAGTCGAGCAGGCTCGCCGGCATGTAGTGGCCGGCACGCAGCGACATCCGCTCCCGGATGACCTCGGTCGGCCCGTCCAGGTGCACGAAGTCGACGCCCGGCGGCCCCTGCCGCAGCACGTCGCGGTAGGTGCGCCGCAGCGCCGAGCAGGCCAGCACGGTCGACACGCCGTCGCGGTGGCGGTCCGCCATCCAGTCGGCCAGGGCGCGCAGCCACGGCCAGCGGGCGTCGTCGTCCAGTGGTACGCCGGCCCGCATCCGGGTCACGTTGGCCTCGGAGTGGAACTCGTCGGCCTCGGCGAAGGTCAGCCCGGTCAGCGCGGCCACCCCCTGGGCGACCGTCGTCTTTCCGGCACCGGACACGCCCATCACCACGACGTGCCGGGTCGGCGGTAGGTCACCAGTCATGGACGGTGCCGTCCTTGAGCCGGTTGAACGGCAGGTACGCCGGCTGGTACGGGAAGCGCGCGGCGGCCTCCTCGTCCAGTTCGACACCGATGCCGGGCTGGGTGCCCGGGTGCAGGTAGCCGTCGGTGAAGGTGAACGACTGGCGGAACACCTGGTTGGTCAGTTCGCCGTGCCGCATGTACTCCTGGATACCGAAGTTGTGGATGGCCAGGTCGAGGTGCAGCGCGGCGGCCATGCCGACCGGCGAGATGTCGGTCGGGCCGTGGATGCCCGACTTGATCTGGTACTGGGCGGCGAAGTCGAGCAGCTTGCGCATGGCGGTGATGCCACCGGTGTGGGTGACCGCCGACCGCACGTAGTCGATCAGCTGTTCCCGGATGAGGGTCTGGTAGTCCCAGACGGTGTTGAAGACCTCGCCGATGGCGAGCGGCGTGGTGGTGTGGTGGCGGACCAGCCGCAGGGCCTCCTGGTTCTCCGCCGGGGTGCAGTCCTCCAGCCAGAACAGGTCGTACGGCTCGAGGGCCTTGCCGAGCTTGGCGGCCTGGATCGGGGTCATCCGGTGGTGGCCGTCGTGCAGCAGCGGCAGTTCCGGGCCGAACTCGCTCCGGACCGCCTCGAACACGCCGGGCAGGTGCCGCAGGTAGGCCCGGGTGTCCCAGTCCTCCTCGGCCGGCAGCGGGATGCGCTGGGCCGGCTCGTAGTCGTAGCGCTTGCCGTCGATGCTGGGCTGGGCGGCGACGCCGTACACGGCGTTGATGCCGGGCACGGAGGTCTGCACCCGGATCGCCCGGAAACCGAGGTCGAGGTGGGCGCGGATCGAGTCGAACAGTTCCGGCAGGTCGCGGCCGGAGGCGTGGCCGTACGCCATGGCACCGGTGCGGGAGGCGCCGCCGAGCAGCTGGTAGAGCGGCATGCCGGCGGCCTTGGCCTTGATGTCCCACAGCGCGACGTCGACCGCCGCGATGGCCGCCATCGTGACCGGCCCCCGCCGCCAGTACGCCGAGCGGTAGAGGAACTGCCAGGCGTCCTCGATGTTGTGCGCGTCCCGCCCGAGCAGCAGCGGCACCACGTGGTCCCGCAGGTACGAGGCGACGGAGAGTTCGCGCCCGTTGAGTGTGCCGTCGCCCAGCCCGGTGATGCCGTCCTCGGTTGTGATCTTCAATGTCACGAAGTTGCGGTCCGGGCTGGCGACGATGACGTCGGCGGCGACGATCTTCACGAGAGGTGCCTTTCTCGGGGTGGTGCTCAGCGGAGGGTGGTGCCGGCGACGCTGCCGGTGATGAGGGACAACTCGTCGCGGCGGGGCAGGCCCTCCCAGTCGCCGCTGGCGACGACCGCGAAGGCGCCGAGCGCCACCGCGCGCCCGAGCCGGCCGGTGAGGTCCAGCCCGTCGAGGTGCCCGGAGAGGTAGCCGGCGGTGAACGCGTCGCCGGCCCCGACGGTGTCCACGGCGGTGACGGGCACCGCCGCGACGGGCGTGACACCGTCGCGAGTGTAGGCCCGGGCGCCGTCGGCGCCGAGCTTCACCAGCACCGTGTGTACGCCTCGACGGAGCAGGCCGGCAACCGCGGTGTCCTCGTCGGCACCGGGTTCGGCGACCAGGTCCAGTTCGTCGGCGGAGGCGACGACGATCGACGCGTACCCGGCCAGCGGGACCAGGGCGGCGCGGGCGGCTTCCCGCGACCAGAGCCGGGCCCGGTGGTTGACGTCGAGACAGACCGGCGTGCCCACGGCCGCCGCCTCCCGCGCCACCCACGTCACGGCCTCGCGGGCGCTGTCGGACAGCGCCGGGGTGACCCCGCTCAGGTGCACCAGGCGCGGCCCGGCCGCGAGCGGTCCACGCAGGTCGTCGACGCCGAGCGCCGATCCCGCCGACCCGGCCCGCTGGTAGATCACCCGGGTCAGGTCGGCGGTCCGCCGCTCCAGGAACATCAGACCGGCCGGCCGGTCCGGGTCACGACGGACCCCGTACGTGTCGACCCCCTCGGCACGAAGCTGGCGCAGGACGAACTCACCCAGCTCGTCGTCGCTGACCCGGCCGACCCAGGCGGCCCGGTGGCCGAGCCTGGCCAGTCCGATCGCGACGTTCGACTCGGCGCCGGCCAGGTGCATGGTCAGCGCCCCGCCGAGGTTCAGCGGGGCGGACGACCGCAGCGACACCAGCGCCTCGCCGACGGTCAGCACGTCGACGCCGCCCACGCCGGCGTTCGGCTCGGGCACGGGCCGGCTCGGGGCGGCGGTGAGGTCGCTCATGGCCGGGTCGCGGCGACGAAGGCCCGGGCCCGCTCGCGCAGGGCGTCGACGTCGCCACCGGACGCGGCGTCACCCACCAGCGGGCCGCCGACCCCGACCGCGATCGCCCCGGCCGCCAGGTAGGCGGGCAGCTCGGCCAGGCCGACCCCGCCGACCGCGACGAACGGGATGTTCGGGAACGGGTCGCGCACCGCCTTGAGGTACGCCGGCCCGCCCACCGACGCCGGGAAGAGCTTGACCGCGCTGGCGCCCTGCCGCACCGCCGCGTACGCCTCGGTCGGGGTGAGCGCGCCCGCGGCGACCGGCAGGCCACGGCGGGCCGCCTCGCCGATCGACTCGACGACCGCCGGGGTCACCACGAACTGGGCGCCGGCAGCGGCCACGTCGGCCACGTCGGCGGCGGTCAGCACGGTGCCGGCGCCGACGAGACAGCCCGCCGGGGCGGTCGCCCGGATCGCCTCGATCGCCTCGCAGGCGCCGGGGGTGGTCAGCGCCACCTCGACGATCGACACGCCCTCGGCCAGCAGGGCGGTGCCGGCCGCGATCGCGGCGGCGGTGTCGGTGCCCCGGATGATCGCCAGCAGGCGGGTCGCGGCGAGTTCGGCGGTGAGGTCGACAGTCATGATCACCATTCCGCGTAGGAGCCGTCGAAGTGCCGGAACGTCGGGCTGCGCCAGGCGTGTCCACGCTTGTCCGCCGCCCGTACCGCCTGCTCGTCGATCTCGATGCCCAGTCCCGGCGCGGTGAGCCGCTGGACGTACCCGTCGACGAAGTTCAGCGGCTGCTGGTCGACGCAGTAGTCGAGCACCTCGGCGCCGAGGTTGTAGTGGATGCCGATGCTCTGTTCCTGGATCAGGTAGTTCGGCGTGGCGAAGCCGACCTGCAGGCAGGCGGCCAGGGCGATCGGGCCGAGCGGGCAGTGCGGGGCGAGTTGTACGTCGTAGACCTCCGCCAGCGCGGCGATCTTGCGTACCTCGGTGATGCCGCCGGCGTGCGAGAGGTCCGGCTGCGCCACCGCGATGCCGGCCTGGAGCACGGGCAGGAACTCCTGCCGGCTGTAGAGCCGTTCCCCTGTGGACACCGGGGTGGTGGTCGAGCGGACGAACTCGCCGATCAGGTGCGAGTTCTCCGGGACCACCGGTTCCTCCAGGAACAGCGGCCGGTACGGCTCCAGCAGCGGCGCGACCCGGCGGGCGTTGGCGAGGGTGAACCGACCGTGGAAGTCGACGGCCACGTCCCGCTCGTCGCCGAGCACCTCGCGGGCGGCGGCCACCCGGGCCACCACCGCGTCGAGTTCGGCGACGGAGGCGACCGGGCTCATCCGGCCGGAGGCGTTCATCTTCACCGCGGTCAGCCCGGCTTCCACCCGTGCGGCGATGTGGTCGCGGACCTCGTTCGGCTCGTCACCGCCGACCCAGCCGTAGACCCGGATCCGGTCCCGCACGGGCCCGCCGAGAAGCTGGTGTACGGGGGCGCCGTACCGCTTGCCGGCGATGTCCCACAGTGCCTGGTCCAGGCCGGCGACCGCGCTGGCCAGGATCGGGCCGCCCCGGTAGAAGGAGCCCTTGGTCATCACCTGCCAGTGGTCCTCGATCCGCAGCGCGTCCTGGCCGATGAGCACCTCGCTGAGCTGCTCCACGGCGGTGCGTACGGTCTCGGACCGGCCCTCGCAGGTCGCCTCGCCCCAGCCGACGAGCCCGTCGGTGGTCTCCACCCGGACGAACAGCCAGCGGGGCGCGACGAGGAAGGTCTCGACGCGGGAGATGATTGTCATCGTCGATCAGCCCTTCGTCGCACCGGCGGTGAGGCCGGAGACGATGTACTTCTGCACGAACAGTGCGATGACCATGATCGGCAGGGTGACCACGGTGGTCGCCGCCATCAGACCGCCCCAGTCGATGCTGGCGTACCCGACGAAGTCGAAGATCGCCACCGGCAGGGTCTTCGTGCTCGCGCCGGAGAGCACCAGGGCGAACATGAAGTTGTTCCAGGAGAAGATGAACGACAGGATGCCGGCGGTCGCGATGCCCGGCACGGACAGCGGCAGGGTGATCCGGCGGAACGCGCCGATGGGGGTCAGCCCGTCGACCTGGGCCGCCTCCTCGAGTTCGTCCGGCAGGCCGTCGAAGAAGCCCATCATGATGTAGACGATCAGCGGCAGCGACACGAACATGTGGCTCAGGATCAGCACGCTGAAGCCGCCGACCATGCGCAGGTTCGAGAAGACGTAGTACCAGGGCACCAGCAGCGATACGCCGGGGATGACCCGGGCCATCAGCACCACGAGCGCCGACTTCTTCATGTTGAAGCGGCTCATCGAGTACGCGGCCGGCACGCCGAGCAGCAGCGACAGCGCGGTCGCCGCGAAGGCCACCCAGAGGCTGTTGACGATGAACTGGACGTAGTTGGCCTGCTGCAGGACGGTGCCGTAGTTGTCCAGGGTGGGCGTGAAGATCAGCGCCTTGCTGGAGTCGTAGATGTCGACGTTGGTCTTGAACGACGCGGCGACCATCCACAGCAGCGGCGCCACCAGCGAGAGCACCACGAGGACCAGCGCCACCGCGCGGAAGACCTTGAACCCGGAGCGTGCCTTCATCGGCCGGCCTCCTGCTTCTTCTTGCGGTAGGTCAGCGCCCACATCGAGCCGATGATGATCAGGAAGAACAGGATCAGCACCGTCGAGGAGAGGCCGTACTCGTTGTAGTCGAAGCTCAGCCCGTAGGCGTACACGTTGAGGGTCTCCACCTCGTTGAACGAACCACCGCCACGACCCTTGGTGGCGTAGAGGATGTCGAAGGTCTTCAGCGCGTCGATACCGCGCAGCAGGACCGCGACGATCACGGTGGGCATCAGCAGCGGCAGCGTGACGTGCCGGAACCGCTGCCAGGGGCTGGCACCGTCGATCATCGCCGCTTCCTGCGGCTCGTCCGACAGCGAGGTCAGCCCGGCGAGCAGGATCAGTACGACCATCGGCGTCCACTGCCAAATGTCGATGAAGATCGTGGTGGGCAGCGCGGTGTGCTGCCCGGCCAGCCACGGCTGCGGGCCGATGCCGATCCAGCCGAGCGCCTGGTTGGCCAGCCCGATGTTCGGATCGAAGATCAGCCGCCACATCATGCCGACGGCGACCGGGGTGGCGACCAGCGGCAGGAGGATGGCGACCCGGACCCACTTCTCGCCCCGGAACGGCCGCCACAACAGCAGGGCGATCGCCATACCGAGGACGACCTCGAAGAGCAGCGCGACACCGGTGAACGCGGCGGTACGCCCCACGGCCGGCCAGAACCGGTCGGTGTCGCCGAGCACGTCGATGTAGTTCCGCAAACCGATGAACTCCGACTCGGCGCGGACGGATCCGGACGAGTCGGTGAGGCTGAGGTAGATCGTCCAGCCGAGCGGGAAGATGATCAGCGCGACGACGAAGGCCATCGCCGGGGCCGCGAAGAGCCACTTGCGATGGTCGTTGGCCCAACGCGCCCAACCGGGCGTGTCGGGCATGACGGAGGCGTCACTGGGCGCCTTGCTGGGGGCGGTTACAACTGCCATCAGATCTCCGTGGTGGGAGCCCGGGCGGGGTGGTGGGGCAGTTGGCCCCACCACCCCGCGCTCGGAACTAGCGGGCCTCGTCGTCCAGGAACTTCTGGAACGCCGCGTTGGCGGTCTCGGCCGAGGCCGCGGCGTCGCCGCCGGTGATGGCGTCGACGATCGGCTGCCCGACGATCTCCCGGGCCTGCGCGACCCGCTCGACGACCGGCCGGTCGTGGCCGACGCCGTTGGCCAGGCTCACCGTGATCGCCTCGGCCATGTCGGCCGGGTAGGTCGAGATGCCCTCCGGGTTCTCCCAGACGGAGGTCCGGGCACCGGGGACGCCGGCCTTCTGCTGCTCCAGCGTCTGCGCCTTGCCGGCCGCCCACTCGATGAACTTCCAGGCGTTGTCCTGGTTCTCCGAGGCCTCGTTGAGGGCCAGGCCCCACGACGGGATGTTGTACGGCTTCGAACCGGCCGGGCCGGCCGGCATCGGCGCGAACCCGACGGTCTCGGCGACCTTCGACTTGCTCGGGTCGGTGGCGTTCTTGTAGAGCGAGTTGGCCTCCGGGTAGAAGGCGGCCTGGCCCTGGGTGAAGATCGCCATCGCCTCGGACCAGCTCATGTCGGTGCTGACGTTGGCCGGCCCGTTCTCGCGCAGCAGTCCGCCGTAGAAGGCGTACGCCTGCTTGGCCGCCTCGGTGCTCACCGCGGCGTTGCCGGACGCGTCGACGAAGTCGCCGCCGAAGCTGTACAGGAAGCTGGAGAACTGGGTGACGGCGGCGGCCTTGCCGGTCCGGGCCACGAAGCCGGCCACGCCCGGGTTGTCCGCCTGGATCTTCGTCGCCTGGGCCTTCAGCTCGTCGAGCGTGGCCGGCGGGGCGCTGAAGCCGGACTTCTCCAGCAGGTCCTTGCGGTAGTAGAGGACCTGCTGCTCGGTGATGATCGGGATGCCGACCAGCTTGTCCTCGTGGGTGGTGGCCCCGACCGGGGTCTCCTGGAAGTCGGCGAAGTCGAAGTCGGCGCTGTCCTTGGCCCGGTCGGTCAGGTCGGCGAGGTACCCGTTCTTCGCGAACAGCCGGCCTTCCTGCAGCGGCCGGTACATCATCACGTCGATGTCGCTGGAGCCGGCGTTGAGCTTGACGTTGTACTGGTCCGAGAGCTGGTCCTCGCCGAGCTGGGTGACCTCGACCTTCAGGCCGGTCTGCTGCTCGAACTCCGGGATCACCTTCCGGATGTTCTCGGTCCACACGTGGTTGACCAGCGTCACCCGCACGGTGTCCGATTCGCCGCCGCTACCGCCGCCGCCACAGGCGGACAGCGTCATGGCGGCTACCGCCGCCAGAGATGTCCCGATTATCGATCGACGTCCCACGTCCGTCTCTCCTTCTGTGCTGGTCGCCACCCGCGGGGGATGGGCGTGTCACCGGTCGCCACCTCGGGGGACGGGCGCGACCTCAGCGTTTTACATCCGCTTAACTTCGGGATGCTAGGCCGAAAAAGCAGACTTATACAAGGGGGAGACCTAACTGATATGCTCTGACGCGTGAATCTGCCGTCCTCGGGGATCGCTCCCACCCAGACCGCTCCCACCGAGGCCGGCCTGCACGGACGCGTCCTCGACCACCTCGGCACCGCCATCTGCGGCGGCGACCTGGCCCCCGGGGCAGTGCTCAACATCGATGACCTGGTCGACCGCTACGCGGTGTCCCGCTCGGTGATCCGCGAAGTGCTCCGGGTGCTCGCGTCGATGGGCTTCATCGAGACCCGTCGGCGGGTCGGCGTCATGATCCGCCCGGCCGGTCACTGGAACGTCTTCGATCCCCAGGTGATCCGCTGGCGACTCGCCTCGGCCGGACGCATCGCCCAACTCCGCTCCATCACCGAGCTACGTACGGCCGTGGAACCGCACGCCGCCTGGCTCGCCGCCCATCGCGTCAGCCACGACGAGGCCAGCGACCTGGTCGGCCTCGCCGCCAAGATGTGGGCCGCCGGCAAGGCCGGCGACGAGGACCGCTTCCTCAACCTCGACATCGAGTTCCACCACCGGGTGCTGCGCGCCTCCGGCAACGAGATGTTCGTCAAGCTCCAGGACCTCGTGGCCGAGGTGCTCGCCGGACGCCACCACCACCACCTCATGCCACACCAGCCGCACGAGCAGGCACTTCAGTTGCACGCCGACGTTGCACAGGCGATCCAGCGCCGGGACGGGGACGGCGCCCGCCGGGCCATGGTGCAGCTCATGGAGCAGGCGTTCGACGAGATGGCCTCGATGTGGGAGCAGGAAGGCGCCACCGAGCGACACCCCTTCTGACAGCGGCGCCCGGTCGGGAACGCGTACGGCCCGCCCGACGGGCCTGCCGGTCGGCGGTGCCGACAGGCCCGGTGCGTCCGTCGAGGTCAGGCATAGATCAAGTTGGTGCCCCTCACCGTGATGGTGATCGGGGCGTAGTACACATAGTTGTAGCCCGGGGTGTGGATGGTGCCGGGGCAGGCGCTGTCTGGGACGGGGTCCGAGCCGGCGGTGATGGTGCCGTGAGCGTTCACCTTGCCGTCGGTGCGGTAGGCGATCACCGGGCCGCCGCTGTCGCCGGGAGCGACCGCGCACTGTCCGCCGGTGTGGCGGGCCTGGATCAGTGGCCCGACCATGGCGCACGGGATGCCGGCGACGGTGGTCAACAGGCCGGTCGCGGTGACCTGGATGCTGTTGCGCTCGCCGCTGGTGGCTCCGCTGGTGATGACCCAGTTGCCGACGCGGTTGGGGGCGGCGCCACCGACTGCCACACGGTTGTTCGAGTAGGGGTCGCCGGTGTAGACCCTGCCTGCCGAATAGGCGCCGCCGATGATCATGGTGTCCTGGCAGGTGTTCTTGCTGTGGATGTTGCCCAACCAGACGCCGGCGCCGGTGTAGGCATTCTGACCGTTCTCGCCGCAGTGTCCGGCGGTGAGCATCGCCGAGTTGGGTCCCAGGAAGATCGCGAAGCCGGTGGTGCACTCGCCGATCGGCGTCCGGAACCGACTGCCACCGACGTACAAGGGGACGTCGGCCTGCCGGTTGTAGGTGGCGACGGGCTTCTCGCCGGCCACGACGGTGACCGGGACGGTGGAGTCGCGTACCGCGCGCGCCGCGCCGGCTCTTGCGCTGTCGCCGCCGCTGACGGTGAGCTGGATGCCGCTTCCGTCGACCTTCGGGATGGCGTTGACGACGTTCGGCACGGTGGTGAACCCGCGGGCCGCGCTCGCCAACTCGGCCTCGGAGAACCGGGCCGGCAGCAACCTCACCGGTACGTCGCGGTTCAGGTCGGCGATCAGCGAACGCACCTCAGTCCCGGCGTCACCCTTCCAGTAGACCCGCAGCTCGCGGTTCTCCGGAGCGGCCACGAGCCCGGCGAAGCCGGCGTTCTTCGCCGCCTCCACCTTGTCGGCGGCGGCGTTGAGGCGGGTCTGGACCTCGATCAGTTCCGACCAGGTGGCGAACCCACCGGGTACGGCGCCGGTCGGGACGGGCTTGGCGTCGACGGCTGATGCCGCCGATGTCGGGCTGGTGAGCGACGCGGCGACAAGCACCGCCACGCCTGTGGCGACAAGTGCACGATGCAGAATCGCGCGCCTGCTCGAGGGCTGTGATCCGATCATCTGTGCGGCCTCCTACAACGGAATCGCGGCGGCCCACTGACCACCACAACTCCGGAGTGTTCCGCGCCAGCCTCACAAAGTCACTCTGCGTAATGATTCTTTCGCATGTATTCGCGGTTGTCGTGGAGGGCGATTGTTCCGATCTTGATCGGAGCGTATATGTCCAAAATCAACATGGTGGTGCGCCGCGGGCGTGATCGCGGCCTTCGTGGTCGCCCTTTCCCCAGGCCAGTTCAGGGTGGGACACTGAGCCGTGTCGAGCGATGACAGCCAGCGACCCCCGGAGCACCACGGCGCCGGGCCGGTCCTGCCATGATCGCCGGCCACTGGGACCTCGTCGTCGCCGGCGGCCGGATCGCCGGTGCGGCCACCGCGTGGGCACTCGCCCCGTACGCGGAGAAGATCCTCGTCGTGGACGCGTCGCGCCCCACCGCGTTCTGGCCGCAACAGTCCACCTGGGACCGGACCGGCAATCTCGCCTGGGCCGAACTCGGGCTCCTCGACACCGTTCTGGCCTGTGGTGCCCCGCGCACGTACGGCGACACCTACCGGGTCGGCGACGAGGTCGTCGAGCGGGTGTATCCGCTGGAGGACGAGTACTCGTACCGGATGAGTGTTTCCCGCGAGGTGCTGGACCCGGCGCTGCTCGCCGCGGCCCGTGGCCGTGGCAACGTCACCGTCCTGCGTCCGGCCCAGCTGCGCGACATCGCGCTCGACGCCGGCGGGGTGCGCGGGGTGACCGTCCGGCATGCCGGGGTCGACCGCGAGATCACCTGTGACCTGCTGGTGCTCGCCGACGGCCGGCTGTCGCGCAACGCCGAGCGGGTCGGTGCGACGGCCTACCGGGTCGTCGACTCGCCGTGGTTCGCACTGCTCGCCTACTACGAGAACCTGCCGCTGCCGACGGACCGCTCGTACTTCTCGTTGCAGGACCGCAGTGTCCTCATCTCCACCCCCTGCGGTGACAAGCAGTGGTGTGTCGCCCTGGACCTGCACCAGAGTTTGATCGACGAGGCCGGCGAGCACCCGGCGCGGATGTACGACCGGATGGTGCGCGCGGATCAGCACGTCGGGCCGGCTGTCGTGGCCGGACGGCGGGCCACGTCGGTCGGCGGTGCCGGTCGGATGCGGATGCTGCGCCGGCCGATGAGTGGACCGGGCTGGTGCCTGGTCGGCGACGCCGGCTACCACCTGGATCCGGTCACCGCCCAGGGCACCCGGGCCGCCCTGGTCACCGCCCGGATCCTGCGGGACCGGGTCGCCGCCGCCGGGCGGGTCGGGGCGGCCGACCTCACCGGCCTGACCGAGGAGCGGGACGCGGCTCTCGAGGACGACTGGGCCTACACCGAGCAGATCGTCGCCCCCGGATAGTCGGCCGAGGAGCCGCGCCGGTCGGGAGCGCGCGGGAATTGCCGATACCCGAAGTCGATCGATTTACCTCTATCTAATCGGCGGTCGCCCGGCGAGTCTGTCCCTACCGGTTCCACCATCCGAAGGGGGCACTCATGACGCAGATCCGCGCCGGATACCGGCGCGCCGCGGCCGCGGTCGGCGCCGCGCTGATCCTCACGGCCGTGCCGATCGGCACCTCACCGGCGTACGCCGACAACCAGGTCGAGGCGTTCACGGCCGGCGCGAACGGCCTGCTCTACAAGTCCACCGGCGGCACACCGGCCGTGGTGCACGGTGACCTGTTCGCGCCGCCCGGAGCCGGCGTCGCCACCATCCGGTTCGCCAGCGGCAGCATCACGGCGTTCGCGATCGGCGTGCACGGCGGTCTCGTCGCGTCACGGACCATTTCGGGCGGCGCCGGAGGGCCCGGCGTCAGCATCGAGGGCCCCTACGGCATGGCCCCGCCCGGAGCCCCGATAGCCGCCGCCGGCCTGGACGTCTTCTTCGTCGCCCGCAACGGCGCCGTCTTCAACAGGTCATACCGGAGCACTGCCCCGGCCGGGCCGCAGCAGGTCACCGCGGCCGGCATCGCTCCACCCGGCGCGGCGGTCGCCGCCATCCCCGGCACCACCCCCGGCGTCGCGTTCGTCGGCACCGACGGCGCACTCCGCGTGGTCCGGTCCAGCGGCACCGGCACCTGGACGACCGCCCCGGCCAGCCCACCGAACTTCGCCACCCCCGGCGGCGGGCTCGCCGCCACCTCCGCCGCGGCCGGGTTCGTCACCGGGCTCGACGGACAGATCTGGCAGGTGCGGCTGACCGGCGGCCCGTTGCCGGACCCGTGGGCACCGGTCGCCGTCGCCGGCACCGGAGCCGCACCGGCCGGGGCACACCTCGCCGTGGCCCAGTTCGCCGGCGGCCCGACCATCGTGGTGTTCGCCGGCCACGACGGTGCCGTCCGGGCCACCTCGAACGTCGCCGGAACCTGGCACGAGCCGACCGCGGCCACCGCGGCCGGTGTCGCCATTCCGGGAAAACCGGTCGCCATGACCATCCACGGCGACCACCTCGACGGCGACTGGTGCGGCAACGGCAGGGCGTGGCAGATCCGCATCCCGAAGCCGACTCCCCCGGTAGGTCCTTATCCCGAGCCGTGGAACGCCACCACGCTCTCGTTCCAGGCCCCCAACATCCAGCCCGGCGGGCACGTCACCAACGTCCTGCGCTAGCGCTACGCCGTTGGCCGGGTGCCGTTGACGGTGACCCGCTGGCCGTAGCGCGAGTGCGGGTAGTAGTCCCACACCGCGTGGTGCTGGGTGCAGCGGTTGTCCCAGAACACCAGCGTGTTCGGCGTCCAACGGACCCGGCAGCTCAGGATTGGCTGGCCGGCGACGTGGTTGAAGAGCATGTCGAGCAGCGCCCGGCTCTCGTGCCGCGCCAACTGCACGATGTGCGACGTGAAGCCGGCGTTGACGAAGAGGAGCTTGCGCCCGGTCTCGGGGTGCCGTACGACGACCGGGTGCTCGCTCTTGGGCACCACGTACTCCGGCGGCGGGGTGTAGCCCTGCCACGGGATCAGGCCGTCGTGGATCGCGGTCAGCCCGTCGAGGAACGACCGCATCGACGGGGACAACATCTCGTACGCCAGATGCATGTTGGCCCACAGGGTGTCGCCGCCGCTGCCGATCTCCGGCGTCCTGGTGACGTAGAGCATCGAACCCAGCGACGGTTCGGCGTCTGCGGTGCCGTCGGTGTGCCAGTCCTCGCCCGCCACGAACTGCGAGTCCTTGTCGGCGCTGATCTCCAGGATGGCCGGGTCCCCGCCGTCGACGTCGGCGAGCGGCTGCAACCGCAGCTCGCCGAAGTAGCCGGCGAACCGCTTGTGGTCCTCGGCCGACAGCACCTGATCACGGAAGACCAGCACGTGGTGGGTGAGGAAGGCCTGCTTGATCTCGGCGAGCTCCTTGTCGTCCAGTTCGGTGGACAGGTCGAGGCCGGAGATCTCCGCGCCGATGACCGGCGACAGCGGCCGGGCGGTGAACGTGTCGTAGTGCTCCTGCGGCCGGGTCGTCAGCCGCTCGACGGCGGCCAGTACGTGGTTGTCCATCTCTTTCCCCTCGTGGATCGGTTGTTTCACAGCCCCCGGGCGAGCAGGTCGGCCACGATCAGCCGGCCGAAGGCGAGGTTGCCGTGGATCGGGTCGTCGGGCTCGCACAGCGCGGCGCGTTGCAGGCCGGTCGCGTCGGTGACCCGGGCGCGTAGGTCGACGATCTCGACCCCCAGGTCGACGAGCGCGCGCCGCATGGTCTCCTGCGCCGCCATGAAAACCGCCCGGTCGGCCATGCCCGGCACCCGTTGTGGCGGCAGCACCGCGAGGACCCGTAGCCCCAGGTCGACGGCGTGCCGGTAGAAGACCAGCGCGTCGCGCGCCATCGCGCGCACGATGTCGTCGAACAGCCGGCTGGACAGGAAACCCGCCGGGAACCCGCCGTCACCGGACCGGTAGACGTGCCAGTTCTCGGTGGTGGCGAAGAAGTGGGCGCTCAGCCCGAACGTCGACACCAGCGGGATCGTGAGCTGGCCGATGTCGGCCACGGCCAGGTCGGTGAGAAAACCCCGGTAGAGCTTTTCGACCTCGGCGTCGCGGAACACCAGACCGTCGTTGCGTACGTCGAAGAAGTCGGCGTTGAAGTCGCGCCCGGAGCCGATCGGGCCGCCGACGAACGGCAGCCCGGCCGCCTTCGCCGCCCGGCCGATCGGCCCGGCGTGCGAGTCGCCGAGGAGCAGGAACCTAGCCGGCGTTGTAGTAGTCGAGGACGGCGTCGTCACAGAGCAGGTCACCCCCGTCACTGGTCCCGGTCGGGCCGACCGGTCGGGCCTCGGTGGGTCGCCCCTCGAGTGCGGCGAAGAAGTGGCGCATGACGAAGTCGACACCCGCCGGCGTCACCGCACGCAGGTTCGGCTCGAAGAAGACCCCCCGGAACGGGAAACCGGTGATGATCTCGTACGAGGGGAAGTAGTCGACGTGGTCGTGTTCGCGTGCCAACTGGCCGGCGGCGGCCCGCAGCACCGACTTCGAGTAGGTGGTGGCGACCAGCGCGTGCTCTCCGGTCGCGGTCGCCGTCAGTGGCACCGGCGACACCGTCAGCAGGACGGTCAGCCGGGGGTTGACGGCCCGGGCCAGCGCGACGGCGGCCGACAGGTCGGCGTAGACGTCGGCGACGGTGAAGTTGCGGAACTCGTGCCGGTCGGCGTCGAACGTGCCACGGACCGTGCCGGGGCAGACCGGGAAGACGGTCCCGGTGGGCCGGTCCCGCCACGCCTCGGTCAGCCCCAGCGTGAAGATGAGGCAGCCCGCCTCGGCGACCGCGGCCCGGATCGCCGCCAGCGTGACCCGCCGGGCGGCCAGCACCGCCTCCGCCGACGGGTGGCCGAGGGGTTCGACGGATGGCCGGTACGGGTCGAAGAACGCCCCGTCCTCGTTCCAGACCTCGTCGGGCGCCGCCACGTCGTCCAGTGCCCAGGTCAGCCACTGCCGCAGCATGGCGGCCGTGTAGATGTTGCCGGTGCGGAACGAGAACTGGCCGTACTGGCGGGCCCGGCGCTCGTCGCCGGTCAGCCCCGGCGGCGGCAGCTCCACCTCACGCCAGTTCATCCCGTACTCCAGCAGTGCGGGTCCGATGTGGCGGGCGAAGCACGAACCGGCGGTGAGGACCGGGTCGTCCGGGTCGACCACGAACTTCGGCGTCCACAGGTCGCCGATGTCCAGCATGTCCGGCTCGGCCACGGCGGTGCGCCAAAAGGACCGTGGCGGCAGCGACTGGTACGGGTTCATCGCGCCGCCAGGGGATCGGCGGCCAGCACCTTCGCCAGCAGCGCGGTGATGGTGGCCTGGTGCGGGAAGAGGAAGAAGTGTTCGCCGGGGAAGAACTGCCGGTGCAGGGGGCCGCTGGTCTCGCGCGCCCAGCCCGCCGTGCGGGCCGGCTCCACGTGCGGGTCCCGGTCCCCGAGCAACAGGTGTACGGGCAGGTCGAGCGGTGCCTCAACCCGGTATGTGTAGCGCTCGTCCAGCGCCAGGTCGGCGCGCAGCCCCGGCAGCAGCAGTTCCATCATCTCCGGATCGTCGAGCAGTTCGGGCGGGGTGCCGCCGTAGTCGCGCAGCGCCTCGATCAGCTCCGCGTCGGGCAGATCGTGCAACGGCTGCTCGATCGACCGGGTCTGCGGCCCCTCGGCACCCGCGACCCACAGGCTTCCCGGGACGGGCCGGCGGTTCCGGCGCAGGGCACGGGCCACCTCGAAGGCCACGAGCGCGCCGAGGCTGTGCCCGAAGAGGGCGAACGGCCGGTCGGCCCGCTCGGCGACCGCGTCGGCCAGCCGGGCGACCAGTTCGTCCAGGTCGTCCAGTGGCTCCTCCAACAGCCGGGCGCCCCGGCCGGGCAGTTGCGCGACCCACAGCTCGACGTCCGGGCCGAGCAACCGCTGCCAGGGCAGGAAGGCGGCGGCGTTGCCGCCCGCGAAAGGGAAGCAGAACAACCGTGCCGGCGCCTCCACATCGGATGCCCGGCAGAACCACTGATCAACAGTCATCGCGTCGCCTCGTTGATGATGCCGGCCACCGTACGGGCCGTCTCCGGCTCGACGATGCCGTAATGGGTGGTGTCGACGCGATGCCACGATGCCAGCGTGGGCAGATGGGCCCGCCACCGCCGGGCCTGCTCGTCCGCGGCGCCGAGGACCGGCAGCCCGGCCGTCGGGCGGCCCGCGAGCCACAGTCGGGCCGGCGTGGTCGCCAGCCTCGGCGGGGTGTGGTCCGCCATGCTCGCCAGGTTGGCCCGGCAGCAGCGGGCCAGCCCGTCGACGTACGCCGTCGCGGCCGGGCCGGCATCCGACACCGCCCCCAGCTCGTGGGCGAAGAGCGCCTCGAGCCGCTCGTCGTCGTACGCCCGGAAGGTCGGGCCGGCGTCCGGCGGCGGCGGGTCGAGCAGGTAGACCTCGTCGGCCGGCTGCCCGTCCGCCTCGGCCCGTGCCGCCATCGCCAGCGCCACCCAGGCACCGAAGGACCAGCCGGCGAGCCGCCAGCGCCACTCGTCGCGCGGGAAGCGTGCCTCCAACGCGGAGTGGTAGTGCGCGGCCCGCTCGGTCAGCGACCAGGCCGGCTGGTCGGCGTGCTGCAGCGCGGGATCGGCGACGAGGCAGACGGTGAGTCCGGGGTCGAGTTCGGACACCAGCGACCGGTATGCCTGGATGTCGCCGCCGACCGGGTGGACCAGGCAGAGCAGCGTCCGGCCGTGGCCCGCCTGCCAGACCTCCAGCGGTACGGCCGAACCGTCGGTCGGGGACGTCTCGCCGAGGAGGTCCAGCACCTCGTTCAGGCTCACCCGGTGGCTCAGCTGGGACAGGGCGAGGCCGATGCCGAAGCGCTCCTTCACCTCGTCGACCAGGTCCAGCAGCAGCAGCGAGTCGGCGCCGAGGTCGTACAGCGACGCGGCCGGGTCGAGCCGGTCGACATCCAGCCAGTGGCACAGCCACTTGGTCAGCTCGTCGGCCGCCGGCCGGGACGCCACGACCGGAACCGCGACCGGCGCCACGGCCGGCGGGGCGTAGAACCCCCGCGCCTCGTCCAGCGCCGTGGTGCAGACCAGCAGGTGCGGCAGCCGCAGCCGCAGCGCGTCCGCGAACAGCCGCCGGCCCTCGGCGACGGACAGGCCGACCGCCAGGTGCGCCCGGTGCCGGGCGTCGGTCGGCAGGGCGTCCCGGGCGATGCCCACCTCGTGCCAGACGTCCCAGTCGACGACGACCCGCGCCGTGGCCTCGCTCCCGGTCGTGCGGTGCCGGGCGAACCCGTCCAGCAGCCCGTTGGCGGCGGCGTAGTCGAGTTGACCGACCCCGCCGAACTGCGCCGACATCGAGGAGCAGTAGACCGCGAACGCCGGCCGGTAGTGCGCGACGATCCGTTCCACGAGCAGCGCGCCGCGGATCTTGCCGGCCGTCGCCAGCCGCATCGCGGCCGCGTCCCGCCGGGCGACCAGCCCACCGGCGGCGACCCCGGCGGCGTGGACGACCCCGTCCACGCGCCCCGTGTACGCGTCGAGCCGGGCCACCAGCTCGTCGGCAGGCGTCTCGGCCAGGTCCACCGCCACGACGTCGACCCGGTCGGCCCACGGGGCCAGCCCGGCCGGGAGGTGACCCCGCCGGGCCAGCAGGATCACCCGGCAGTCGCCCTGCTCCAGCAGCCACGACGCGATGCTCCCCCCGATGCCGCCGGTGCCACCGAGGACCACGTACACGGCCGGTCCAGCCGGCAGCGGCGCCGGGCCGGTGGACGGGCGTACCGGCAACAGGGCCTGCTCCCACCAGAAGCCGTCACGCAGCGCGAGCCGCCGGGGCGCCGACTCCGCCGGGAGATCCGACCTCGCCGACAGATCCGCCAGCGCGGACAGGGCCGTCGCCCAGTCCGCCGGGTCGCGGCTCGGCAGGTCGAGCCAGTGGCCGTCGACAGCGGATTCCTGGGGAGCCACCTCGCAGATCCCGGCCAGCAGCCCCAACTCGGGCCGGCGTACGTCGCCGGTCACCGGCTGGGCGTCGTACGACAGCCACCAGGCCCGCACCCGGTGGCGGTCCGGCCGGCCGGCGACCGCCGCCAGCAGCGCGGCCGGGGTGTCGACGCAGGCCCAGTAGGCGCGGTCCAGCGAGTCCGGGCCGACCGGTCCGGTGACGGCCAGCGGCAGCGCGTGCAGCCAGTCGATGTCGGCGCCGGCCAGCGCGTCGAGCAGCCGGCGTAGCGAGTCCGGGTCGGCCGGGTCGACCCGGTAGCTGTCCGGTGCCGCCCGGCTGAAACGGTCGGCGGCGACGACGGTCACCACCCGGTCGTAGGCTGCCCCGAACGCGCGTACCGCGGCCGGCGGAACCGGCTCGGCCGCCAGGACGACCAGCGTCGCCGGCCGGCGTACGTCGGCAGAGCCGGCGTGCCGCCACCGGATCCAGTGCGGCTGGTGCAGCCATTCCGCCTCGGGCACCCGCGCTGGCCACCCCTCCACTGCCGGCCCGGCTACCGGCGCGGGCAGCGGTCCGGTCACCGACGACGCCGGATCCGGCCCGGCCGGCGACGGTCCGGCCGGCGGTGTGGCCCGGGCGAAGTCGAAGTCGGCCAGCTCGAACGACGGCGGCGGGAAGTCCCAGGGAGCCGGCGCCGGCCCGGCCGGCCAGCGGATCGCCCGACCGGCCAGCCACGCGGCGACCAGCTCCGCGGCCGCCCCGGTGACCTCGACGGGCGCCGCCGCCACGGGTGCTGCCGCCACGGGTGTCACCTCGGCGGCGGTCCGGAGCCAGGCCACGGCGGCATCCGCGTCGGCGCACCCGGCCGCCATCCGCCAGCGTCCGGCGGGGCGGCCGGCCTGCAGGTGGCGCAGCACCTGCCGGAAGGTGTCGGGCCGGGCCGCGAGGTAGTCGGCGATCCGGCCGGCGTCGGCGCGCAGGGCGGCCGTGCTGCTGGCGGCGAGCACCACCACCGGTACGTCGGCCGGCGGCCGGGTGGCCGCCGGTTCGGCGGCCTCGACGACCAGGTGGGCGTTGGTGCCGCCGATGCCGAAGCTGCTCACCGCCGCCACCCTCGGCCGCCCGTCCGGCCAGGGGCGGGCCTTCGTGGGTATGTAGAACGGTGCCGGGTCGGTGCCGAGCCGTGGGTTGAGGCGCCGGAAGTCGACGTTCGGCGGAATCAGTCCACGGTGGATGGACAGGACGGCGCGGACCAGGCCGACGACGCCGGCCGCCGCACCGAGGTGGCCGATCTGGCTCTTCACCGAGGTGAGCGCGCATCGACCGGACTCGGCGAGGTCGTACGCCTGGCGCAGCGCGGCCACCTCGACCGGGTCACCCAACTCGGTGCCGGTGCCGTGCGCCTCGACGTAGCCGAGGTCGGTGCTGGAGTGACCGCTGCGGCGCAGCGCGGCGCGGATCACCTCGCGCTGCCCGGGGATCGACGGGGCGGTGTAGCCGAGCTTGTCGGCGCCGTCGTTGTTGACGGCCGATCCGGTGACCACCGCGTAGACGGTGTCGCCGTCGCGCCGGGCCAGCCGCAGCGGCTTGAGGACCACCACGCCGACCCCGCTGGCGCCGACGGTGCCGGCGGCGTCGTCGCTGAACGGCCGGCAGTGCCCGTCCGGCGAGAAGATGTGGTGCGGCCGGTAGCGGTAGCCGCCGGTCAGCAGCGGGTCGACCAGCACCCCGCCGACCAGCATCACGTCGCTGTCGCCCTGGCGCAGCAGGCCGGCGGCGACGTGTACGGCCACCAGCGAACTCGAGCAGGCCGCCTGCACGGTGAAGGCCGGGCCGGTCAGGCCCAGGTGGTAGGCGACCTTCGTCGCGAGGAAGTCCTTGTCGTGGTGCAGCGCCAACTGGAACTCGTCCGGCAGCCGGGCCGGGTCGCCTTTGCGCAGCATGGCCTGGAAGTACGTGTTCTCGCCGCAGCTCGCGAGCAGGCCGACCCGCTGCCCGGCCGGGTCGGCGATGCCGGCGTGCGCCAGCGCCTCGACACAGCTCATCAGCAGGTGCCGCTGCTGCGGGTCCATCAGCCGCGCGTCGGACCGGCTGATGCCGAAGTGCCCGGGGTCGAAGGCGAGCGGCCCGGCGAGCTGGCTGCGGGCCCCGACGAGGCCGTCGGCGGCGTCGAAGTGCTCGATCCCACGCTCGCCGGCCGCCACCATCGCCCAGAAGGCGGCCAGGTCGGAAGCGCCGGGCAGCCGTACGGCCATCCCGACGACCGCGACCGGCTCGTCCGCCGCCGGCCCGACCGCTGCGGCGACGGGAGCCGGCGCGGGCCGCCCCTCCAGGAACCGGGCCAGCCGACGGATGGTGACGTGCTCGAAGAGGTCGGGGATGGTCAGCGGCAACCCCTCGGCGGCACACCGCAGGTGGAACCGCATCAGACCGAGGCTGCCCGCGCCGCCGTCGAAGAAGCGCTGATCGGGAGCGATGGACACTCCGATCACCTCCTCGAACAGCCCGGCCAGCCGCGCCTCCAGCGCCGACAGGACCGGCGCCGCGAGGGGCCGCACCCGCAACTCCTCGCCCGGCGCGGCCAGCGCCCGTCGGCGGTCCAGCTTGCCGCTGGCCGTACGCGGCAGCTCCGGCAGGCACCGGAAGCGGTCGACGCGCACGTACGCGGGCAGCAGCCCGGCCAGGTGGCTGGCCAGTTCCTCCGCGCCCGGCGGGGTGGTCCGGCATTCCAGGCAGCCGACCAGGTGCTCGCCGTCGCGTACGACGACCGCGTTGACGACCGCCGGATGCCGCAGCAGCGCCGCCTCGACCTGGCCCAGCTCCAGCCGGTGGCCGCTCACCTTGACCTGCTGGTCGTCCCGGCCGAGATAGTGCAGCAGGCCGTCGCGGTCGAACCGGGCCTGGTCGCCGCTGCGGAAGAAGTGGCCGAGGCCGGGCAGTTCGACGAACCGGGCCTCGTCGAGCGCCGGGTCGCCCAGGTAGCACGGCGCCACCAGCGGCCCACCGATCAGCAGTTGCCCGGGGCAGTCCGGCGGTACGACCTCGTCGGCCCCGTCGACGACCCGCAGCCACATGTTGGCGATCGGGCGCCCGATCGCCGGCCGGACCGGCCAGCCGGCCGGGTCACCGTCCAGGCACAGGCTGCTGACCACGTGCGTCTCGGTCGGCCCGTAGTGGTTGAACAGGCGGGCGCCGGGAAGCCCGGCGAACCAGCGGCGGATGCTGTCGGTGCACACCAGTTGCTCGCCGGCGGTGACCACCTCCCGCAGCCTGACCGGGAACCGGCCGAGACGTACCCCGTGCTCGGCCAGGAGCTGCAACGCGACGTACGGCATGAAGATCCGCTCGATGCCGGCGCTGTCCAGGTGCTCCAGCAGCGCCGGCATGTCGTGCCGCCAGCCGCGCCGGGGCAGGTGCAGGGTGCCGCCGTCGCAGAGCGTGCCGAAGATCTCCTGGAAGGAGACGTCGAAGGAGAGCATCGAGAACTGGAGGGTGGCCGCCCGTCCGGCCAGGCCACCGGCCTCGACCTGCCACCGCAGCAGGTTGCACAGCATGGCGTCGCCGACCCGCACCCCCTTCGGAGTGCCGGTGGAGCCCGAGGTGAACAGCGTGTAGAGCGGCCGGCCGGCGTACGACGGCGCGGGTGGGGTGGCGGTGCGGGCCAGGACGACCGGGTGGCGGGGGTGCGCGCCCGCGTCGATGGCGTCGAGGGCGGCCTCGTCACCGGGCGACAACAGCACGCACAGCGGGTCGACCTGGGCGAGGATCTGGCGCAGCAACGCCGGCGGGTACGCCCGGTCGAGCGGCACGATGGTGAGGTTGAGCCGGGCCAGCGCCAGCAGCGCCACCACGTGCTCGACCGACGGCTCGAAGAACAGCGCGACGGCCGCGTCCCCGGCGGGCGCCGGATACCGCTGCGCGAGTTCGGCGGCGAGACCGCCGGCATACCCGTCGAGTTCGGCGTAGCTGAGCCGGCGGTCACCGGCGACGAGCGCCGTAACTGCGGCGTCGGCGCTTACCCGCCGGGCGAAGCCCTCGGCCACCGTCGCGTACGCCAGCTCGGCGGACTCGCCCCGGCCGGGTTCCGGCAGCCCGCCCCGATATGCCCGCACCAGGTCGGCCAGGGTGGACGTGCCGCCGCCGGCCAGCGCGTCGAGGCCCTGCCGGAAGAGGTCGACGAGCGCCGCCACGTCGGCCCCGTCGAAGTGGTCGCCGGCGTACTCCCACAGGCAGTCGAACCCGGCATCGTGCTCGACCACCGACAGGGTGAGCGGGCACTTGGTGCCGGCCGGAGCCAGCCACACCGGCCGGGCCACGCAGCCGGGCAGCGCCAGCGTCGAGAAGTCGGTGTTGTCGAGGACGAAGAGGAAGTCGAACAGCGGTGCGTCGGCGCCGAAGTCGTGGTCTTCGACGGCGTGCGCGAGTGCCACGTCCTGGGCGTCGAGCACCGGGCGCAGGGCGGCGGCCTGCCGCAGCAGTTGGGTGCGCAGTTCCTCGCGGGGCGCCAGCGCCAGCGGCAGCAGCACGGTGTTGGCGAACATCCCGACGCTGGGTGCGAAGTCGCGTACCGGCCGGTTCGCGACCGGGCTGGCGACGCGTGGATGGGTCCGGCCGGTGACGCCGTACACGGCCCACGCGAAGCAGGCCAGCAGCAGATGGAACCGGGTCAGCCCCAGCTCCGCGCCGACCCGGTCGAGCGCACTGCGGCGTACGGTGTCGACCGAGGTCTGGAGCAGGTGGTCGCCGGCCCCGTCCCGGAACGGTCGCATTGGCGCGGCGACCTCGTCGATCCCGGCGTAGTGGTCCCGCAGCGTGGCCCGCCGCGCCAGATAGGCCGGCCGGTCGAACCAGTCGGCCTGCCAGACGGCGTAGTCGAGCGGCGTCGGCACGTCCGTGCCGGTGTCGTCGTCCGTCCCGGCCCCGGCCGACGGTCCGGCCCCGGCCGACGGTCCGGCCCCGGCCGACGGTCCGGCCCCGGCCGACGGTCCGGCCCCGGCCGACGGGTCGGCCAGCGCCGAAGCGTAGTCGGCCGACAGGGAGCCGAACAGCACGTCGAGCGACCAGCCGTCGACGGCGATGTGGTGCAGGTGCAGCAACAGCGTCCCGCCGTCGTCGCCGGGCAGCCAGTACGCCCGCAGCATCCGCGACCGCGCCAGGTCGAACGGTACGGCGAACAGTGCCCGTGCCCGATCCTGCCAGCCGTCGTCCGGGTCCGGCCCGGGGTCGGCCCACGGGTCGTAGGGGTCGCCGACCTCCTGGAGCAGTCCCTCGGGCGCGGCCCGGAACCCGGTCCGCAGCGCCGGATGGCGGACCACCGCCCGCCGCAGCGCCTGCCGCAGCGCCGCGACGTCGACCCGGCCGCGCAGCTCGAACGCCAATCCGACGTGATAGGCCCCGGACCCCGGCGACCGCTGCTGCAACAGCCACAGCCGCTGCTGCTCCGAGGTGGCCGGCGCCGACCGCGCACCGGCCAGGGCGGCCGGCACCGGATACGGCGAACCGGCCACGCCCCGCGCCGCGTCGATCGCGGCGGCCAACTCGGCGAAGTCGCCGCGCAGGACCGTCGCCTGTGGCAGTTCCCCACCCCAGCGCCGCTGGACCTCGAAGCGCAGCCGCAGCGCCTTCAGCGAATCGCCACCGCTGGCGATCCACCGGTCGCCCGGCCGCAGGTCCGGTACGCCCAGCACCTCGCCGGCCAGCGCCAGCACCTCGGCCTGCCACGCCGTCGCGGGCGCACCGTCGTCGTCGCCCCGCCACGGCGGATCGTCGCGGCCCAGCAGCGCGTCCTGGTCCACCTTGCCGTTCGCGTTCAGCGGCAGGGCGTCGACCAGGTGGATCCGGTGCGGCCGCATGTACGCCGGCAGCGCCGCCGCCAGATGCCGATCCAGGTCCACGAAGGACAGATCAGGACCGGCCACCAGGTAGGCCAGCAGTTCGTTCACCCCGAGCGGGCCGCGCCGGGTGCACACGTACGCCTGGCGGACCGCCGGATGGGTGACGATCTGCCGTTCGACCTCGCCCGGCTCGACCCGGAAACCACGGACCTTGACCTGCCGGTCGACCCGGCCGACGTACTCGATGCGGCCCGCGGCGTCCTGCCGCACCAGGTCACCGGTGCGGTAGTACCGTTCCACCGGTTCGTCCAGCCACGGCAGCCGGACGAACCGGCCGGCCGTCTCCGCCGGCAGGTTGCGGTAGCCGGCCGCCAGCGCCTCGCCACCGAGATACAGCTCGGCGACCTCGCCCGGCCCGGCGACCCGGCCACCGTCGACCACCAGCAGCGCGTCGGTGCCCGGCAGCACCCCACCGATCGGCACCACCTCCCCGGCGAAGTCGCGTGGGATCGGATGGCACAGGGCGAACGTCGTCGCCTCCGTCGGGCCGTACACGTTGAACAGCCGGGTGCCGCTGGCCGCGTTGGCGTCGTACCAGCGGCGGATCAGCCGCGCGTTGAGCTGCTCGCCGCCGACCAGCACCTGACCGACCCCGGCGAAGCAGTCCGGCACCCGGTCGACGACCGCGTTGAACAGCGCCACCGTGATGAACGCCGTGTCGACCCGCTCGGCCCGCAGCGCGGCGGCCAGCAGGTGCGGTGTCGCCACCGTCTCGTCGTCGAGGACCACGCAGCGGCCACCGGTCAGCAGCGGCACCCAGACCTCGAAGCTCAACGCGTCGAATGCCGGGTTCGACATGCAGGCGTACCGGGCCGCCGGCGGCAGTTCGATGTAGCCCGGCCGGGCCAGCCGCAGGATGCCGGCGTCGCGTACCTCGACGCCCTTCGGCTGACCCGTGGTGCCCGAGGTGTAGAAGAGGAACGCGACCGGTGCGGGCGCCACCTCCGGCGGCGGCTCCCCACCGGCCCGCAACAGCCCGTCGACCGGCAGCGGCCGTACGCCGTCGGGCAGGTCGCCGGCTCCGTCGGGACCGTGGACCAGGGCGGTGACCGCCGCGTCGAGCAGCATGTGGCGCTGCCGATCGGGTGGACTCTGCCGGTCCAGCGGCACCACCGTCGCGCCCAGCCGCAGGATGCCGAGCATCGCGCAGACGAGCTGCCAGGAACGGGGGAGCCGGACCGCGACCGCCTGCCCGGGGCGTACCCCGGCGGCCCGTAGCGACCGGGCGACGGCGGCACTCCCGGCGTCCAGGTCGGCGTACCGCAGCCGCCGGTCGCCGTCGGACACCGCGACCGCGTCCGGCGTACGGCGCGCCTGGGCGAGCACCGCGCGGGCGAGGCCGGGCTCCATCACGCCTCCCGTACGGGTTGCCGGGCCGGAATCCGGTCCAGCTCGTCACGCAGCAGGCCGGCCACCCGGAGCACCTCCGCGCTCTCCAGGATGTCCCAGTGGTCGCAGTGCACCTGCTCCAGCCGGAAGTCGGCGCCGCGCCGCCGCCAGAAGCCGCGTACCTCGGCCAGGAAGTCCTCGCCGCGCCCGGCGGTCGCCTGCAACAGCACCAGCCGGGCCGGCGACGGCAACGTCGGATAGTCACGCATGGTGGTGCGGTTGTGGTTGTAGATCCGGTGGTACTGGTCGATCTGCCGGTCGTCGATCCCCGGATACATCCCGTTGAACTTGATCAGCTTGTCCCGGAACTCGGCCATGTCCACCGGCTCGATCGCGGCCCGATGGGCCGGGTCGTCCGTGCCGAGGGTGTCCAGCAGGACCACGCTCAGCCCGGGATGCCCGGCCAGCGCCAGCCGCCGGCCCATCTCGTACGCCACCAGCCCGCCGTACGACAGTCCGGTGAGGACGACCGGCCCGGACAGCAGCGGCTCGACCTGCCGCAGGTATGTCTCGGCCATCGCCTCGACCGTCGGCAGGAACTCCTCGCCCGGGTTCACCCCCGGCGACTGGATGCCGTACACGCCGACCGACTCGGGCAGCGCCTTGGCCAGCGACAGGTAGCAGAACGCGGTGCCACCGGCCGGGTGCACGCAGATCACCCGGGCGCCGCCGTCGCCGGCCCGGAACTCGATCAGGTTGCTCGGCGGCTTACCCGACGTGCCCCGCCGCAGCCGGCCGCCCAGCGCCTCGATCGTCGGGTGCAGCATGATCTCGTGCACCGGCAGTGGTACGCCGAACTCCTCGCCGACGGCGTGGGCCAGCTTGATCGCCGAGATCGAGGTGCCGCCGATGTCGAAGAACGAGTCGCTGATGCCGATGTCCGGCTGGAGCAGCAGCCGCTTCCAGATCTGGTAGAGCGTGAGTTCGATCTGGTCGCGCGGGCTGGCCAGGTTGACCTGCCACGGCATGTTCGCCCGTGCGAGCCGCAGCAGTTCGGCCCGGTCGAGTTTTCCGTTGGCGGTCTGCGGCAGGTGCGGCAGCTCCACGAACTGCGCCGGGATCATGTAGCCGGGCAGCCGCCGCGACAGTGCCGCCCGCCACTCGCTGTGCAGCAGCGGCGTCGCCTCGCCACGGCCGACCCCGGCCACCAGCCGTGGCTCGCCGGCCGCGTCCCGGTCGACCAGCACCACCGCCTCGTGCACGTCGGGCCGGTCGAGCAGCGCCGCCTCGATCTCGCCCAGCTCGATCCGGAATCCCCGCAGCTTGACCTGGTTGTCCCGCCGGCCGAGGTATTCGATGTCCCCGTCGGGCAGGAAACGGGCCAGGTCACCGGTGCGGTAGACGCGTTCGCCGGGCACGAACGGGTCGGCCACGAACCGGTCGGCGGTCAGCGCCGGCCGGCCCAGGTAGCCGCGGGCGAGTCCGGCACCGCCGATGTAGATCTCGCCGGTCACTCCCACCGGCACCGGTTCCAGCCGCTCGTCGAGCAGGTAGACGCGGGTGTTGGCCAGCGGCCGGCCGATCGGGCACTGCCGTGCCAGCGGCCGCGGGTCGAGGTAGGCGGTGCTGTAGACGGCGGTCTCGGTCGGCCCGTATCCGTTGAGCACCCGAAGGCCGGGCAGGACCTCCTGGATCCGGTGCAGGCCCTGCTCCGGCAGCGGCTCCACGCCGACCAGGAGCTGCCGCAGCGCCAGCCCGGCCAGCCGGGCGGGGTCCTCGTAGAGCCACCGGACGAAGGCCGGCGGCAGGTATGCCTGCACGATCCGGTGCTCGCGCAGCCAGCCCATCAGCGCGGCCGGATCGGCCCGCACCTCCTCTGGTACGAGGTGGAGGGCACCACCGGTGGTCAGCGGCAGGAAGATCTCCTGCACCGAGACGTCGAAGCCGATGCTCGACCACAGTGCCGCCGCCTCGCCGGGTACGGCGCCCAGCCGCGACACCCAGTGGTCGAGGAGGTTGGCGATGCTGCCGTGGGCGACCGCGACCCCCTTCGGCCGGCCGGTGGAACCCGACGTGTAGATCACGTACGCCAGGTCGGCGGCATGCGGGGCGACGTCGGGCGGCGCGTCCGACCGCCCCTCCGCCTCGACCGAGACGATGTCCTCGACCGTGATGCCCTCGGCCGCGATGCCGGTCTCGGACCCGGCCCCGTCGGCGAGCACCAGCACCGGTGCCGCGTCGTCGACCATGCCGGCCAGCCGGGCCGGCGGCAGGGTCGGGTCCAGCGGCAGATAGGCGGCGCCGGCCTTCAGGATGCCCAGGATCGCGACGACCAGTTCGACGCCGCGCCCCGCGTGCAGGCCGACGACCTGGTCGGCGCGTACGCCCCGGGCGATCAGCGCGTGCGCCAGCCGGTTCGACCGCCGGTCCAGCGTGCCGTAGTCGAGCCGTCCGCCGGCACCGGCCACGGCGAGCCGGTCGGGGTGCCGCCGCGCCTGCTCCCCGAACCGCTCGACCAGGCTGGACCCGGTCACGGGCCGCCCGGTGCGGTTCCAGTCGACCACCTGCCGCCGCCGCTCGGCCGGCCCGAGCAGGCGCAGCGCACCCACCGGCACCGACGGGTCGGCGGCCACCTGCCCGAGCAGGCGTACGAAATGGTCGGCCATCCGGGCGACCGTCGCCGCGTCGAACAGGTCGGTGTTGTATTCGAAGGTGAGATGCAGCCCGTCGGCCTGCTCGGCGGCCTCGACCGACAGGTCGAACTTCGCGGCGCCGGTGCTGCTCGCCAGCGGCCGCAGCGCCAGATCCGGCAGGTCCACCTGCCCGCGCGGGATGTTCTGCAACACCAGCATCACCTGGAACAGCGGCGAGTAGCTGGTGTGCCGTTCCGGTTTCAGCGCGTCCACCAGCTGCTCGAACGGCAGGTCCGGATGGGCGTACGCGTCGAGCAGGTGCCGGCGTACGTCGGCCAGCAACGCCGCGAACGGCTGCCCCGGGTCCAGCCGGTTACGGATCACCACGGTGTTGATGAAGTGGCCGATCAGGCCCTCGACCTCACGGTGGTTGCGGTTGGCGAACGGGGTGCCGACGCAGACGTCGTCCTGGCCGCTGTACCGCCACAGCAGCACCGACAGGGCGGCCATCAGCGTCATGAACAGCGTCGCGTCGCCGGCCCGGCCGACCTCCCGCAGGCCGTGGAGCACGTCGGCACCGACCACGACGCCGTGACAGTCGCCGCGGTAGCGCTGCACCGCCGGCCGGGGCCGGTCGGTCGGCAGCGCCAGCAGTGCCGGCGCCCCGGCCAGGGTCCGGGTCCAGTAGCCGAGCTGGCGCTCCAGTTCGCCACCGGCCAGGTGCCGGCGCTGCCACAGCGCGTAGTCCGGGTACTGGATCGGCAGCTCCGCCAGCGGGCTCGCCGCGCCCCGCGCGTACGCCCCGTAGAGCGTGGTCACCTCGCCGATCAGGATGCCGATCGACCAGCCGTCGGCCACCGTGTGGTGCACGTTGAGCAGCCAGCGGTGCTCGTCGTCGGCGAGCCGGAGCAGGCTGCTGCGCAGCAGCGGCCCGGTGGCCAGGTCGAACGGTGCCCGCGCGTCGGCTTCGACGGCCTCGTCGGCCCGCCGTCGCCGTTCCGGGTCGGGCAGCCCGCCGAGGTCGGTGACCGGCAGGGCGACCGGGCCGGCCGGGCGTACGACCTGGCAGGGTTCGCCGTCGACGTCCGCGAAGACGGTGCGCAGCGCCTCGTGCCGGCGGACCACCTCGGTCAGCGCCCGGGCCAGCGCCGCCACGTCCAGCGCGCCGGTGATGTCGAAGGCGACCGGGTTGTTGTAGAACGGGTTGCCCGGCGAGAGCTGGTCGAGGAACCACAGTTGGCGCTGGGCGTACGCGAGCGGCAGCGGCGCGTCCGACACCGGCCGGCGCGGGATCGTCTCCGGATCGGAGCCGGTCAGGATCGCGATCAACTGTTCCTTGTGGAGCTTCAGCTCGGCCAGCAGCTCCGGGGTGAGCACGTCCCGCGGCGCCTGCAGACGCAGCCGGTCGCCGTCGACCAACAACCCGACGGAGTGCCGGTTGAGCGTGTCGAGCAACTCGAAGGCGTTCATATCTCGACCGTGATGGTGTCGGTGGACCCGGCGTCGGCCGGGCGCGGCCCGGGAATGCCGGGGTCGGGGCGGGTGCCGCCGACCAGCGAATAGACCAGCCGGTGCGACGTGTCCAGGTCGAACAGCGCGGCCAGCTCGTCGGTCTCCAGCGAGCCGATCCCGCACAGGCCGAGACCGTGGTCGGCGGCGGCCATCGTCAGCAGTTGGGCCATCGCACCCGCCTCGATGTTGCAGAAGGCCACGCTCTGCTCCGGGTAGAGCGGGTCGATCGCGGCCCGCTGCGCCACCAGGAACAGTGCGAATGCGGCGGACTCGAAGACCGGCCGGTTGACGAAGTAGTCGTAGGCGTCCGGGCTCAGCTCGCGCTCACCACCGAGCGCGACCAGCCGGTGCGTCGCCGGATCGTGGTAGTACGCCCCGCCCGGCACCCCGGTGACCCGGTCCGGCTTGACGTAAAGGTATGTCTGCACCGGGTAGGTGCCGCCGGCCGAGCCGTACTGGAACTTCGCCCGGCCGTCCACCTGCCGCTGCGCCAGCGCGGCCAGGAGCAGGCCCAGCGCGTGCGCCGGCACCGGGTCCGCGCCGAAGCGGCGCACCGAACGGTAGTCGGTGTAGCGGCGGGCGAAGCCCGGGTCGGCCGGCGCGGCCAGCGCCACCTGCCCGGTCGCCGGCGGGAAGACCCGCCGGCCCTCGCCACGCGCCTTGAACTCGGCGCGGGCGGCCGGGTCGTCGACCACCGCCCGCTGCGCCCGCGCGACGACGGCCCGCTGGGCGACGTGCTCGCGATACATGCCGAGCAGGTCGGCCAGGGTGGGCTGGCGCATCAGCCGGGCCAGCTTCGGTCGGAAGCCCAGCTCGCCGGAGAGCGCGTTGGCGAGCCGTACGATGTCGATCGACGTGGCGCCGAGCAGCAGCAGGTTGGCGTCCGGCGCGACGACCGGCACGTCGAGGATCTCGGTGACGATCTTCACCAGGCGGTCCTCGGCCGGGTCGTCGAGCACCAGCGCCGCGACCACGGGCACCGCCGACGGCCGCGGGTCGGGCAGTTGGCCCCGGTCGACCTTGCCGTTGGCCGACAGCGGCAACGCGTCGAGGAACGTGAACGACGCCGGCACCATGTACGCCGGCACCCGCCGCTCCAGGTGCTCGACCAGGACGGCGGCGTCGAGGGCGGCACCGTCGGGGACCACGTACGCGGCCAGCCGCTTGTCGGCCTGCGCCGCGCCGATCAGCCGCAGCGCCGCGGCGCGTACGCCCGGATGGCTCTCCAGCGCCGACTCGATCTCACCCAGTTCGACCCGGTAGCCGTTGACCTTGACCTGGTCGTCCTCCCGGCCGAGGAACTCGATCGAGCCGTCCGGTCGCAGCCGCCCCAGGTCACCGGTGCGGTAGAGCCGTTCACCGGTGACCGGATGGAGCACGAAGCCGGCCGCGGTCGCCGCCTCGTCCCGCCAGTACCCCCGAGCCAGGCCGATCCCACCGATGTAGAGCTGGCCGACGGCCCAGGTCGGCCGGGTACGCAGCGCCTCGTCCAGCACGTAGAACCGCTGGTTGGCCAGCGCCCGGCCGTACGGGATGCTGCGCCAGGCCGGGTCGATCTCGCCGATCGGGTGGTGGATCGACCAGATCGACGCCTCGGTGGCGCCGCCGAGACTGTGCACGTCGACGTCGGGCAGCAGCGCCCGCAGCCGCCCCGGCAGCGGCAGCGGAATCCAGTCACCGGACAGCATCACCAGCCGCAGCGACGGCGGCAGCGGGTTACCGCCCTCGGCGTGGTCGACCAGCATCCCGGCCAGGGCCGGCACCGAGTTCCAGACGCTGACCCGGTGCGTCCACGCCAGCTCCGACCAGTGCACCGGGTCGCGGGCCAGTTCGGGATCGAGCGTCACGACCGCCGCACCGGCGGCGAGCGTGCCGAAGATGTCGAAGACGGAGAGGTCGAAGCTGAGCGCGGAGACGGCCAGCACCCGGTCGGCGGGCCCGACACCGAAGCGCCCGTTGACGTCGAGCAGGGTGTTGACCGCGCCCCGGTGGTCGATCATCACGCCCTTCGGGGTGCCGGTGGAGCCGGACGTGTAGATCACGTACGCCAGGTCGGTGTCGGCCACCGCGACCGGCCGCGGCTCCGGGCCGCCGGCCCCGACCGTGGTCGCATCGACCACCAGGTGCCCGACACCGTCGGGTACGGCGACCGGGGCGGGACCCACCAGGGCCAGTTCCGCCCCGGCCCGCTCCAGCACCCGGGCCACCCGCTCCGCCGGCCAGTCCGGATCGACCGGCAGGTAGGCGCCGCCGGCGTAGAGCACCGCCAGGGTGGCGACGACCTGCTCCCAGCCCCGGTCGAGCAGCACCGCGACGAGCTGCCCGGGACGTACGCCCCGGTCCTGCAGGCGGCCGGCGAGCCGCCGCGCCTCGGTGCGCAGCGTCGCGTAGTCCAGCCGACGGTCCGGGGCCAGCACGGCGGGCGCGGCCGGGGTCGCCAGCGCCTGCCGGTCGAACAGCTCGTGCATCAGCGGACCCGGGGCCGGCAGCGCGGCCGGTGCCGGCGGCGCCACCGGACCGTCCACCGTGGTGTGCCAGGCGGCGGCGTCCGTGAGCCGGCCGAGCAGCGTCCGGTAGGCGGCGAACATCTCGGCGACCAGCCCGGCGGGGAACAGCTCGTCGATGCTGTCCCAGTTGAAGTGCAACCGTCCCTCGGCCTCCAGGACCGTGTGGTCGATCCAGACCTGCGGCGTCTGGGTGATGCCGTGGACGACCTCACCGTTCAGCGCCGCCGGCAGACCGCTGTCACCGGACTCGGGCGCCAGCTCGCTCAGCGTGCTGTTGAAGACGACCGGCAGCGCGGCGTGCCGCGTCCCCCGGGCCCGGGCGAGTTCCCGGTTGACCCGTACGCCGCTGACCGCGGCGTGGTCGATGTCCTGCCACAACTGCTCCTGCACCGCGCGGGCCCGGGTCACGAAGTCGACCCCGGCCGGCACGTCGACCTCCACCAGCACCAGCGAGGTGAAGTCGCCGATCACCGCGTTGATGCCCGGATGCAGCGGCAGCCGGTTGAACAGCGGCAGGCTCAGCGTGAACCGGGACTGCCGGCTCCACCTGGCCAGCACCTGCGCGAACGCGGTCAGCAGCAGCACCGACGGGGTCACCCCGTAGCGGCCGGCCGCCGCCTTCAGCCGGCCCCACTGCTCGGCCGGCAGCACCTCGTCGTACCGGGTGAAACGCGGCCGCTCGACGCTCTCCGGCTGGCGTTCCAGCGGCAGCCCGGGCGCCGGCGCCAGCGTGCCGACCCGCTCCCGCCAGTAGGCGAGCGCCCGGTCGTAACGCGGCGTCCGGCGCAGTGCCCGCTCGGCCAGCACGTAGTCGCGGAAGTTCACCGTGAGCGGCGGCAGGTCGGCGTCCGGGTCGGCGTAGAGCAGCCCCAGCTCGTGCTCCAGGATCTGCCCGCTGGCCGCGTCGACGATCAGCGCGTCGATGCTGACGTGCAGCCGCGCCTCCCCGTCGAGCAGCGTCAACGCGAACTCGAACAGCGGCCACCGGCCGGCGTCGAGCAACTGGTGCGACATCCGCTCCCGGATCTCGGCCAGCCGCCGCCCGACGGTCTCCGGATCGAGCCCGCGCAGGTCGTGCCGGGCCATCGGGTAAGACGGCACGGTCGCCAGGACCCGCTGGGTGCCGTCGTGGAAGACCGCCCGCAGCATGTCGTGCCGGGCGATCAGCCGGTCCAGCGCACGCCTGAAGCGTCCCTCGTCGAACTCGCGCAGCCGCAGCTCGCTGTAGCCGTGCGCGCCGACCCCACCGAGCTCGATCGTCGACTCGCGGCCGACCCAGTACGCCTCCTGGATGTCGGTGAGCGGGAACGGTTCGTGCCGGCCGGCCGGGTCGGGGGTGAGCGCCGGCAGGTCGACGACGACGGGCGGGTCGTGCCGCGCCAGTTCGGCCACGAGGTCGGCCAGGACCGGCTTCTGGAAGAGGGTGCGCAGCGACAGGCCCGCCGCCATCCGCTGGTTCACGGCGTGGACGAGGCGGGTCGCCAGGAGCGAGTGCCCGCCCAGCGCGAAGAAGTTGTCGTACGCCCCGATCCGGTCGCGGCGCAGCACCTCGGCCCAGATTTCGGCCATCCGGGCTTCCCGGTCGTCGCGCGGCGCGACGTAGGCGGTCGCGTCGTCCGCCTGCTCCGGGGCGCGCAGCGCCCGCCGGTCGAGCTTGCCGTTCGCGGTCAACGGCAACCGGTCCAGCACCACCCACCGGGTCGGCACCAGATGCCCGGGCAACCGCCGGCGCAGGTGGTCGCGGGCCACCTCGGCGGTGACCTCACCGGCCAGGTAGCCGACCAGGTGCGGGTCACCGGGCGAGTCCTCGCGCAGCAGCACCGCCGCCTCGCGTACGCCCGGCACGTCCCGCAGCGCGCTCTCGATCTCGCCCGGCTCGACCCGGAACCCACGTACCTTCACCTGGTCGTCGGCCCGCCCGGCGAACTCGATGGTGCCGTCGGCGCGCCGGCGGACCAGGTCACCGCTGCGGTACATCCGCTCGCCCGGCCCGGCGAACGGGTCGGGATGGAACCGGGCCGCCGTCAGGCCGGACCGGTTGAGGTAGCCGCGCGCCAGGCCGGTGCCGCCGATGTACAGCTCGCCGAGCACGCCGTCCGGCACCGGTTCGAGCCGTCCGTCGAGCACGTAGAGCCGGGCACCCGCGATCGGGCGGCCGATCGGCGGCAGCGCCGGCCAGCTCGCCGCGTCGGCGGTGGCCAGCGCGAACTGGCTGACCACGTGGGTCTCGGTGGGCCCGTACTGGTTGTAGAGGTAATCGCCACCGAGCCCGACCAGCAGGGCCCGGACGTCGTCGTTGACCCGCAGCGCCTCACCGGCGGTCACGATCTCGCAGCCCGGCGCGAGCGGGGCGACCGCCCCGGTGAGGCCGGCCATCTGGTGCAGCACCGCCGCCGGCAGGAACGCCCGCCGGACGCCCCGCTCGGCGATGAACCGGCGCAACTCACCGAGGTCGCGACCGTGCTCCTCGTCCATCAGCACCAGCTCGCCGCCCTGGCACAGGGTGCTCCAGATCTCCTGGAACGACACGTCGAAGCTGATCGAGGCGAACTGCAGCACCCGCTCCGGTGCCGGGCTGCCCGGTGCCGCGAAACGCAACTGCCAGTCGACCAGGTTGTCGAGGCACCGCCAGGTCTGCGCCACCCCCTTCGGCTGACCGGTGGAGCCGGACGTGTAGATCACGTAGGCGAGGTGGTCGGGTCCGGCCGCCGGCTCCGGGGCGCCGGTCGGGTGCCCGGCCCAGCGCGACTGGTCGGTGTGGAGGTCGATCGCGGGCGGCGCGCCGGGGAGGTCGGCGACGGCAGCGGTGTCGCCGGCGGTCAGCAGCAGGACCGGGGCGCTGTCGCGCAGCATGTACGCCAGCCGGTCGGCCGGGTAACCCGGGTCCAGCGGTACGTACGCGCCACCGGCCCGGAGGATCGCGACCAACGCCACGACCAGGTCCGGTGAGCGGCGCAGGCAAACCGCGACCAGCGAGTCCGGACCGACTCCCCGCTCCCGCAGGTGGTGGGCGAGCTGGTTGGCGCGGCGGTCGAGTTCGGCGTAGCGCAGCGCTCCGCCCTCGAACGAGACCGCCACGGCGTCGGGGGCGGTGCCGACCCGGCTGTCGAACCGGGCCCGGATGCCCCGCTCGACCGGCGACGTACGGGCCTGGCTCAGCACCCGCACCCGGTCCCGCTCGTCGAGCAGGCTCAGTTCGGTCACCGGGCGTTCGGGGTGGTCGGCCATCTGGGTCAGGACCCGGTGCAGGTAGCGGGTGTATCGGCGGGCGGTGTCGGTGTCGAACAGCGCGGTGGCGTATTCGAGGCTGCCGGTGATCCGGCCGCCCTGCTCGGCCAGGGCGAGGACCAGGTCGAACTTGGCGCTCGTGTACGGGAACGGCAGCGCGGTGACCTCGATGCCGGGCAGCGCCAGCTCGCCGTCCTCGTTGTTCTGCCAGGCGAACATCACCTGGAACAGCGGCGCGTGGGCGAGGCTGCGGGTGGGGTTGGCGAGTTCGACGACCTGTTCGAAGGGGAGGTCCTGGTGTTCGAGGGTGGTCAGCGAGAGGTCGCGGACGCGGTCGAGGAGTTCGGTGACGGTCGGGTTGCCGGTGAGGTCGACGCGTAGGGCGAGGGTGTTGACGAAGAAGCCGATGAGGTCTTCGAGTTCGGCGCGGCGTCGGTTGGCGGTGGGGGTGCCGATGACCAGGTCGGTCTGGCCGGAGAGCCGGGAGAGCACGATCGCCCAGCCGGTCAGCAGGGTCATGAACAGGGTGCCGCCGTGCCGGGCACCGAGCGCCTTGAGGGCCGCCGTCAGGTCGGCGTCGAGGTCCAGCGCCAACTGGGCGCCGGCGTGGTCCTGTTCGGCCGGCCGGGGGCGGTCGGTGGGGAGTTCGAGCAGGGCCGGTGCGTCGGCGAGGGCCTGTCGCCAGTACGTCTCCTGTCGGGCGAGTACGCCGTCGGCGAGCCACTGCCGCTGCCAGGCGGCGTAGTCGGCGTACTGGATCGGCAGCGGCGGCAGCGGGTCGGTGTCACCTCCGTGGAACGCGGTGTAGAGGACGCCGAGTTCCCGGGTGAGCACCCCCATCGACCAGCCGTCGGAGACGATGTGGTGCATCGTCAGCAGCAGCACGTGCCGGTCGGGGGCGAGCACGACCAGCCGGCCCCGGATCAGCGGCCCGG